>NZ_JBTXLY010000001.1:0-463195 GCF_054871845.1 Ignatzschineria sp. LJL83
AGCGCTATGGTACCACCTGATCCCATCCCGAACTCAGAAGTGAAACGTAGCTGCGCCGATGGTAGTGTGGGAGATCCCATGTGAGAGTAGGTCACCCCCAGGGTTTAATTTGAGAAGCCTCTAGTTCTAACGGACTAGAGGCTTTTTCTTTGCTCCAAGAAAAAGTGGGGAAATGGGCATAGGGAAAATAGAATACCTGTATCACTAGAAAGATTTTAGAGTGATATTGGAGGATAAAGAGTGGGGTATAGCCTCTATGAAATATTATATCTGTAAGAAGAGATTAATCTTTCTAATAATATATAGCATCGATAAAGTATTTTATCTTTTGTTAACTTTTATCATTTTAATAATGATTAATATAAATATTTATTTAGCAATGATTTGTTTTGGTAAATTTCAGCCAATCATTGTTGACATAAACAACTTAATCTTTATAATTAACGATCTATATGTTCATTTCTTGATAAATATCATATTTAACAGCGATTAATTTACATTACGACATTTATTGGATGAACAATATTTCACACATAGAGATACTGGTCGTTAATATGAAAAAAAAATATATGGCTCTTGTTGCTGTATTTTTTATGAATCAAGTTTATGCATTCGCTCAGAATGAAGTAGTTATTCGACAACCTTTTTTTGATGCAGAACCTCCATCTTACTTAATAGATATTTCAAATGATTCTTCTGAAAATAATACTATTTCTGAAAAAAAGTACCTTCAAGAAGAGGTCTTTTTACAGAATAAAGATGGTGCTGAAGATGTTGAAATCGTTAAGCCTCTACATTCCAATCAGTTAGTGATTGAAAATATTCAAGATACGATTAATCAAGAGAGAAGCTTTGAGATAAAAAGTCAAAGTGGATCTCACTCTATTTCTTTAATAGATGCTACGAGATTAATAGTTCTCACTCATCCACGTATGAATCAGGTAAAAGCAAATGCCCGTGGTGAAGCTGAAATGATCGATGTTGCCAAGTCTGGATATTATCCGCAGGTAAAAGGTGGATTGGGGCTTCAATATAATCCTGATAATAGAGATCGTAATAGTAGAGATTATGTTCAAAGCATAAATTTAGAAGTTAAACAGACCTTATATGATTTTGGAAAAACATCTAGTAGTGTAAAAAGTGCTGAATATGGCTATTTAGGAGCAAAAGCATATATAGATGCAACCTCTGAGGAATTGATTCATACAGCAGCTACCATGGTTGTCATGATTTCTCGTTATGAACAACTCTTAATTTTAGCGCAAAATCAAGTTGATCAAGTTGATTATTTAGGCAATCTTGTTGAATCAAGACATATCAAGGGTGCCAGCAACTTATCGGATGTGCTTCAAGCAAATTCGCGTTTAGATAATGTAATGTCGGAAGCATTAGATACTGAGGCTCAATATGATAACTATGTAAGAACGTTAGGTCTGTTAATTAATCAGCCAAATATTGAAGGCGCGAGTATTGGGCAATTACCAAAAGGATTGACAGAAAGATGTTCTATTTTATCTGATTGGGATGATATCCCTGAATTTGCTATGGCGGAGCTAGAAGCAAAGAGAGCTTATGCGGATTTAGATCGAGCAAAGGCTGACGAGTTACCAACAATATCTTTAGATGGAACGTCTTATCGCCCCTTAAATCCTGTGAATAAGTCAGATTCTAAGTTTGAAAGTCGAGTATCAGTCAATGTATCAGTACCTGTTTATCAAGGTGGTGGATTAGCTGCCGGAAGAAGAGCATCAGCAAGCCGAGCAGGTGCTGCAAATGCTAGAAAGGCTGAAGTTAAATTAGAGATTAATAAAGCTGTCACGGAAATTGATGTTCGCTTACAGAATATGGTGAAACGTAAGAATTTATTAATCCAAAGAGTAGAGAACTTACGTGGCACTAAAGAACTATACAAAAAACAGTATTTAGAATTAGGAACAAGATCTCTATTAGATCTTCTAAATTCTGAGCAAGAATTTCATCAGGCTCAAGTAGAAGTTGAAAATAATAAGTCTGATATTATTCAGGCGCAATTGGACTGTGCATTTTACCAAGGGAAACTAAGAAAGCTATTTTAGTTTCTTAGATGGGGCAGAGTTTTAGTTGCAGTTGTGTTAATTATAATAAAAGAAAAAGGGAATTTTCATGAAAATTTTTTTAGTAGAGCGAGCTGATGGGAGTACCCCCGTTGCCGTTCCGTTTGAGGATAGAGTTTTAACTAGCCCAACCTTAATTAAGCTAGATGGGAATTTGAGTGATATCTCATCTGTTGAGAAACAAGGGTTGAATTTAGTCATTGTTTTAGCAACGGGGAAAAAAGTAATCTTTTTTAACTTCTTTAAAGAAGATGAAAATGGTGAGCATAGTGAACTCGTTGTTGAAGATGGAAATGACAATCTCTTCTGGTTAAATAGTAGCCAAGATTTTGTGGAAATCTCTCCGGATTCACCAATTATGAGTGAATTTGCAAGTAGTGCCGCGGCTGATGATGTACCTCCATTTTGGTTGCTAGGCTTATTAGGCGGATTAACTATTTACGGATTAGATAACTGGAATAATGGAGATGATGATTCATCGCCTTCTTTTGATGAGCCAGGTCCTCCGATTTTTGAAGTTAAAGTTGATAAACCTCAAAATGTAGAGCTCAGTGAAGATGGTGATGTTGTAACAGGGACAGCGACACCAGGTCATGAAGTTCTTGTATTAGATAAAGACGGAAATATCATTGCATGGGGCGTTGCGGATGAAGATGGGAATTTCTCTATCAAAATTGATCCACCTTTAACGGATGGTAATAGTGCTGATGTTATTGCTAAAGATAGTGATGGCAATGAATCTGATCCAGTAGAAATTACGGGTAAAAAAGATACCATTGACCCAGAGCCACCAGAAGCAACCGTTAATGATGATGGAACTCTAGTTATTGGTCGTACTGAACCTAATGCTGATGTAATTATTAAAGATAAAGACGGCAATATTATCGCTGAAGGTCAAGCAGATAAAGATGGGAATTTCAGAATAGAGCTAGAGCCTGCTTTAACTGATGGGCAAAAAGCTGATGTAATAGCTAAAGATGAAGCAGGTAATGAGTCTGAACCTACAGAAATTGAAGGTGGAAGGGATACGCTTGCCCCTGAAATTGAATATGTAGATGTATCGTCAGATGGAATAATGGTTACAGGTAAAACTGATGAAGGAAGTACTGAAATCACTATTACTGATAAAGATGGAAATGTAATAGGAACTGGTACATCTGATGAAGATGGTTATTTTAACATTAAGCTTGATCCAGCATTAACAGATGGGAACAGTGCTGAAGTAATTGCGAAAGATAAAGCGGGTAATGAGTCTAAGCCGGTAGAAATCACTGGTGATAAAGATACGATCGCACCAGAAGCACCAGAAGCGACAGTTAATGAAGATGGAACAGAAATTACTGGTCGTTCTGAACCAAATGCTAAAATTACGATTACCGATAAAGATGGCAAAATTATTGGTACAGGTAAAGCAGATGAAAATGGTGACTTTACGATTGAGCTTAAACCTAGTTTAACGGATGGTGACAAAGCTGAAGTTGTTGCTGAAGATGAAGCCGGTAATATATCTGAACCAACGGAAGTGACTGGCGGAAAAGATACCCTTGCTCCAGACGCACCTACAGATCTAGAAATCAATGCTGATGGCACTGAAGTTACTGGTAAGGCTGAACCAAATTCACAGATTTTTATCACAGATAAAGATGGAAATGTTATCGGAAAAGGACAAGCAGATAAGAAAGGTAATTTTAAAGTTACGCTTGATCCAGCATTAACAGATGGAAATGCTGCGGATGTTACTGCTCGTGATAAAACAGGAAATGAATCTGCACCTTCAGAAATTGTAGGTACAAAAGATACAATCGCTCCTGAGGCTCCTACTGATTTAGTATTAAGTAATGATGGTACTGAACTTACTGGTAAAGCAGAGCCTAACTCTAAAGTAATTATTACTGATAAAGATGGTAATACTTTGGGATATGCGTATGCAGATAAAAATGGTGATTTTAAAATCACACTTGAGCCTGCTTTAATTGATGAGGAAGCGGCTGATGTAATTGCTCAAGATCGAGCAGGAAATAAATCTGAATCTGTAGAGATCGTTGGTCCAATTATTGATGATTCAGATTCAGATTCAGATTCAGATTCAGATTCAGATTCAGATTCAGATAGCGACTCTGATTCCGACAGCGATTCTGATTCCGACAGCGACTCAGATTCTGACAGCGATTCAGACTCAGACAGTGATTCAGACTCAGACAGTGATTCAGACTCCGACAGCGATTCAGATTCAGATAGCGACTCTGACTCAGACAGTGACTCTGATTCGGACAGTGACTCAGATTCTGACAGTGATTCGGACTCAGATAGCGATTCAGATTCCGACAGCGATTCTGATTCCGACAGCGACTCAGATTCTGACAGCGATTCAGACTCAGACAGTGATTCAGACTCCGACAGCGATTCAGATTCAGATAGCGACTCTGACTCAGACAGTGACTCTGATTCTGACAGTGACTCAGATTCTGACAGCGACTCTGATTCAGACAGTGATTCAGACAGTGATTCAGACTCAGACAGCGATTCAGATTCCGACAGCGACTCTGATTCCGATAGCGATTCAGACTCAGACAGCGATTCAGATTCTGACAGTGATTCGGACTCAGATAGCGATTCAGATTCAGACAGTGACTCTGATTCCGATAGTGACTCCGATTCAGACTCAGACTCTGACAGTGATTCAGACTCGGACAGTGATTCCGACTCAGACAGCGACTCAGATTCCGATAGCGATTCAGATTCTGACAGCGATTCCGATTCAGACAGTGACTCCGACTCTGACAGTGATTCAGACTCAGACTCAGATAGCGATTCAGATTCAGACAGCGACTCTGATTCAGACAGTGACTCCGACTCGGATAGCGATTCAGATTCCGACAGTGACTCTGACTCCGACAGTGATTCAGATTCAGACAGTGACTCAGACTCGGATAGCGATTCAGATTCAGACAGTGATTCCGATTCTGACAGCGACTCTGATTCAGACAGTGACTCCGATTCTGATAGTGATTCAGACTCTGACAGCGATTCAGACAGCGACTCTGATTCAGACAGTGACTCAGACTCGGATAGCGACTCTGATTCCGATAGTGACTCCGACTCAGACAGTGACTCAGACTCGGATAGCGATTCAGATTCAGACAGCGACTCTGATTCGGACAGCGATTCAGACTCTGACAGCGACTCTGATTCGGACAGCGATTCAGACTCTGATAGTGATTCAGATTCCGACAGCGACTCTGATTCAGATAGTGATTCCGACTCAGACAGTGACTCTGATTCCGATAGTGACTCCGATTCAGACTCAGACAGTGACTCAGATTCTGATAGTGATTCAGATTCAGACAGTGACTCTGATTCAGACAGCGACTCAGATTCCGACAGCGACTCTGATTCCGACAGTGACTCTGATTCAGACAGCGATTCAGATTCCGACAGTGACTCAGATTCCGATAGTGATTCAGATTCAGACAGTGACTCTGATTCCGATAGCGACTCAGACTCAGACAGTGACTCTGATTCGGACAGCGATTCAGATTCTGACAGCGACTCAGATTCAGACAGCGACTCAGATTCAGACAGCGATTCAGATTCTGATAGCGACTCAGATTCGGACAGCGATTCAGATTCGGACAGCGATTCAGACTCTGATAGTGATTCAGATTCAGACAGCGACTCAGACTCAGACAGTGACTCAGATTCCGATAGCGACTCCGATTCGGACAGCGATTCAGACTCTGATAGTGATTCAGACTCAGACAGCGATGCTGATGCTAAGACAGAAGAGCCTGGTGATTTGCTAATTGGTGATACAGAGGAAGGTAAGGGTAAAACTCTTACAGGTACGGCTGAACAAGGAGCTTTAATTGTTGTTAAAGATCGTGATGGAAATATCATTGGGCAAGGTACAGCTGATAAAGATGGTAACTTCACAATCGAGTTAGAACGTCCAGTGACTGATGGGGAAACGGTATATGTAACCGCTGAAGCCGATGGTAAAGAAATTTCTGATGCAAAAGAAGTTGTGGGTAATGCTGATACTATTGCACCGAATGCACCAGATGCAGAAGTGGATATAAATTCAGTACTCACGGTAAAAACAGAACCTAATGCTAAAGTAACGATTTATGACAAAGACGGGAATTTTATCTTTTCAGGTTCTGCGGATGAGAATGGGGGGTTCACTTATACATTTGATCCTGTATTAGAACGTGGAACAGATCTTTCAGTGACTGCAACGGATGAGGCGGGTAATGAATCTAAGCCTACATATATTAAAGCTGGTGTAAGTGAAATTTTTGGAACTTCTGATGACATAATAAATATTCTTTTAGATGCTGATCCCGCTAGAATTGTTAATGAAAATCCGAGTGGATTAAATAAAAGTGGATTTACTGTTGCTAATGTTGGGCTTGGCGCTGTTCTAGATTTAGATGTTTTATCAGATGTTGTGAAAAACTCTGTTCAATTTGAAGTAGGTAAAGATCAAGTTCGTGAAATTAGTATGTATGGTGATGCTGGTGGTATTCAGGTTGCCGGGACAATGGACTTACACTTATATAAGCTTAATGAAGTAACTGGTCGATGGGAGCAGCATGCAGTTAAACAAAATTGGGTTATTTCTTATTTATTAGGTGGCAAATCTTCTGAAACAGAATTTGAGTTAACAGAAGGTAAATGGATGTTTGTCATGGCATCAGGTGGCGGAATTCAGGCACTTACAGGGTATGGACTGAAATTCACTAAAGATGTTATTTTGGATTATGGAAATGCTGAGGAGATAACGGGGTCTGCCGAAGGTAATATGATTACGGGAGAAGGTTCTTCTTTCGGTGAGGATATTGTTCCGAAGGATAGCACTATTACAGCTATTAAAGATGGTAAAGGTAACTGGGAGCAGACCTTTATTGATGGCGTAATGGAGGTTGAAGGTAAGTATGGAACTTTAATTGTAAAAGCAGATGGTTCTTATACTTATACAGTAGATAGTGATTTCCGAAGTTATGGTAAGAAAGATACATTTACGTATCGAGTGACTTCCCCATCAGGTAAGACATCAGAATCTGAATTAGTATTTGATTTAGATCGTACTTCTAAGGAAGAACGTATCGATATTGATAATGTATTGATTATAGATACAGATCCTAAAACATTATCTGATGTAGAAATTCCTAAAAATGCTACTGGATTTTCATTTTTATCTTTAGGGTTGTTAGGACCAATTTTAAGCGCAGATTTACTAACAGGTGATGGGGTAATGGATTTCTCTGTTGGAGAAAATCAAGTTACTGAGCTTACTATTCATGGAAGTGCCGGTGGTGGTGTTGTGAACGGTAAATTTGATCTTGGAGTTTTTAAATTAGATGAAGCTACTGGAAATTATGTAGAGGTTTATTTTCAAAAAGAATGGTTTACTGCAGCGCTCATTGGAGGTGCTTCAGATAAATTGAAATTAATGTTTGGAGAAGGAACTTATAAAGCAGTATTATTCAGTAGAAGTACTATAGAACTGTTTGTAGGATCAGGGTTGTATGTGGATGAGGTAAAGACATATGATTATGATCAACCTGAAAAGTTTGGGGGTTCTGTTTCAGGGGATGCTACTGAGAGTGAGTCAACAATTCTATTAAAAGCTAATGGTGAGGATGTATCTTTAGGTAAAGAAACCGTAGTGCAAGGGAAATATGGGAAGTTAGCAATTAATGCGGATGGAACGTATACCTATACGGTAGAAAAACCAGCTAATGCTCCTGGAAATTGGAAGCCACCATATGGAGAAGTAGATAGTTTCCAATTAGTAACTCAAGATGAAAATGGTAAAACTATCATTGACAACTTGAATATTAAGATAGGAACGCATACTGCAGAGGATGATTTCGATAATATTTTTGTTACTGAAAAGAATCAAGTATCAAAAATTGTCTTCGACGAGCCTGATAAAATAGGAAATCATGGGAAATCATATTCTAAAGAGTTTGAAATAGCAGAACATGATGGAGATATTTCTGCGACTATTAAAGTAACAGGAAGTCCGACAATTGTGGGTATTGCTGGTTCATATTTAGTCTTGAGTTATACCTTGACGAATCTGACAACAGGAGAAGTATTTACGCATACAGAAAATGCGGCAAGAGGTAAAGATGGCTCTTTTGAAATTAAACTAGATAAGCTTCCTGCAGGTAAATATTCACTTGAAGTGAATTCTGATAAAGGAAATCTTCAGAGTATTTATTTTGAAACAGATGAAATTATTCATTCAAAAGATTATGTGGTAGACGATACAAAACTTTCATTTGAAGGGAGTCTATTTGAAAATGATAAGGGGCAGAAGAAGTCATTAGATACGCTTAGTTTTGGTAATAAAGTAATATCTATTAACAATCCTTATACAAATCCTAAAGAAACCGATAAAAATGGTGAGATTGTCATTGAAGGAAGATTCGGAACTTTAACTGTTAAGAATGATGGAACATATACCTATAAAGCAAAAGGTGGGGTTTATGGTATTGATAAATTTGTTTATGAAACAACATCAATGCTTGGCGCCAAAGAAAAAGCGACTCTTGAAATCAATGTAGGTAAAACGGTTGTAGGTTCTGTGAATGCAGATATCGCAAGCGGATCATCTGCGGATGATATCTTTACAATGGATGCTGGCGCTGACACATTAGTCTTTACGAATCTTGGAGATGAAGAAGGACGAAATGGCGGTAATGGTTACAATGGCTTTGATAAGTGGACAGACTTTAATGCCGAAGAGGGCGATATCATCGATGTTAGCCAACTCTTAAACGGCGAACAAACTGCGGACAATATCCATAAATACTTAGAGTATAAAGATGGCATTCTCTACGTTGACCGTAAAGGTGAAGGTAAGTTTGAAAAACTCTTAGAAGTTGAAGCTAAAGATCTTGATGAGCTATTGAATAACATCAAATGGCAAGTTGAGGGCGTACCATCACCAGCAAGTATCGATCTCTCAGGAGTAGAAAGCTTTGCAATGGTGGATGAAGACTTCTTTGAATCACCATTATCAGTATCGCTTGAAGATGTAATTTCAACAGATGAAGAAAATAATTTACCATTATTCTTCAATGATGAAGCTACAGAATCAATCTCTAACTTAGAGAGTGCTGACAGCTTTGTTTCAAATGACAATCTATTTGATCTACAATCAGTTGTGGATCCTTTAGATGAGTTATTAGATCAAAAAACAACTTTGATTTAATCAGTATCAATGAATAGAAGTCAATATTAATGAGTTAGGTAAGGCACCGAAATCGTTTCGGTGCTTTGCTTTTGTTTTTTTTGAAAAATTCTTATAGATTTACTGATTCATGCCGAATATTGGTGAGTCATTAAATCTATCAGTTTTGATTCAATAAACTTTAAAATTTAGTGGAAAATAGTTTGTGGACGAAAAAGAAGTAGTAAACCCAATAGTGAATCCCGATGATGTAAATAGTGAAGCGGAAACGACCACAGAAATCCCGGTAGAAAAAACGAGTAAGAAAATCGTCAATTACCAAGCGTGGATTGAAGCAATCGTGATGATTGCAAAGCATTATCGGTTAGAAGTATCGAAAGAGAATA
This sequence comes from Ignatzschineria sp. LJL83, assembly GCF_054871845.1. Taxonomy (NCBI): domain Bacteria; kingdom Pseudomonadati; phylum Pseudomonadota; class Gammaproteobacteria; order Cardiobacteriales; family Ignatzschineriaceae; genus Ignatzschineria; species Ignatzschineria sp. LJL83. Next base: position 9,687 of record NZ_JBTXLY010000001.1, read on the forward strand.
TCTCTCTCACGAGTCATTGGCTTAAAAATGAACCTCTCAGTGATGTACTTCGTGCAATGGCAAGGCAGGCAGGGCTCAGTCTAAACGTTATTAAATTAGAAAAGCATGAACTGAGTGTTTGGCGTTTACCTCTAGTCGTTCAATTGAAAGATGGACAAATTGCCGTTGTAGATACCCTTGATCAAAAAGGCAATGTCGGTATTACTTACAGCGGTGACTCCGGTGTTAAAAGCCATATTTCAGAAGAAGATCTGTTAGAAAATGTCACACTTGCGGTTGTTTTAAGACCTTCTCATACGGTGGCAGATTCAAGAATTGATGATTATATCAAGCCACATGATAAAGATTGGTTTCGTAAAATTGTACTTCGAGATATTAAACCTTATGGCCATATCTTTTTAGCCTCTTTTATTATTAATATGTTGGCATTGACCGGCATTTTATTTACACGACAAGTGTATGATAGAGTGATTCCGGCGGAATCTTATCCTACGTTGTATGTGCTATTTAGTGGCGTAATCGTGGCGATGATCTTTGGGTTTGTTATGCGAAAGATGCGAACTCGGGTCACAGATATGCTTGGAAAAAGAGCGGATTTACGGATATCCGACCAAGTTTTTGGTCATACTTTACGGATTAAAAACTCCCATCGACCACGTTCCACCGGTACGTTTATTTCTCAAATTAGAGAGCTTGATAGCGTTCGAGAAATGCTGACATCTACAACCGTCACGGCATTTGCCGATATCCCGTTCTTTCTCCTGTTTTGTGTAGTCTTTTGGTATCTTGCCGGGCAACTTGTATGGATTCCCATTATTGCCGTGATCTTAATGATTGTGCCGGGATTATTAGCACAAAAAAAATTACGAGAATTTTCAAACCAAGCCATGCGAGAAAGTGCGCTTCGTAATGCCATGATTGTGGAAGCGATTCAAGGTAATGAGGATATTAAAAGCTTACAAGCAGAGCAACGTTTTCAGCATCAATGGAATAACTATAATGCTGTATCTGCAGATGTAAACTTAAAACTTCGCTCTTTAGTGAGCTCGTTAACTAGCTGGACACAGAGTGTGCAAGCAGGGGCTTTTGCCGTTATCGTACTCTTTGGTGCGCCGATGGTCATTGAAGGGGATCTGACAACCGGTTCTTTGATTGCAGCTTCCATTTTAGGTGGAAGAATGATCGGCCCGATGGCAGGATTAACGCAAGTTTTAGCAAGATGGCAACAGTCAAAGTCGGCATTGCAAGGGATTAATCAACTCATGGAATTGCCAGTAGATAATCCGGATGGCAAAAAGCGGGTTCACAAGCATGTGATTACCGGGGATTTTTCGATTAAAAATGCGACGTTTTCCTACAATGAAGAGCAACCTTTGCCATCCCTTTCTATTAAAAACTTAGAAATTAAACCTGGCGAAAAAATTGCAATTCTAGGTAGAAATGGTGCCGGAAAATCCACATTATTACAGGTGTTATCAGGATTGTTAGAACCGAAAGAGGGCACTGTAATCTTGGATAATATTAGCATGGCACATATTGATCCTGCAGATGTTCGCCGTGATATTGGTTTAATGAGCCAAAACTCAAGATTGTTTCATGGTTCCATACGAGAGAATCTCATGCTCGGTGCGCCGATGGCAACGGATGAAGAGCTTTTAAAAGCGCTGAATATGTCGGGAGCCGCAGAGTTTATTACGAAGCTTCCTACAGGATTAGATCATGTGATTGCCGAAGGTGGTTTAGGCTTATCTGGCGGACAGAAGCAGTCATTATTACTCTCTAGAGCGCTTGTACGAAATCCTTATATTTTACTGTTAGATGAACCGACGGCATCGTTAGATGATGTGACAGAAAGGCAGTTTATTCAGAAACTTCAAGCTTGGAGTGCCGGCAAAACTTTAATCGTTTCTACTCATAAAATGAGCATCGTAAATATGGTAGATCGAATTATTGTCATCGATAACGGGCAGATCGTTTTAGATGATCCTAAAGATATTGCAATCGCAAAGCTTTCCGGTAAATCTGCAAAATAGAGGAATATTTCATGCGTAAAATGAGTAAAGAAGATCAAATTCTTTTATTGGATTATGAAGAGGATAAACACCGATATAACGATCAGATAGATGATGCGAAAATTGTAAAATCGACACGTATCATTTGGATGATAGGGTTAATGATTGTGGTATTAATCATATGGTCCTATTTTGCAAACATTGTGGAAGTTTCTAATGGAACGGGGAAAGTTGTTCCAACTTCTAGAGAGCAGGTGATTCAGTCTTTAGAAGGTGGAATTATCTCGGAACTTTATGTGCGAGAAGGCGATATTGTGGAGCGTGATCAGATTCTTGCTCAATTAGATCTTACGAAGACAGAAGCAACTGTTGAGGAGAGTGCGACGCGTTATAGAGCACTTCTTGCCAATATTTCTCGTTTAGAGTCAGAGGTGAATCAAACAGATCTCTCATTTTCAGATGAATTGAAAGAATATCCACATTTGATTAAAGCTGAAACGAAATTATACGAAACACGCCAAAAAGCGGTTCAAGAATCTATTTCTGGATTAGAAGAAGCATTAGATTTAGTAGAAAAAGAGCTAGCATTAACTGCCGAATTAGCAAAGGAAGGAGCGGCAAGTAATGTCGAAGTTCTCAAGCTTCAACGACAAGTTTCAGATCTTAAATTAAAGATCACGGAAAAGCTCTCTGAATATATGGTGCGCTCGCGTGAAGAGCTTGGAAAAGTACGAGCGGAAGCAGCATCTTTAGAATCAGTGGTAAGAGGAAGAGCAGATTCTCTTTCCCGTTTAACGCTGAAATCGCCGGTAAGAGGAATTGTTAAAAATGTGGCGCTCACAACGATGGGCGGTGTTTTACCTCCTAGTGGCGAGCTGATGCAGATTGTACCCTTGGAAGATCAGCTTTTAATTGAGGCGCGTATCTCGCCAAGAGATATTGCTTATATTCACCCTGGACAAGAAGCAAAAGTAAAAATTACCGCTTATGATTACTCTATATTTGGTGGATTAGAAGGCGTGGTAACAACCATTTCTCCTGATACCATTCAGGATGAGGTAAAGCCGGAAGTTTACTATTACCGAGTATTTATCAGAACAGATACAGATACGTTAATCGATAAAGAAGGGAAATCCTTCCCCATTGTGCCGGGAATGATTGCAACCGTAGATATTAAAACAGGCGAGAAAACTGTATTTGATTATCTAATGAAACCGTTTGGTCGTATCAAAGACTCATTGCGTGAGCGTTAAAATATATTTGAGAGTTTAAGGATTAAGTATAAATGTCATTTAATAAATTATTGGCGAATGCTAAAGAGAAACTAGAAGCGATATTGCAGAAAGAACCACTACCGCAATTTCCTAATGAGTACCCTGCATGCGTACTATTTTTTGCGATTTCTAATGGCATAGATCGAGCGCATATTGAAATCGCTACGGGGAATAACTTTGAAGATAGCTGGAGTAAAGGTATTTCCGCATTAAAGAGATGGCAAACTAAAAATTGGTATAAGCCGACGTGGTTAAGAGTTGAACTTATTAATCAAATAGAGAGTTTAAGCTGGGGCGACTTAAAGGTAAGATTTAGTAAAGCAAAACGTAATTACTTTAGATTTGGGCTCTCTTTTACACCAGATTTTAAAACCGCTATGTTAGAACATGAATTATATGCAAACGCAGTGCTGTATAAAACAGATAGTAGTGTTGCAATTCCTAATGCAGTGAATTTAAAAAACTTTAGTAAGCGCAGATTCAGAAAAGAACTACAGTGGCCAACAAATGATGATGCGTTAATATATCGCTTTCAAACATTAGCTGTTTTTACCGATGGTAAAGAGACTTATGAAATAGAATCTGAAGGCAAAAATAGTGGTTATCGAAAAGTAGAAGAATGGGATATTAATACTGTTACATATCTTATCGAAACAAGTAGTGCATATTTAGCGAACCAAGTGAAGTCCAATGGATTTTATCATTATGGTTGGTTTCCTTGTTTTGATCGCCCAATTCCTACCTACAATGCACTTCGACATGCGAGTTCAACGTATGCATTGTTAGAAGGTTGGGAAGTTACGCAAAAAGAAGCGCAGAAAAAAGCGATCGATCAGGCCTTGAAGTATCTCACGCAAGAGCTCATTAAAATTGTGGAATTACCGGATGGTTCTTCTGCGGCATTTCTAGTAGATGTTGGAGATGAAATTAAACTCGGCGGAAATGCCGTATCTATTTTGGCTTATGCAAAATATACGGAGATTACCGGCGATCAGAAATATTTAGAGATTATGGAGCAATTAGCGCTTGGTATTCTCTTTATGCAAAAACCAGATACTGGCGAATATGTTCATATTTTGAATTATCCTGATCTGAGCGTGAAAGAAGATAGCCGTACCATCTATTATGATGGAGAAGCGGCATTTGGTTTGATGCGCTTATATGGAATTACAAAAGATCCTTGTTGGATTCAATCTGTCGAAAAAGCATTTGATTATTTTATTGAAAATAAGCATTGGCAAGCACATGATCATTGGCAGAGTTATTGCGTGAATGAGTTAACGCTCTATAATCCTGATCCTAAATATTACCAATTTGGGCTTGATAATATTCGTGATCATTTAGATTTTGTTCTAACAAGAATCACGACATTCCCAACACTCTTAGAGTTAATGATGGCAGCGCAACGAATGATTGAGCGTATGCAAAATGACCCGAAAGTTGCATATCTTTTAGAAGGATTTGACGTTGATAAGTTCTATGAGGCTTTAGAATACCGTGCGCGTTATCTTCTAAATGGATTTTTCTACCCAGAAGTTGCAATGTTCTTTAAAAATCCTCAACGTATTTTGGGTGGATTCTTCATTAGACATCACGCATTTAGAGTCCGAATTGATGACGTTGAACATTACTTGTCAGGGTATGTTGCGTATAGGAAGTATTTGTTAAACCAATAATCATAGCGTATTTGAATACTATTGCACTGCAGTCTTATAAAAAATAAACACAATTGAGATAGAAATGTTAAAACTAAATCAAAAGATGTGGGTTAATCATACTGAAAAACCAACAGCCTTAACTTTCACTGTTAACGAACTATTAAGCTTAAGACCAACGGGGAATCGTCTTTCTGCCTGGGGTACTAATCATCTTCTTTTATACTTGCAAATCTTACGTGATTTACAGAAAAAGACTTTGAAACCAGAGCAAGTTATTACATTCTCTAGAGGAGCAATGGTAGAGCAAAAAGCTGCTCGATCTACGGGGGGTATAGAAGGAGAGGAAAGGTTATTAGTTGATGTATTAAATCAAGCCGTCTCTCTAAATGCTCCAGATTGTATCCGAGCTTTATGTCAATTGTATGGAGGAGAAAAAGAAACTAGAAAGGTTTTGAATCGACTAGCTATACAATTAAATGTGTCAAAAAAATCTCAACGAAGTTTAACGGGAAGATTAGCCGACACTCAAAAAAGTAATCTATTTGATTATTATAAAATTGGATTAGAATTTTTAAAGTTAAATGAAAGTACTCTATCTTTTTTAAAAAATAAATCACACGTCATAAAAGATAAAATTTTTGAGCCTCAGCCTTTGGCTAATTTACAAACTGACGTAGTGGCTAGTATTTCTTGGGGAAATAAAAGTAATCAGTGTTTACTATTTTATAGAATAAATCAGAAGATAGTTTGCTCATTAGTTATTAATGCTAAGGATTCTAAACATGTCACAGAGCTTGTATCAGCCTTAAGTTTACTTACAAAAGAAGGAGAGCTGAATACTATAACACCTCTTCATTCTATGAATGTTGAGGATGATAATAATGTAGATATAGGATTAGAGTGGTTAGACATCAACCTTAAAGGACAGATTCTAAATAAAGATTTACGACCTGACTTTAATTTTGACATGATCAGTTTAACTCCGAGAAAAATAAAAGAGGGTAATTATACTCGTTCATTATTTATAAGCTTAAGTCCTGAAGATATTAAAGATATGAGGGGGGCCAAAGCTAAGGAAAGCATCCATAGAAATGAGGCTTTATTAAAGCGAAATATTAGTGATAAATTAGCTTTAATTATTACAGATGAACCTATAGAAGCCTATAGAAATAAAGTACCTCAATATATTGTGGGAAATAGTTTGGAAGCCGCATCATTAATAGCTGATATTGTCGCTGAAAGCTATAGTGGAAAGATGATTACAATAACAGGTAGTGCTGGTAAATCTTCGACTAGAATGATTTTGGAGAATCTTCTCTCAGAGATGTCTTTAGTAAGTAATCAAGGCAACAATAATGTCCATTTACCTAATTTAGAATTAGCTCTAAATCTAGTAAAAAAACCTCAATATCTGATAGCAGAAGTTGCTCTAGGCGGACTTAATAGACGAGCTTATGGGAATGAGTCATATAGATATTGTAGTGACGTTGTAATCATCACTTCTTATGGACTTACCCACACTAAAACAGGGAGTGAGGAGAGAAACTTAGATATTAAAAATGAGTTGTTCAGACATACTAAAAATGGTGCTACAGCCGTTATTAATGGAGACATAGAAAAAAAATATCTTTGTAAAATTATGGAAGAAGCCAATAGGCAAAATTTACAGATTAAAACTTATAGTCTTAGTAATAATCAAAGTTATTGTTATTTGGTAGGAAAAGAAGTGAAAAGAGAAGGGGCTGATATTACGATTTCTTTAAATCAGCAGATCTATAGTTTTCCAATAGCTGTGGATAGTGATGGACAGATTCAGAATATCATGGCTAGCTTAATAGCACTAGAGGCTCTTGGTTGTGACGTGTCAAAGCATATTCCTTTTTTAAAAGAACATTATAATTTACCTAGAAATCTAGAACGAATTTTGGTTGGAGATGCTGAAAGACAATTTACATTGTTAGATGATAGTCATAATAATTCTTTATTAGCTATGCGAAATGGAATAATGGCCTTTTCTGAAAAAAGGCATCTTTATTCAGGAAACGGTTTGCTTATATTGGGAGAAATTTCTGATTTAGAACATGATGGGATTTCGGAACATACAGAGTTAAAAAAAGTAATAATAAAGAGTGGGGCAGAGCATGTTTTTTTGTATGGAGCAGCATTTAAACAACTTTCTGATCAATTACCTAATGCGCAATGGTTTCTAGATAAAGAGAAGATATTTGAAGAGGTTACTAACTATTTAACCAATGATTCACTAGTTTATATCAAAGGTTCTGGAGCTTCATATAGTAGCTTTTATACTGTAGCAGACCAACTGAAACAGTATGTTTTATAAAATGTGGCAAACGTATATAAGAGTATTTTCAACTCTCACATATGCAGTAATTCACAATATTATTCTATTTCTATTTCTATTTCTATTTCTATTTCTATTTATATATGTAAAAGAAAACAGACATGACATTAAAAAAATTTTTTAAATCTAAAGATATGTGGGAGTCAAATATTATTATTGATTCCAAGATTAATAATCGTAAAATCAATATAGCTATCTTGAGATCTTCTAATTCTAAAATCGGTGTCACGGAACGCTTTGTAGAAAATCATATTCATGATATTCAATACATTATGTGTGATAACGAAAATATAGCTCAAAAATATGATAAAGAAGCAATAATTTTATCAAGTGATAAAGAGCATGATTTGTTTGAGGCATGTAAAGAAAAAAGGAAAAATATTAATCCATTTGTATATACAGTAATTGGTAGTGTAGGAAAAACTAGTGTATTAGGATTGCTTGGTCGTTCTTTAAAAAGAATTCAATCAAAAACGTATGTTAATGACTTTGGAAATAGACCATTTTATATATCAAAAGGAATTCTTTTTTCTTCACTCAGGGCTGAAAACTGGGTTTTTGAAGTTGCTGGAGCCAGTAAGTTTAAGGGAGAACCTATCAGTGTAATATCTCATGATATGCTACAGCCTGATGTCTGTATATTTACAAATATTGCCGAAGCGCATGTTGGAGCTATTGGTTCGTTAAAAGATATTGCTATTATGAAGTCAAAATCACTACAAAATATTCCGGATTCTAGTATCGTGATTTTAAATGGAAATATGCCTTATCAGGATGTTATTAGATCAAATATTAATCCCTGCGCAAGAGTTTATACCTTTGGGGATAGTGAAGAATCTAATTTTAAATTATTAAAAAGTGAAGAGGGGATTTTAAAGTTTAGATACGATAATTCTGATTATGATGTAAATATTCCCAAGGATCTACCCCAAGAAATAAAGTTGAATTTTCTATCAGTTACAGCAGCTTTATTTTTAACTAAAACAGATTGGAGAGTTGCTTGTGAATATTTTTCTGACTGGAAACCGGTAAAAGGACGAGGAAACTTGGAGGAAAGAATTGTTAGTAATAAGAAAATAAATATAATCAATGATTCTTATAATGCTAATCCTATCTCTATGAAATTAGCTCTAACAAGTTTATGTAAGAAAGATACTTTAAATAGAAAAATAGCAGTATTAGGGGAGATTGCAGAGTTAGGAGATCATCGTATTAGGATACATAAAGATATATTAGACTATATTTCTGACCTAAAAATAGATAAGGTAATATTGATAGGAGAGTCTTATACAAAGCATATCGATAGTTATATTGACAATGAAAAATTTACTTTTTTTAAAGATATAAATATATTTAAAGAGAACTTTAGTAGTATTATTTTAGATAATGATCTAATTCTTTTTAAAGGATCCCATTCAAGTCTGTTATATGATTTTTTAAATAAATTGGATTAATTGTGAAGTGAGAAAAAATTATAGATGCATGGCTTAGACTTTATTAGAACATCTAGAAATATATACTTCTTAAACATTGATTTAGGATTGAAACATACGGGCATTGAAAGTTCCGCATTATTGCGAAGCTCTCTATTTGTGAATCAATTGAATTGTATTCCTACAATCATTACGTACCGTTATCGTAGTCAGCTGACATCTGAAGTGAATGCGCTTCGAAGTAAGGGGAAGTTATCTAAAAAAATTCCAGTGGTAAATATTTATGATTACTTTCAGCAGTTAAAAGGCATCAATGATACGGAATTGCGACTGTATGACGGTAAGTTTAAGGTGTCATATGTTGGAGTTTCTCCTCAAAAATATGTAGATGAAAATAATAGAGTAAGAGCGAATGCGATTTATAATCAGTTAAATAATCGCTTGCACTATATTACTCATTACCACCAAGGAAAAAGATATCGCCGGGATTATTATCATGAAGGTGGACAAATAAGTTGTACGCATCTTTTAGATAAAGATGGGATGAAAACAACACAAGAAATCTTTTATCGTTATGATCAATCGATCTGTTTAATTAAAAGTTATTTTTATAAAGAAGATGGCAAACGATCAGCGCTAGAGATTCAAGTCATGGATGCTTTGGGGCAGGTAGTAGAAATTTTTGATACTGAAAATGGATTCATAGAGTATTTTTTAATGAGTTTTTTTGCTACTAAAAGTGAAAAGAGTATTTTATTAGTGGATAAAAATCGTTTCTTTTATGAACCCGCTTTAAATGTTAAAAAGCTGTACGGAACAGATAAAATTAAAGTGATTTCGGCAATTCATAATTTACATGCGGTGAATTATAAAGAGAAAAACACAAGCCGTATTAATTCAAATTATGTACCGGTATTTGAAGACTTAAGTAAGGCGGATGCGGTTGTAGTACAAACGAATATTCAGAAGAATGATATCCTTGAACGATTTGATAATCCTTCCAATATTTATGCGATTCCTCATACTTATGAAGCCCCTTTGACAGAAGAAACGATTGAGAGAAATCCTCTACGAGCAGTCTATTTTGCGCGTTATGATCATGATAAAAAACATGAGCTTGCTATAGAAGCATTTGCGAAAGTTGTCAAAAAATTACCATTAGCTGAATTTCATTGTTATGGGGCAGGATCAAGATTAGCAGAGTTAAAAGTTTTAGTAAAAGAACTTGATATGGAGAAGAATATTTTCCTGAATAATTGGTGTGACAGTGTTGCGAAAGAATATGAAGCTGCTGGTATGTCGATTATTACAAGCCCTTCAGAATCTTTCTCGTTAACAATTGCTGAGAGCTTAGCGCATGGTTGTCCTGTTGTTGGATTTGATGTTCCTTATGGACCTAAAGAGCTTATTCAATCTGGTGAAAATGGATATCTTGTGCCATTTGGAGATACGGATGCTTTAGCAGAGAAAGTCATTACAATGATGTCCGATCCTATGCTTTTAAGTGAGTTATCTCAGAATGCACGTTTAAGTTCTAAGCGATATTCAGAAGTGTTAGTCAGTAAGGCATGGAATCAATTACTGGAAGATATTATGACTCCGATGAACAACTAACCAATCTATAGATGAACTTTTATATAAAAATGAACAATCCCGAATACTAATAATATTCGGGATCTTATTAAAAATTTTGGGAGATTCTCTAAACGATCTATTAGAGGAGCTCTGTATCATAATCAAATGCTAAGAAGGAATCTGATCCTTCTGTATCGAGCATTGATCGAAGTTCTGTGCCTACTTTGACATGTTCAGGATGAATAAGGTATTCATCTCTTTCCTGTGGGGTATCAAACTCCATATAAAAAGCATAGTCAAAACCCTTATGGCGTGCTTCCGCACCATTGTATCGACCATAATCAAAGGATTTCATGCTTGGAAGAATAGTTTCTAATGCTCCAATTCTTTCAAAAATGTCTTTGATTTGTTCTTTTGATACTTCCTTGTTAAAACGCACTAATACAATATGCTTAATCATGATATCTCTTTTAAGGTCTTCTAAGGGTTAGTGGATATAGTATTTACTTGGGTTGTCATCGATTCTTATTTCATCTGGTGCGAAGATTGGTCCAATGGGATCTACTGGTATCGCATTGTAATCTTCAACTTTTACCACGCTTGGAAGTTGAACTTGTGCTGGAGCTTCAAGAGGATGTTGTCTACTACAGGCTGTTAGTAAAAAGGCTGTAGTAAAAAGTATGATGAGTCGCTTCATGATTGAAATCCATAGAGATATAAATATATGGTACTACACTGTTTTATAATTACTTTAGATAAAAACAGGGGAGAGTTCTAATAGATACAATGATAATAGAAGTAGTTTAAATTGCTAGAAAAATTTAAGAGAATAGTGGGTATTAGTACCGCATTTTAAAAGACAACCCGCCGAAGCGGGAGAGTTCGTGAATATATTGATTAAGCGACACTTTTTTTAATAAGCACTATAGGAGCATAAGCAATGGTGCTCTGTTTTTGGTAAATACGATCTCTATTCATAATCAGGTTTTGAGCTCTATAAAGTGCTTCAGTTAGTAATTGCATCTCTTTTCTACGCCAGAAAGGAGATCTAGATAGTTTAGATTCTGCTATAAAGATTCTTTCTTGGATTTTCTCTGGAGTATCTGCGCTAAATTCATTTGCAATGGATTGAATTTTATTAAAGCGAGAATCAAAAGCAATACGGCGATTTTCTTGATAACGATTCAAAAGAGAAAAGTGTTGGAATAGATTTTTCATAAGATGCTCCCATAGATTAAATAATCTGTTACAAATGATAAAACGAGTTGTTTGTATTTCTTTAATGTAATTTATATTACATATTTGCAATATTCATTACAAACTTTATTTGTAATTTATTCAATAATTTAGAGAGGAAACATCTTTTGTTTTTCGATAAATATAAAAAAACACCGCAATAAGCGGTGTTTTCAATAGATCTTTATTCTATTCTCGAAAGTGTCAATGATGTTTTAGGAAGCATGGATTTTGAAATGAAAAACTTCAATTTTATGTAGACAAGATGAATATAAGAGAAAGGAGATTGAGGGAATCTCTAAAATATTTTATTTTCTATGCTGAAAAAAATCTTAAAAAATATCCACCCATTTACCGATTACGACGCCATTAATAGATGCATCTCCTTCGATTTCAATAGGTTTATCTCCCCAGTTGGGATTGAGAGGAATGATATATTTTTTACCATCTGGCTCTATGACTAATTGCTTAAACGTTGCGCTGTTGCTGCCACCTAAAGTTACGATGACACAAGACTTGTTTTCGGGAAGTCGTGCTGGATCCACAAAAATAATATCGCCATCTTCAAAAGAGGGGTTTCCATTAGGATTCATCATACTAATGCCGGAAACGGTTAAGGCAAATGTGCCTTTGCTATGAGGTGCAGGACAAGGAACCCATTTGATGAGGTCATCTGTTGGGGAGAGCTCTGCATCACTAAAGTGCCCAGCCGCAACCCATGAAATAACAGGAACCATACCTCGGGTACTCATTGGGTTAATAGTGACTTCTGATTGCTCTGTCTGCTCTAAATACATATTAGGCATATCGGCAAGTTCTTCGATAGATCTCGCTTTACGTTCTCCAAAAACACGGCGACCATTAATAAGAGCCGATAACTCTCCTTGATTCATGCCTGTTTTTTCGATAAATGCGGCTTGTTTGCCTCCATAATACTCATCAATCCAAGCTTTTAAATTTTCAGCTCTGATCTTTGTCGCTTCATTCATTGTTTTTTCCCTCAATATTGACCCTATAAATGTAAATTATATAAATGCATTGGTCAATGTATTGCATAAATATAATGTTTTATTTTTAAGATCTAGATTCACAAAGAGTTTTTTAGCAGAAATCTGAGATTAGATTCCTGTATATGGAGTTGTGATATTTAATGAATGTAAAAGTTTAAATAACCTTACCAATCTTAAGATTTATTTAAGACTTCAATGTTTTAATAACATTCATCAACAAGTAGCCAATATTTATTTTCACAAAGGGAATATACAACATGAAAAAATTAGCATTAGTAACCGCAATGATTTTAGGTTCTTCAGTCGCATTTGCACAGTTCACAGATGGAAATAGTCCTGAAGGATTTACTGGTACACAAAACATTACGACAGTCGCTGTTGCCAAAGAAGCGAAGGATGATACAAAAGTGACGATGGAAGGAACGATTGTAAAACATCTCGGTGGCGAGCAATATCTCTTTAAAGATGCAACAGGTGAAATGGAAATAGAAATCGATCACGATGATTGGAAAGGCGTTCAAGTAGGACCTGAAGATACGGTAATTATCTATGGTGAGGTCGATCATCATCGTTTCAAGCCAACTGATATTGATGTTGATCGAATCATAAAAAAATAACAAGGTTCTATTAGAAACTAATAAGCCCTTGATAGGTTATTGCATGGAGATATAGTATTAATAAAATCCCGCTCATTGTGCGGGATTTTTGTATTTAGGCTAAATATAGCTCCATAAAAAAACAGCGAAACCTATTGGGATTCGCTGTTTTTTTATAACTTTTTATTATCCAATATGCTGAATTTATACTAGATTTTAAGTTTTAAATTTAGAATTCAACATTCAAAATTTGGAACGAAAAATCTTAAAGATCCGCTTCTAGCTCTTCGCCGTGCTCATCTTTAGGATGTGGCAAGATGAGATTTAGCACAATCGCAAGCACAGATGCAAGACCCACGCCGGCAAATGGGAAGCTTCCAATTTCAATGGTATAACCGCCAACGCCGGTAATAAGCGTTGCGCTTACAATCACAAGATTACGAGGAATGGTGATATCGACTTTCGCATCAATCAGAGCTTTTAAACCAAGGCTTGCAATGGTTCCAAAGAGCAAAATCATAATTCCGCCCATGACCGGAAGGGGAATGGAGCTTAAGAATGCGTTGAATTTCCCGAAGAATGCCATGAAGATCGCAAAAACGGCTGCATAAGTCATGATGAGCGGTTTATCATTTTTGGTAAGCATCACAGCGCCGGTGACTTCGCCGTAAGTTGTGACAGGAGGACCACCAATTAAGCCGGCAACACACACGCCAAGTCCGTCACCGGCAAGCGTCTTATGAAGGCCAGGATCAGACGCATAATCTTTGCCGGTCACTTTTCCAATCGCCATAATCCCGCCGATATGTTCAATCGCCGGCGCAATTGCCACAGGAAGCATGAAGAGTGCAGCCATCCAGTTGACTTCCGGCGTTACAAAATCCGGCACTTTAAACCAAGGAGCCGCTGCTACTTGTGAGAAATCCACAAGTCCAAGACTTGCGGCAACGCCGTAACCAATAGCAATTCCCATTAAAATTGGCACAAGACGTAAAAAACGTTTGCCGAACATCGTTACTAAAACCGTTACGATAAAGGTAATCGCCGACACAATGATCGATAATTTATAATCAACGACTTGCTCTCCGCCAGCTTTCCCCATCGCCATTTCTGTGGCAACAGCGGCAACTGAAAGACCAATTACGATAATCACAGGTCCAATCACAACAGGAGGAATTAAGCGGTGAACGCTCTCAATGCCTTTGACTTTAATGGCAAATGCGAAGATGAAATACATGAAACCGGCAGCGAAAAGCCCAAAGAACGTCGCGCCCGCTCCCCAAGTTTGCATGGCAAAGATAATGGGTGCGATAAAAGCAAAGGAAGAACCTAAGAAGATCGGCACTTTCCAACCTGTAACAACTTGGAACAAAATAGTCCCAATGCCGGCACCGAGTAGCGCCATTGAAGGATTAAGTCCGGTTAATAACGGCACAAGAACCATTGCCCCAAAGGCTACAAATAGAATTTGTAATCCGGCAATAGCATTATGAACAACTTGCATGATTGAGCTCCTAAAAGCGGATATAAAAGAGGTTTTTAAAGTGTGTAAAATTATATCAGTTTATTTGATAAATATAGAGTTTCTCTTGACTTACTGCGTGCTAATGCATAGTGAATTATTCTTTTTTTGAAAAAGATGCATTATTTATATGGTAATCATTAATAAAATTCATTTTAGAATTTTGTCTGTATGGGACTTTTCCTGAAGGAACATATTTACTTGAGTCTATTAAATGAGAGTCTTGGTCATCAAAGAAAATATGAGCCCCAAATGCTTTTAATACTTTATCTTTGGCGATACCTCCTAAGAAATAAGCTTCATCTACATATACACCCCAGTCTCGTAGAGTCTTGATTACTCGTAAATGTGAAGGAGCATTTCTTGCTGTAACGATTGCTATACGTAAAGGAGAATATTCGATAGATGTTCCAAGACTAGCCTTAACTTTATTTAACTTATGCAATAACTTTGCAAAAGGACCTTCTTTTAATGGGATATTTTCATTACTCAATTCATTTTGATGAAATGAATCTATGCCTTCTGTTTTATATATGTATTCGGAATCTTCAGAAAATAATACTGCATCAGCATCGAAAGCAATTTTTACACGATTATCTTGTGAATCATTGAACTCAGTAGGAGGAGCATAAATTAAAGCTGCAGCACAAGCTTTTGAATCAATAATTGTTTGAACATCCATTTCATCTTTTGATAAAAATAAGTCAACTTCAAAGGCATCAATATAAGGGGAAAGGGGCTCACCGCCTGACATAGCCATTCTAGAGATTTCTAAGTCTAGTGATTTTAATGAATTTAATACCCTAATCCCTGTTTCAGGACTATTTCTAGACATTACAATGACTTCGACTACAGCTTTATCCGTTAATTTATTAAGAGCTAATAAATTTTTCACTAAATAAAAAGCCGTTCCCGGTTGAAGGGGGGTATTTTCTTTTCTTAATTGATAAGCTCGATACGCGTCCATGCCTTTTTCTTGAAATATTCTATTTTCTTCTTCTAAATTAAATAATGCTCGAGAAGAAACGCCTATTACTAATGTGTCTGAAAGATCCAAAGCCATTTGATTCCTTTCTAATTTGATGTGTGTATTATTTAGTCGCTTAAAGAGTGTACCAAATTATAAGAAGTAAACATGGTTTGAAAATGTTACGAATACTTCCTTGTATCATTATTTGTGTTCAGGTAAATCTTAAATTAAGATGTGTTGGTTTCTTATAAAGAGTTTCTTGAAAAGATTTCTGACAAGAATTGAAAAATAGGCTTACTAAAAAGTCATTATTCAGATAAATTGGTGAGCTTAAAATATATTGCAGTATGCAAATACCATATTAAAATGCCGGCATTTTAAAGCAGTAACTTTGCTTAGATGAAGGCTTTAAAGTGGCGTGAATCAATATTAATAAACACACAACAATAAAAATTAGTGAAGAAGGATTGTCGTAGAGTTATGAAAACATATCGTTTGGTGATGTCTTGTCCTGATGGCGTAGGAATTGTTTCTGCAATAAGTGGGTTTTTAGCAGAAAATGGCGGTTGGATTATGGAAGCGAATCATCACTCAGACCTTGAAACGGGGCTTTTTTTCATGCGCCATGTGATTAAGGCGGAAAGCTTGCCATTTGGGATTGAAGAATTTTGCGAGCGTTTCGAACCAATTGCCGAAAAATTCCAGCTCAATTGGCGCATGATTGATACTTCAAAACAGCACAAAGTAATGCTCATGGCGAGTAAAGAAGCGCACTGTTTGGTGGATATTCTTTCTCGCTGGCATGCAGATGAGCTCGATTGTAATATTGTCGGCGTGATTTCGAATCATGAAGATCTTCGAAGCATGGTGGAATGGTACGGCGTTCCGTATCATTATGTGCCGGTGAATCCTGAAGATAAAGAGCCAAGCTTTGCGAAAGTAAATGAATTAATCGAAGATTCAAAAGCCGATACCATTGTACTTGCGCGTTATATGCAGATTATTCCGCCGAATTTATGTGAGAAATATAAATTCCGCATTATCAATATTCATCACAGTTTCTTGCCTTCATTTATTGGCGCAAGACCGTATCATCAAGCGGCAAAACGTGGTGTGAAATTGATCGGCGCAACGTGCCATTATGTGACGGAAGATCTTGATGCAGGCCCTATTATTGAACAAGATGTGATTCGTATTTCTCATGCGGATAGCGTGAAAGATATGGTGCGTTTAGGAAAAGATATTGAAAAAATCGTGCTTTCACGAGGACTTCGTTATCACTTAGAAGATCGCGTGATTGTTCAAGATAATCGAACAGTGATCTTCTAACTTTCATTCTAGTTTTCATATTAGTTTTTATTTTAGTTTTCGGAAAATAGAGCCGTTTTATATGGGCTCTATTTTTTGCCGGCAATAAGGAGATTTTGTAGGGGATTTTGTTGCACGATTAGAACTGATGCACGGCTGGGTCGAATGTTTGCATGCTTTTGAAGATCCCGCGCCAGCAAGATGAAGTCTTTTCGGAATTTTAAACGACAATAGAATAGAAGAGATTACGGATTTAATTGATAAAAGTGCGATTGGCGAAAAGTGCTGAAATTAGCTGTGTTGAATGTTTGAAAGCATCCAATTATTTCATGTATAAGATTGATTCTATTCCTATTTTTAGGCTGAAATTCAAATAAAAAATAACCGTAAAACAATCATAAAGCATTTAAAAAATAAACAGAAAATCATTGAGGAAGATCAAGAAGCGTTCAGAAAGGGTGGTTACTTCGACGAGGTTTTTATTTTTGAATGTTATATTGCGAGCATTGAATAGATCACTGAAGAGGTTTATATGAGCAAGAAATATAATGTTTGCGGTGTATTAGTGCATGTGAATGAAGAGAATTTTCCGGGATTAATGGAATATCTCAATCAGCTTCCAGGCTGTGAAGTTGTTGAACATGATCATAAAAACAAGATTGCCGTTGTGATTGAAGATCAAGAAAATGAAGATGCTTATGCCATTATGGAAACCGTAAAAGCGCATTCTAGCGTACTTTCAATTAGTCTGATTAATCATTTCTTCGATGAAGTGGATGATGAAAATGGCAATGAGATTCAATCATAAATAGAAGCATAATTATTCGAAATCGTTATTAGAATCAAAATTAACAACAGAATCAGAACCAGAATCAAAAAAACCTTCATGTTTAAAACAGCAGGTTTTTTGTTATCGATTTTTTTTCAGTAAATTCCCAAATTCCCAAATTTCCAAATTTCCAAATTTCCAAATTCGCAAATCCCAAAATCCGGAGTTCTAGTCTTTGCTGATTACAGCATATCGAAATATTCTCGGTGGAAGTGCTTTGGAACCGATAGATTCTGTTTACGCATGGATTTTTCGATTGCTGCCGCAAATTTTGTTGGGCCACAGAAAAATACTTCGGTGTTTTTATCAAAAGGTAAAGAATTGATCTGTAAAGATTCTCCTCTTTCATCGCAATAAATTGTTAAAGACACATCGCTCTCATTGGCTAATTGATAGAGATATTCCGGTTTTAAACATTCCTCTTCAGAGCGCACGCAGTAGTAGAGCGATACTTTGCCTTTTACTTTTTCTGTTTGCAGTGCTTCTAACCAAGCGATAAATGGTGTGATTCCAACGCCGGCACCAATCCAAATTTGGTTTTCCTTGCGAGAAGAGCCATAGAAGAAACGGCCATAAGGACCTTCCACACGAACGTCATCGCCCACATGCCAAACGGTTTGAATTTTACGAGTGTAATTGCCTAATGCTTTAATGGCAAAGCGAACATTTCCATCTTTCATATCGTTGGAAGCGATGGTAAAAGGATGAGATTCGCCGGAACCTTGATGCTTCAAGAATGCGTATTGCCCAGCTTTGTGATGCCAATTTCCTTGAATTTGGCAAGTCACTAATGTGATATCGCCTTGATGTTCAATCTCTACAATTTTACTGCGATATTGATTATGCTTCCCAATCAAACCTAAGAGCGCATAAATCGCCGCACATGTTCCGGCAACGCATAAAACAAGTAGCGCAATTCCCACAGGTTCATGCCAATAACGTGCCGGCATTAAGACGAGCGTATGAAATGCCGCGCCCACAAACATCACAGAAATGAAGCGGTGAATGTGTCGCCAAAGTTGATACGGGATCTTTTTCAGAAGCGAAATCACAAGCATTGCGATAAAGAGGAATACTAAAATTTCGCCAATATCTTTGGCAGATCCACTGAAAGATTTCAGCAGGGCAAATTTATCGCTAGGAACAGAGGCATTTCCGAGATATTGCTTGATAAATCCTTTTCCGACTTTCACGCCGTAATGCAAAATGACGAAGACAATACTGAAAATCCCGAGCCATTTGTGAACGTAGTAAATTTTGTCTAATCCGTGAAAAAGATTTTCGAAAATTCGGAGCCTTAACGCTAACAGCATGACAATTCCCATGGGAATCATCGCCATCACACCGGTAAGATTGTAGAGTTCCCTTCGGGAAAACCAAGAATTCCAATCTAATCCATATCGAAGGTACACATCCAGTATCCATAATAGGAGCGATGCAATAAAAACGCCCCAAACAATCTTCTTCTCTCGGCTCATGATATCCATATCATCCATTAAAGTTTCGGTCTAAATAATATAGCAACGGTAAAAACCGACCTCAAATATATTTGAAATATATTTGAAATATATCATTTTTATAAATGAAGTTTTTAATAGGTTTTAAGGAGTTTTTTACGGAACTTTTGCAAAAAATACTAGTTATAAAGTAGTAGTTTTTCATAATCATTACGATTTAGAAGGGTTTTTAAAATCTCTTGAATGTTAGTTATATGAGTTGATTTAAGAGTTTTCGTAGTGATTTTTAGAGGCGTCATTTTACATAATAAGCGTGATGTACATCAATATAAACCTTTCCCTTAATTGCTACCCTGAGGGCAGTTAATTTAGCTGTACACAGTTTAATGGAGAAATAATATGTCTATATCTCGTCGTCATTTTATGAAAGTCGTTGCGGCTTCTGGAGCTGCGAGTGCTTTAACAGGAATTCCCGTAGTTACGCAAGGCCAGCAGGTGGGTAGTGATGGTATTCGATGGGATAAAGGCACATGCCGTTTCTGTGGAACCGGTTGCGGCGTATTAATCGGTACGAAAAATGGCCGTGTTGTGGGAACGCAAGGCGATCCTGATGCGCCGGTAAATCGTGGATTGAACTGTATTAAAGGTTATTTTCTTTCAAAAATTATGTATGGAAAAGACCGCTTGAGCAATCCATTACTTCGCATGAGTAATGGCAAATATGATAAAGATGGCGAATTTACCGAAATCAGTTGGGATCAAGCGTATCAACTGATGGCAGAGAAATATCGTGAAGCGTACAAAGATAAAGAGAAAGGTCCTGATAATGTTGCCATGTTTGGTTCCGGACAATGGACTATCTTTGAAGGCTATACCGCCGTTAAACTCCATAAAGCGGGATTAAGAAGTAATAACCTAGATCCAAATGCGCGCCATTGTATGGCTTCTGCCGTTGTTGGCTTTATGCGAACATTCGGCATGGATGAACCGATGGGCTGTTATAATGATATCGAAGAAGCCGATGCATTTGTGCTTTGGGGATCGAATATGGCGGAAATGCATCCGATTTTATGGTCGAGAATTACGAGCCAGAGATTATCGCATCCCAATTGTGAAGTGCATGTATTATCCACGTATACGCACCGATCTTTTGAACTTGCCGATAATGGTTTAATCTTCACGCCGCAATCTGACCTTGCGATTTTAAACTATATCGCCAACTACATTATTCAAAACAGAGCCTACGATCAGGACTTTATTGATAAACATACGAACTTTAGAAAAGGCGATGATGATATTGGTTATGGTTTACGTCCTGAAAATCCGTTACAAGTTCAGGCGAAAAATCCAAATTCCGGAGATTCAACGCCCATAACCTTTGAAGAATTTGCCGAGTTTGTTTCAGAATATACCTTAGAGAAAGCACATGAAATTTCCGGAGTTCCAAAGAATAAGCTCGAGCGTTTAGCAAAACTCTATGCCGATCCTAAGAAAAATATTGTGTCGTATTGGACGATGGGATTCAACCAACATACTCGCGGTACTTGGGCGAATAACTTAATCTATAACATTCATCTATTGACCGGAAAAATCTCGAAACCAGGTTGCGGACCTTTCTCTTTAACAGGACAACCATCGGCATGTGGAACGGCAAGGGAAGTAGGAACATTCGCCCATCGATTGCCGGCAGATATGGTAGTGAATAATGACAATCACCGTAAAGTTGCCGAGCATATTTGGAAATTGCCGGAAGGCACTGTGAATCCTAAAGTGGGATTACACGCTGTCGATCAGAGCCGAGCGCTGAAAGATGGCAAGCTGAAAGTCTATTGGTCGATGTGTAATAACAATATGCAAGCAGGACCCAATATCAATGAAGAGATTTATCCTGGTTGGCGTAATCCTGAAGCTTTTGTCATTGTGTCAGACCCTTATCCAACGGTTTCAGCGCTCTCGGCAGACCTTATATTGCCGGCGGCAATGTGGGTAGAGAAGGAAGGTGCTTACGGGAATGCGGAACGAAGAACGCAGTTTTGGAGACAGCAAGTGAAACCGCTCGGCAATGCACGATCAGATATGCGCCAAATGGTGGAATTTTCCAAATACTTAACGGTAGATGATGTTTGGCCAGATGCGCTTTTAGCCAAAAATCCAGAGCTAAAAGGTAAAACTTTATATGAAGTGCTCTTTGAAAATGGCAATGTAAATAAATTCCCGTTATCTGAAAGACAAGTCGGTTTTGATAATACCGAAGGGGAAGCATTTGGCTTCTATATTCAGAAAGGATTATTTGAAGAATATGCCACTTTTGGTCGTGGCGAAGCGCATGATTTAGCACCTTTTGAAATGTATCATAAAGCCCGTGGCATGCGTTGGCCGGTGGTAGATGGCAAGGAAACGCTATGGCGTTATCGTGAAGGATCAGATCCCTATGTAAAACCGGGCGAAGGCTTTAGTTTCTACGGACATAAAGATAAAAGAGCGATTATTTTTGCGCTTCCTTATGAGGCGCCGCCAGAATTGCCGGATAGCGAATATCCATTTTGGTTCTGTACAGGGCGCGTATTGGAGCATTGGCACACAGGAAGTATGACCCGAAGAGTGCCGGAGCTTCATAAAGCGGTGCCGGTTGCACAGCTCTTTATTAGCGCCAATGATGCGAAAAAATTAGGACTTCGCCGTGGCGATAAAGCAAGAGTCACTTCTCGCCGAGGATCCGTTGTGACAACGGTGGAAACGAAAGGGCGAAATACGCCGCCGGATGGCTTAGTCTTTATTCCGTTCTTTGATGCATCTCGCCTTGTGAATAAATTAACGCTCGATGCAACGTGCCCATTGTCGAAGCAGACAGACTTTAAGAAATGCGCCGTTAAAATTGAAAGAGCCTAAATAAAGATATGGAACAATAGGCAATTTTATGAAGAAAAATCGTCGAAAGTTTTTAGCAGATATCGTGAAAGTCGGTGGGGCAGCTTGCCTTGCCGGCACACCTTTAGCAATGCTGGCAACGCAAAGTCAGGCTGCGAATAAAAATATCTTAAGACCGCCGGGCGCCATTGATGAAGCGGATTTTTTAAGCGCTTGTACTCGCTGTGGGCTTTGTGTTCGAGCATGTCCTTACGATACGTTGAAGCTCTCTGAACTGAGCCAACCGAGTTTTGGAACGCCTTTTTTCACGCCAAGAGAGATTCCGTGTGAAATGTGTGAAGATCTCCCTTGTATCAACGCTTGTCCAACGGGCGCATTAGATCAGAGCATTACGGAAGCGGAAGATATTCGAATGGGAACAGCGGTTCTCATTGATGAAGAAAACTGCTTAGCATTTTTGGGATTGCGCTGTGAAGTCTGCTATCGAGTTTGCCCTGTGATTGATAAAGCCATCACTTTGGAGCGACAAGAGAATCAGAGAACCGGCGTTCATGCGGAATTTATTCCGGTGGTACATGCAGAATATTGTACAGGTTGCGGGATTTGTGAAGAGAAGTGCGTGTTAGAGCATGATTCTGCCATTAAAGTGATTCCGACCAATATCGCAAGATCGAAATTGCCGGATCATTATCGAGTGAGTTGGGAAGAGGAAACAGCAGAAAGCCTTTCAATTGAAAATATTCCATTAAAAAGATTTGTACCATGACACAACATTCAAAAGTGACACAGACAAATTCGGCAAAACAGGAGAAGCGTTCCTATAAAAGTCCTTATAACACGTTCTATTTTGAAGAAGCGGTGGAGAAAAAAGGCTGGATTCGAGCGCATCTATTTCTCATTTTAAGAAGAATCAGTCAGATTTCCATCATTCTATTATTTACGATTCCTTTTGCGATGATGAATCAGGATGCTTTACAGGGAACCGTTGAAAACCCGCTTTCGGGAGAAAGAGAAATCTCTGAAATTGCCGGAAATTTTGCAAATAGTGATGGATTACGTAAAGAAGAATTTAGAGTGTTACAAGGCACGTTAGCCAATAGTGAGTTGTTAGAAGTGATTCCATTAGGCGATCCTTTCGTCTTCGTGCAATCTCTTGCGGCGCAAAATGTCTATCCACTCATGGGAATGATAGGCGTTCTATTGATCACGCTTTTCTATCTCATTTTTGGCGGCAGAACATACTGTTCATTTGTCTGCCCGATTAATATTGTGACGGATGCTTCGAGCTGGATTCGCCGGCAATTACGGATTAACAATCAACTGACCGTTTCTAAAAAAGCACGGTATTACATTTTAGGGATTGTGGTTGTGATTTCGCTGATTTTTCAAGTAATCGCTTGGGAGTTAGCGAATCCCATTACAGGACTATTTCGAGCGCTTGTCTATGGCGGATTGACCATTACGAATATCGGCGTGACTTTTAGCATCGTGATTTTTATTACCGATATTATCGGTTCAGCAAATTTATGGTGCGGGCATTTATGTCCTGTCGGTGCTTTTTATGGGATTTTAGGGAAGAAAACAATGCTTCACATGAGCGCTCCCAATTTAGAAGCGTGTGATGATTGCATGGATTGTTACAAAGCTTGCCCAGAACCTCATGTTTTAAAACCATTATTACAGCAAAGAAAAGAGATTCATGAAGCGGATTTGATGCCAAGTATTGGATTTAGCGATTGCACAAGATGCGGCAGATGCCTTGATGTCTGCGCTGAGAATGTCTTTAAGTACCGATTTATAAAAAAACATCATCCCATTAATCATCAACCAATTACGATTCAGCCGATCCTGAAAGAGAGGAAGTTATGAGAGAAAAATTACGATTATTAGTGATCTGCCTAGGGTTATTGATCGGCATTGGAATGAATGCCGGCATTGCGGAAAACTTCCCAGGATTAAGAGGGCCAGTTTCGGTGGATGAAGATAATATCAGCGTGGAGCCGTATCAGATGCAAGAAGGTATTGTGCTTCATAAAAACTATCGTCAGCAGCCGCCACTTATTCCGCACAAAATCGAAAAGTATCAGATTGATCTGAAAGCCAATCAATGTTTAGCATGTCATTCATGGCCGCAACATAGTGATTTTAAAACCGTTGCTGCGCCGGAAAGCCATTTTATCAATTCGCAAACCGGCGAAAAAACTGATCATATCGCGCCGGGAAGATGGTTCTGTAATCAATGTCACGTCCCGCAATCGAATGCGCCGGAACTCGTTGATAACCTTTTTGGTAAAACAGGAAAATAACAGAACATCAGAATAAGGCATAACAATAAGGAGATTATATGAAAGGCATTAAAAAGCTTTGGAAATGGTTTTGGCGACCATCTGCGCGTTGGTCGCTCGGCGCACTAATTCTTGCCGGCGTTCTATTTGGCACCTTCGGCACGATGACTTCTCATAAAGTTTTAGAGTGGACGAATAGCGAAGCATTCTGTACAAGTTGCCACACGATGCAATATAACCTGACGGAATATACCGGCACCGTGCACGATGTGAGTAAAACTGGCGTAAGAGCAACCTGTGCACAATGTCACGTTCCGGAGCAAGGCTTGAATTTGATCGCACGAAAAATAGAAGCATCGAATGATGTATATCAGCACTTTATCGGTAAAACCATTGATACGCCGGAGATGTTTGAAGAGCGCCGAGGATTCCTCGCCATGCGTGAATGGGGAAGAATGAAAGAGAGCGATTCCGCCGGTTGCCGAAGTTGTCATACAGAAATGAACATGGATTTATCGAACCAAAACATCCGCGCAAGAACAGGGCACACTTTAGCAAAAGATCGCAACCAAACCTGTATCGATTGCCACAAAGGCATCGCCCACGAATTGCCGGCAAACTGGATGCAATTACAAGATGAGCTCAATGAGAAATATTCAGATGTTTTGAAAAAATAAGATTGCTAAAAGTGAAAGATTTTAAAAGGCAAAATAAATCCCAAAACAATCATTTTTTATAATATTGATTTATTCTAGTTATAATTGATTTTCATATATGAAAATATAAAGATACAGAAAGATTGATTTTTACTTGAATAGATAGAAAAAAGCTAAAAAGCAAGCTTCTAATAAAGCACTTTTTAGCTTTTTCGTTATCTCTAAAAAATACCTAAAAAGTTTAAAAGCTCTAATTAGGAAGAAGATTAGAGCTTTTTTCTGAAGGTTAAAGATGGGAAAGAATATGAAGAAAACAGCGCTATTAGCACTTTTAGTAATCAATACTCTTTTGACGGTGACAAAAGGGGAGATTGATGAAGGGAAAAATATTAATTACATTGTGAACTTTAGATATCACAATATGTATTGCAATTTTTATGTGAATAAGATTCCATTACATTCTTCAGCAGGTAGAAGTTTAGCTCGTCAGTGGACTTTTATGGATCGTATAGGAATGTTTTTAAAGGAAGGTAATAATACTTTTGAGGTCGAAGGTGTTGATCTTCCAGAGGATCGTGATGGCGCATTTTGTGAGATGGTTATTTCTTCCAGAAT
Source organism: Ignatzschineria sp. LJL83 (assembly GCF_054871845.1). NCBI lineage: Bacteria > Pseudomonadati > Pseudomonadota > Gammaproteobacteria > Cardiobacteriales > Ignatzschineriaceae > Ignatzschineria > Ignatzschineria sp. LJL83. Next base: position 35,353 of record NZ_JBTXLY010000001.1, read on the forward strand.
TGCTAATACTGAAACCCAAAAACATGAAATAGAAGAGGTTAGTTCTCTGCGCCTGACCTATGATGAAAATAGAGAATTTACGATTGTAGAAAGTAAAGAGTATGAGACTACTACAGTGACAGATCAGCCGATATTAGAACAGTTAAGCATTCTTAGTTATGAAAAAGAAATAGGATTACAAAATAATGTGATGGCAAGTCGCTCTTTAAAGGTTAATCATCCCTTTAAAACGCATTCATGGAAATATAAAGCGACTCCATTTGAGGATACTCTAGAGAATCGAGAGAAATTATGGCGCAAATATGAAGAGATGCATCAGATTATGGAGGCTAAGAATTATAAAAATTTTGTTCAAGCACTTCAACCAGGATTGAAAGAAACAGAAGTTTATCAAGGAGATCCTAAAACTAGAAGTTGGGAAAATAGTCTATTAGCATCTAATAGAGCTTTTTTTAATAGCTCAAACTTAACAATGAGACCAATTGATCGGGATTACGGCTATGAGTTGTTGATTAGTGATGATGGGCTACTATTTAGATTTGGTGGGGATGGGATAGGCGCACCTCAAAGGTTATATTCGTCTTTATTCTATAGTAACGGTTTATCAACCAACATGACATTTACCTTAATAGATGGTGAGATTGTGATTGCTTTTTAATCACGTTTGCACATTTTTACGCTTTTAAGTTTGGAGTTAATCTATGAAAATTATGAGTAAATACGTGTTTGTGGCGATCTTGTCGCTTGTATCGATCTCTCTGACGGTCGCAAAAGGGGAGATTTATGAAGGGGGAAATATTAACTACATTGCGGATTTTAGATACCAAAATATGTATTGTAATTTCTATATTAATAAAATTCCTATTCATACATCCAGCGATAGAGATTTAAATCAACAGTGGTCATTTGTGGATCGCGTAGGAATGATGCTTAAAGAAGGTAGAAATAGTTTTGAAATAGAAGGGATAGATATTCCTGTGGATCATACAGATGCCTTCTGTGAAGTTACCATTACAGCTTTTATGAGTAATCCCGATACGAAATCTACGGAGAGTAAAGAGGTCAGCTCATTACGATTAACTTATGATGATAATAATATTTTTACAGCTATTGAAAGTAAAGAGTATTCAGAGTCTACGGTAACGGATAATCCAATATTAGAAACCTTAGGATTTAAAACTTACTATGATGAAAGAGAGATTCAAGACAATATTATGGTAAGTCGATCTTTAGTCGTGAATCATGCTTTTAATACTCATTCTTGGAAGTATTTATCTACCCCATTTGAAGATACACCTAGAAATAGAGAGAAGTTGTGGCAAAAATATGAAGAGATTCGTCAAATTATGAATGAGAAAAACTATAAGAAATATGTAAACTCCCGACAACCAGGCTTAAGTGAAACAGAAAGATATCAGGGAAATCCTGACACTAATAGTTGGGAAGATAGTGTGCTGAATGGTTTTAAACAATATAGTGCAATTCCTAATTTGTATATGGAACCTATAGAACGTGATGAATATATATTAATGATTAGCAATGATGGATTACTTTTTAGGTTTGGAGGATCAGGAAAGGGAAATCCTGAAAGACTGCTTTCGCCTTTACATTTTGAAAATGGCAAAGATGAATACTGGGATACTAATATTACTTTTACATTAATTGATGGAGAGATCGTTCCGGCTTTTTAATCATAATATGAAAAAGTTTTAGTTTATGTAGGATCAGATAAATATAAGGAAGTTCGTAATTATGGTTGTTCGCCTTTTAGATTGAAGGAATATCGATGAAGAAAAATGAAGCTCCAAAAACAATATTAACGCTTTGGAAATGGAGCATTATTTATAATTTTATTTTCAGTGGTATCACAACTTTGATTAGTGTTTTCTATCGTGAGCTTTTCATTATCTAAGTCTGATTGGAATCAGTTTGTTTTTTATTTATATGAAGATCCTATCCATTTACTTCACTATTTAATAAGCCTACTTTTTTGGGGAATAATGATCTTTTGTGTGTTTTCGCCAAGCGCTGTTGTTCTCTATTTAAGGCTTAAGAGAAATAGAGGTCTTTATATCGCAACCGTTCTAGCATGCTTTCTCAATACGATGTTAGTTACGGGAGTTTTAGCATTATCATCCTATTCCCATATGCGAAATAAAGGAGAGCTAGAAAGCTTGTATTATCTGCTGATCACAACGCCTTTAGTAACTATTATCAGTAGCTTTCTTTCTGTATGGATAATCATAAAGTGCCTCAGGAATAGGGGGTATAAGTTTATTTTATGAAGATATTACGGATATTTATCCCCTCTTTGATTGTGATCTATATTACATGGATGATATGTTTTTTCATCCAGCCTTTTTATATTAATCCTGCTGAATTACAGAATAAAACGTATGGGGATATTGTTCAGCTCTTGGGAGAACCGACTCATAACTTTAGCGAGAAGGGTTTTGTTGCTTGGGAAAGAAGGCTAAACACTTACACCATACAAACAATTCAATTACAGATAAATTCTGCTGATATAAATCCTGAATACATTCCAACAATGATTACTCAAAAAAATATTTATGATGCTAATACACGCTATTTTATAAAAACAAACACAATAGATACTACAAATCATACTCTTAAGGATCGTTTTAGAATTTGGCCTTTTGGATAAAGACGATATGATCTTGCTTTTATTGCAAGATTAAATTTGAGGTATAGAAATGGATAGTAAAAATTATCGGTTATTAGGGTTTGAGTTAAAGCTTGCAGAGGATGTTTTACCATCGGTAGATTGTTGCATTTGGGATGATGATGAAATTGGCACCGAAAAATTATGTGCTTTAGGGGCGCAAAGAAATATGGTTCAGCTAATGGATAGTGAATGGGATCTTATCGAAAACTCTACGAAAGAGGGATCTGTCGCAATGGCTGTACTTATCGATATGAAGTATTTACCAATGTTGCGAATACTGGATAGTCAATATGCTCTATCTCCTTATCCAGAGATTGATTTTGATGCATTATTAGCGAGAAGTTGGGAATTTAGGGGATTTGATATTGTTGATGTAGATGGTTTATTTTCTATTTTTGATATGTTGCCAAGTTTTAGGCGTCAAGAGTTATTGTCGGTGGAAGATGATCTTGACCATTATGTGGAACTTGCAAATACAGCAGTTCCTTCGCATTCCCCTTTTGCACCCCTTGCGATATTTACTTATCAAAGTAGATAACTAGGTTAAAAATATTTCGTATCCGTCTAGTTAGTCAAGATGTTGAGAATATTGCTAATTTGTTTTTGATGATGATCAATAAAAGAATCTGGTAAGTTTTTTATTAAATTGAGATATCTTATTAAAATCTGTTTCTGTTGCTTGGTAAATACCGAATGAATGTAGCTTAATGAGTTGCCGATAGTTGCGAGCGAAAATTCTAAAATAGCGGTATCCCTGCAAATTTTTTCTATAGAAGAGATAAGATAAGCAGGTAGAAAGTAGATAAGTGCTTCCTGCTTCATCTGTAAGATATCGTAATCGATAATTTTAAGTAAATGGGGTTCTTTGGAAATATCTTTCCAACTCGCATTTAATAAGATATTTAAATATGAATAATCAAAGCTTTCAAAAAATTCAGGGTTAAATAAGAGAGATATTTTTTTAAATTTTTGGGGCTGAAAGTGTTCGGAAATCTCTTCTTCTAAAGATAATTTCTCTTGAATCCATTGAATTGAATGCTTAAAAGCTTTGACCGCTTCAGGATATGATTTTTTGGGTTCAAAAATAGAGAAGGCACTACTTATAGAGTCTATTTGGTCTAAAGAATAGGAAATCATGTGGCAAAATAAGTCAGAGTGATGATCTAGCGTGGAATTACCAGCCTTTTCCATAAAACATAGTAAAACGTCATCATCTTGATCGGCATTTTGTAATAAATGAATTAATACGGCAGGTAAGAAATAATCAAATAGATCATCAACTAAATACCAATGTTCTATATCTTTTAGCATAGAGTGATTTCTTCCTAAGAGATCTGACCAGTGCAAAGTCATTAGATCTAAATTTAATAGATCCTTATTAGATGCGACATCCATCATAGATTCAACGGGATTCAGTTTATTATAAAAAACAACTTTTTCGATATCCCATGCCACGCTGATTTTTTTGATAATCTCATTCATCATTATTGTGCTTTTTAGTTTATAAAACTGAACTTTACCAAGCTCAATCATAGCATTGAATAGGCGAATTTTTTTATATTGTATGATAGAAGTAACTGTTAATAAGTTGTTTTTAGGAATGAATTTATGAAAATTATGAGTAAATACATGCTTGTGGCGATCTTATCGTTTGTATCAATCTCTTTGACGGTGGCAAAAGGGGAGATTGATATTCTAAATATTAAGGATGATGAGAGCGATATCTTTGTGGAATATACGGGAAGTTTTAATTTTAATAATATGCATTGTATTTTTAGCATTAATGGTTTGTTATTCACAACCTCAACACTAATTTTGCCCAAAGGCTGGAAGTTAGAGAATATGCAATTAAGTGATGATATCGGAGGGCATTTACATCAAGGTGCTAATAATATTGAGATCAGAGGAATTCAAGTACCTACGCTTCCCAAGGAGGGCACGATATCTTATTGTGAAATGAGTATTTATGCTTCTGCTATCAACCGGAGAACAGGGGAAACTGGAGGAGAAGAGGTTTCGCATTTACGTTTATCTATTGATGAGAGTGGAAAGTTTACAGCAGAACAAAGTCGAAATTTTCCAGAACCCTCTGTAATAGATGAACTCCAGCTATTTGAGTTAGATGAAAAAGCAATTAATATAGATTGGCTCAATAATGATACCGTTGTGCGAAGAAATTTACAGATTGATCATAGGCATGATTCTTTTGCTTGGACAAAAGCGAAATCTTTTGAGAATACACCTGAGAGTATTGCTCGATTATGGGAGGCTTACGATGAGCTAACCGCCGCATTCAGCGCACAAGATTTAGAGAGAATTGAACAGTTAATATTACCTGCAGGAAAAGAGCGGGATCGCTATACGGGATATACAGGGATGGGGTCTCGTCGTGTAGAGGAAAGATTGTTGTCTTATCAGAGATTATTAAATCAACATGGCTTTACCCCTTCTAAAATTGATAGAAACGATTATGAGTTGGAAATTGCGGATCATGGAAAATTATTTCGATTTAACTATAAAGGGGGATTTAACTCATCGCCCATTATTTATGATATTGATGGCGGAAAGTCTTACGGAACGATCAATTATTATTTTACAGAAATAGACGGCAAGATCCGAGTAGGGGTTTTGTAATTTCTATTTCAAAAGCCTTCATCGTAGGATGAAGGCTTTTATCGTCTTAAAGAATATTCTTCGTAGAAAACTCAATCTCGCCAAATTCAATCATTGCATTGAATAGGCGAATTTTTTCATATTGGGTAATATCATCTTGGTGGATATCAGCTTCTATGATCATGCCGTGATGCAGTAATGCTGCACGTTTTGTGCCTTTTAGAAGCGGGGATTTTGGTGTGTACCAAATGCCGTCTTTGAGAAGTGCGATATTGGCGATAGAAGTATCGGTTAGTAAGCCATTTTTGGTAATGAGAATGTCATCACATTTCTTTTTCTGCTGAAAAAGAGTATTGAGCTGTGGGCGTTTCTCATATTTAAAGCTGTAATCAATATCTGCTTCAATGAGCTTTAAGCTTGAAATATCTCGTTTTTCATAGGGAACGAATTCGATAGATTCGATATTTTCATTATAAATCACGCGAACACGATATAAACCTTTTGGCGGAATAGAACCTGATTTCATCAATGCTAATGGCAGAGAGAGCGGTTCTGGATTCTCCCAAAATGCTGCTCTTGTTTCATCCATTCGAGTTTGATGAAATGCGAGAGATGAAAAAAATCCGCCATCAAGCTTGATGGTTTCAAGAAATGGGGAGATAGATTTTTTCGATAAGTTCGTCATATTCGCTCTGTGCTTGGCTCATTGCGGTAATGCCGCCGCCGCTTTTAAAGGTGTATTGAAAGAGAGATTGATCGGTTGCTGATTCATTGTTTTTCTTCTCTTGCTGTGCTTCAAGATAGCGAATTAGGACGGCGCTATCAAGATTTTCGCCATCATAAATGCCGGCAACGCCGGAATAGAATCCACGATCGTAAGTTTCTAAGGTTTCGAGTAGCTCGGTTGTAATCGCTTTTGGCGATCCTGTGATAGAACCTGCCGGCAATAAGCGGTAGAGCAGATCGCCGAGCGCTTCATGAAAGTTTTCCGGCAAATCGCCTTCAATTTTTGAGCTCGTTTGTAAAATCGCACCATCGCCACGTTCTACACGATCAACATAGCGAAATTGGCTAATACGAGCATTCTCGGCAACTAATGAAATATCTCGTAGCGCTTCTTTCGCCACAGTTTCATGCTCATCAATCTCTTTGGGATTATTCAGAAGTACCGCTTCGGCATTCGGAACCTGCGTATTGATCGTCCCTTTCATGGGAAAGGTTGCGATGGTATTCTCTTGAATTGTGACAAATGTTTCCGGCGAGAAAGAGCAGAAATAATCTTTCAGATAAATGCGATACTTTGCCGTGGTTCTCGCAAAGATTTCCGGCAATGTCAGATTGCATTGTATTTCGGTTGGAAAGGTCAAATTGGCGAGGTTTGTGGTGCCATTTTTAAGATTGTGCATTAATGGCTGAAATGTCGAATCATATTCTTGAAACGGAATCGGGAAGCTGTTCCAAACAGGTTTTGTATCTGCCGTTGTTGTCACAGAATTGGCTTGATCGCTAGTTTGGCAATTACTGTTGCCTTGAAAATCATAAGAGATCTCTCTATTTGAGATTTCATCCAGCGGTAATACAATATTTTTGGTCGTATCGTAACTTGCGATAAAGAGAAAAGGGGTTCTTTGCTGACCGAGCTGATTCATTTTTTGAATCGCTTCAGCTTTGGTTAAAAAATTCATCTAAAAGTGGCCTTTTAAATAGGGTAAAAAATAAGTGTGAATCTATTGCTGTCATTCAATCTCAAGAGGCTTTACGTTGTTTCTATGAAGATAATTTTGAGCTTAATGAGAGATTAGAAATTACTTTCGCTTTTTAATCTCAAAATAGCTAATGGCTAATAAGGAGCTCACCATAATGATCGCGCCAATCCAAAATTGGCTTGTGACAGCCCAGCCGAAAACGATAAATCCTAAGAAGGTATTGAGCGGCAATTTGAGATAATCAAACGGCTGAATAAAGATCACATCGGCGTGAGAATAGGCTTTGGCAACGGCATATTGTGCGATTGCCGTTAAGAATCCTAAGAGTAGAAGCGTTGCTAAAAGCTCGCTATCTGGCACAAAGGTATTCAGCGAAAGATGCGTAAAGTTATCGGTTAGGGCAATGGAGAGATTGATCGGCACCATTAAAATATAGAGATAACTGACCATCGTTAAAGGATGATCTTTATCGGAAAGATGCTTCATCAAAAGCGCATGAAGCGCCCAGAAAACCGCCGCTAAAATAGGGAAGATGGCGGCAGTATTGAAGTTGTTGCTATTGGGCTGAAGAATAATAATCGCACCAATAAAGCCTAAAATAGTGGCGATGACTCTTGGTGCTGTAAAGCGTTCTTTTAGAAAGAGAAATGCACCAAGGCTCGCAAAGAGCGGGGAAGTCATTAAGAGCGCAACACCTTCGCCGATGGGAAATTGAATCGCTAATGCATGCACCCAAAACTGAATGCCAACAACAGCCACTAAAATTCGCCAAAAATGCGTCATAAAATGGCGCGTATAGAGAATTTTCTTCACGCCTAATTTCATGAAAAAAGGCGCCATGAAAAGTAGGGCGAAGAGATATTGATAAAAAGCAATCCAGCTTGATGAGATTACATAGCGCTCGGTAATGAGCGGTGTAATCACGTTAATGGCGGCAAAAGCCATGCCGGCAATAATCATCCAAAGTGCACCGTGCAGAGAATAATGATCGCTATCGGTATAACGTTTAAGAAGATATTGGAATTTCTGGATCATAAGGCAAGACTTTGAAAGATGCTATAAATTGAAAGTTGTCAGGTAGAAGCTACGGTTTAGAAGCGGCTACCTGAAAGCTTTACGTTTAAAATTTAAGTTTAAGGTAAAAGATCTTCCCGAAAGAAGATCTTTTATTGATTGAAGTTTTAATGGATTAATGAGTTTAAGTAAGTTTGATTGCCAAATGAAGGCTGAGCCATTGCTGGATCGAATGCTTGCATGTTTCTAAAAATTTCATGCCAGCATTATTCCTTCTTTTAGAACTTTAAACCGAAATGACTATGTGAAGATAAAAGTCATGAGGATTTGAAGTTGCGGGCGAGGGATCGTTACATGAGTGCAAGCATTCTCTCCCGCTTTGAGTTAACTTTTCTTAAGTAGATTACATTTAAGAAAACCAATGCAAATACTGCGATTCAAATATCTCGATTAAAATACTTTAATTAAAGAAGATCTTTATATCCTAATGCATTGAGTGCTTTTTCATCATCAGACCAACCTTCACGTACTTTCACAAATGCACGGAGGAAAACTTTCGCATCAAATAGACGTTCCAGATCAATACGAGCTTGCGTGCTCACTTCTTTGAGCGTTGAACCGCCTTTTCCGATCACGATTCCTTTTTGGCTCTCTCTTTCAACAGAGATTGCTGCGAGGATTCGGTACAGGTTGCCTTCGATTTTGAACTCTTCAATTTCAACGGCAATGGTATATGGAAGTTCTTGATTCAATCTTCTTGTGAGTTTTTCACGAATCACTTCTGCTGCTAAGAATGAGCTAGAAGCCGTTGTGATCTCATCTTCGCTATATGGAAAAGGTTGCTCTGGAAGATATTTACGAATAATTTCTACTAATCTTTCGCCGGCTTTCTCTTGTTTTGCAGATAAAGGAACGATGTCTGCAAAGTCATAACGTTCGCTCATTTCTGCTAAGAATGGGAAAAGTTCATCTTTGTTTTCGATCTTATCGATTTTGTTCACAACCAAAATGACCGGCGTTTCTAAGCCTTTTAACTTGCTTAAGACTTTCGCATCATCTTGGTTAAAACGAAGCGCTTCTACGATAAAAATAATCACATCGCCTGTTGTGATAGAACTCATTGCCGTTCTATTTAACTGCTTGTTGAGCGCTGATTGCATATTCGTGTGAATTCCCGGCGTATCGAGGAAGATAATTTGCGTATCTTGATCGGTATAAATGCCGGTAATCGCGTGGCGAGTTGTTTGAGGTTTATTAGAGGTAATACTAATCTTTTGCCCTAAAATGCGATTCATTAGGGTTGATTTACCGACATTAGGGCGACCGATAATCGACGCAAATCCAGCTTTGGTCATTTTATATTTTCTCCAACATTAATTCAGCAGCACGTTGTTCGGCACGTTTTTTCGTAGTGCCAACAGCGATTGTTTTGTGTTTTTCAAAAGTGCAGAGGACTTTAAAGACTTTCTCATGATCTTTCCCTGAAACGTCAATGACATCATAGGTCGGAATTTCACGATTAAGTGCTTGAAGTTTCTCTTGTAAGCGACTTTTTGGGCTTTTGAAGATTTCGCCAAGATCCTTCTTGGCTTTTTCGATAATCGTTTGAAAGTAAGGCTCATAGAGTGACAGAATCACAAGTCTTGTGGTTTCAAAATCTGAGTCTAAAAAGAGTGCCCCAAAGAGTGCTTCAAGGCAGTCTGATAGCGTGCTCGGCCTAAATTCGCCCTCATTATTTTTCTCGCCAATACTTAATACTAAAAACTGATTGAGCTTTAGTTTAAGCGCGATTTCTGCAAGGGTATCTTCTTTCACAAGATGCGCTCTGAGTTGGCTCAGTTCGCCTTCATTTGCGTCCGGCAACTTATGATAGAGCGCTTCTGCGATAATGAAGTTCAAACAACCATCGCCGAGATATTCTAAGCGTTCGTTGTTATCTTGTGAGTAGGAACGATGAACAAACGCCTGTTTTAGAAGGCGCTTATCCATGAAGGTGTAATTGAGATTTTTCTCGAGCTGTTGCATATTATTTTATTGTGGTAAAGATATGGTCACAATCTTCAAAAGAAGTGACACAGTTATAGTTCATCCAGATATAGCGAGCTTTACCTAGGATTTTTTTGTCATCAACCAGTTCCCAGAAACGGCCATCATAACTATTGTCACGATTGTCGCCCATCATCAGGAATTTTCCTTCTGGAATGGTTAATGGGAAACGATGATAAAGTCCAACGCCACGGTCAGCATTTGTAATGTGGTTTGACGTTTGAATCGTATGTTCTTTATATTCACCAGAACCCGCAGAGCCAGTAGGGAAGCGTTCTACAACAAATAGATCTTCTTCCTCAGGCGCTTTAGCAGGACCCTGATAAGTATATTCTAACGCTTCACCATTGATGGTGAATTGCTTATTTTTATAATCAATCACATCGCCAGGAATCGCCACGACTCGTTTGATGTAGTTGATTTTCTCATCTTTTGGATATTTGAAAATCGCTACATCGCCACGCTCAATGCCTTCGCCAGGTTGAGAGAAGATACGAGTATTGAGAATCGGAACACGAACGCCATATGACCATTTGTCGGCAACGATCATATCGCCGGCATAAAGAGTTGGTTGCATTGAGCCCGATGGAATCACATAAGGCTCAATAATGAATGAGCGCAAAACTCCCACAAATAGAACTACCGGAAATAAAAACTTCGCCCAATCCACAATCCAAGGCTCTTTTTTACCGGCACGGCGTTTATCTTGGTAAAAGAGATAATCAATGAGCCAAATCAAACCTGTAACAGGAATGGCAAGGATAATGATGATCGCTAAGTAGTGGGTGAGATTTGCAAATAATGACATAATAATTACTCTTCATTCACTTTAAGAACGGCTAAGAACGCTTCTTGTGGGATTTCAACACTTCCCACTTGTTTCATACGTTTTTTACCCTCTTTCTGTTTTTCTAATAGTTTACGTTTACGGCTCACGTCACCACCATAACATTTCGCCGTAACGTCTTTACGAAGTGCACGAACGTTGGTACGAGCGATAATATTTGCGCCGATTGCCGCCTGAATCGCAATTTCAAATTGTTGTCTTGGAATGAGCTCTCGCATCTTCTCAACTAACTTACGTCCTTGATATTGCGCATTATCTTTGTGAGTGATCAATGATAACGCATCTACTCGTTCAGCGTTAATCAATACGTCAACTTTTACAAGATCAGCTGGTTGGAAGCGTAAGAATTTATAGTCAAACGATGCATAACCACGAGATACAGATTTTAAGCGGTCGAAGAAGTCTAAAACAACTTCACTCATCGGAAGTTCATAACGAAGTTGAACTTGATTGCCGGCATAGACCATATCTAGCTGAACACCACGTTTTTCAATACAGAGTTTCATGATATTCCCGATGAACTCTTGCGGCGTTAAGATTGTCGCTTCAATGATCGGCTCACGAATCTCTTTGATCTGTGTTACTTTCGGTAAGCCATCTGGATTATCGACATAGATAACTTCGTTATCATTTTTTTCAACTTCGTAGATTACTGTCGGCGCTGTTGTGATGAGATCGAGATTATATTCACGCTCTAAACGCTCTTGGATAATCTCCATGTGAAGCATTCCAAGGAAGCCACAACGGAAACCAAAGCCAAGGGCTTGAGAGGTTTCAGGCTCAAAGTGAAGCGAAGAGTCATTTAAGCGAAGCTTTTTAAGCGCTTCACGAAGATCTTCATATTCTTCAGAATCAACAGGGAAAAGACCGGCAAATACGCGAGGCTGAACATGTTCAAATCCTGGAACAGGTTCCACTGCTGAATTTTTATCTAATGTAATGGTATCGCCCACTGGCGCACCATCAATATCTTTAATGCCGGCGATGACAAACCCTACTTCGCCCGCTGAAAGCGTCTGTTTATCTACACGATTTGGCGTGAAAACACCAATATGTGTTGCTTCATGAACTTCTTTTGTGCTCATGATTTTGATCTTGTCATTCTTATGAAGTACACCATCAAAGATACGAACAAGTGACACAACGCCTACATATTTATCGTACCAAGAGTCAATGATCAGCGCTTTGAGCGGCGCATTCACATCTCCCACGGGTGCCGGAATCTTCTTGATCATATCTTCAAGTACATCACGAATCCCAATGCCAGATTTCGCAGAACAGCGAACGGCGTCCGTTGCTTCAATGGCGATGATGTCTTCAATTTCCATCGCAACACGATCAGGATCGGCTGCGGGTAAATCAATTTTGTTGAGAACAGGAATAACCTCTAAACCTTGATCAAGCGCCGTATAGCAGTTTGCAACTGATTGCGCTTCCACGCCTTGCGCTGCATCGACCACCAAAAGTGCACCTTCACAAGCGAAGAGTGAACGGGATACTTCATACGAGAAGTCCACGTGTCCCGGCGTATCGATAAAGTTTAGATGGTATATTTCACCATTATCGGCTTTATAGTCGAGAGAAACACAGTGTGCTTTAATCGTAATTCCCCGTTCTTTTTCGAGATCCATCGAGTCTAAGACACGATCCTCCATTTCACGTTCGCTCAGTCCCTCACAAATTCGGATGAACTGATCTGCTAAAGAGGATTTGCCATGGTCAATATGGGCAATTATTGAAAAGTTTCTAATATTCTTCATCGATTCTATCTATATAATAAAAGGTGAATTATCTTACTCTAAAAGAGGTCTATCTTAGCAAATAAAGTGATTCAACATAAATTTAAATACAGTAGAAAGTTCTATATCCACTATTTTAAGTTGCTTATGTGACAGGTTACTCAATTTATTCAATTAATAATGGAACGATAGTATCCTAAAAAAATAGATAATGGGGATTTAGCCTATATTTCGTAATAATTTATAAGTTGTATTTATACGGTGTTTATAACTTGTTTGATGGATTTGCTTAAAAAACGTTGAAATGGGATCAGTTCAAAATTCATTGAGAAAGCTCATTGGGAAAGTGTGATAGGAAAAAGAAATAAGAAGTGTTCAATCTTGAGATTTAAGTATCTAACCCTATATTGAAAAGCAGAGTGCCTCGCCATAAGAATATTGTTATGATGGCAAGGTTTAATAATTTAGAAATCCGTAGAAATAGTTAGAGAAAATTAGTAGCTCAAGAGTTAAGAGTTTTCTGCGAGATTGATACAGACAGATTTACACAGAAAGATGCACTTTGTAATGCAATAGAGAGGATTAATGACTCAGACATTTACCAAAACTAAAGAAACGTTTATTCCATCCCTTAATATCACGCTTCAGGAATATGAGCACAACGCGACAAAAGCGAAGCATATTCACCTTGCGAGCGATGATACGAATAATGTTTTCTTGGTTGGGTTTTTAACCGTTCCTGAAGATTCAACAGGTGTCGCACATATTTTAGAGCACACGGCGCTCTGTGGTTCAGAAAACTACCCCGTTCGTGACCCATTCTTCATGATGATTCGCCGTTCTTTAAATACCTTCATGAACGCATTTACCTCATCTGATTGGACGGCATATCCATTCGCGAGCCAAAACAAAAAAGACTTCTATAACTTATTAGATGTCTATTTAGATGCGGCATTCTTTCCGCAATTAGAATATTTAGATTTCTTGCAGGAAGGGCACCGTCTTGAGTTTACAGAGATGGAAAATCCGGAAAGTGAATTAGTCTATAAGGGTGTTGTATTCAATGAAATGAAAGGTGCAATGAGCTCGATTGGTTCTGTGCTTTATCAAGAATTGACGAAAGCTCTGTTCCCAACAATCACTTATCACAATAACTCCGGCGGCGAACCGCAAGATATTCCGGATTTAACCCATGAAGGGTTAGTGAATTTCCATAAGAAGCATTACCATCCTTCAAACAGCGTGTTTATGACTTACGGGAATATGGATCCGCTTGAGCATCAGAAAGTATTTGAAGAGAAAGTGCTCTCTAAATTTGAGTATCAAGATTTTGATTTCAGCGTTAAAGATGAAGTTCGTTACTCTGAACCGCAAACCGTTACAGCAATTTACGCATTGCCGGAAGATGAGCCGTTAGAAAAGCAGAGCCATGTGATTCAATCATGGTTATTGAATCCAATTATGGATGCAGATGAGCTTATGCGCGCGCGTATTTTAAGTAGCGTATTAGTGGATAACTCAAGCTCGCCACTTCGTTTAGCACTTGAATCTACGGATTTAGGAACGGCGCCTTCCATGTTCTGTGGTTTAGAAGAGGGAACTCGTGAATCATTCTTCTCATGCGGACTTGAGGGTGCAAATGGCGAAGATACTGAAAAAATCCAAGCGCTCATTACAGAAACATTAGTGAATGTTCGTGATAACGGCGTGCCACAAGAGAGCATTGAATCTGCGCTTCATCAGTTAGAGCTTGCTTCAAGAGAGATCTCCGGTGATCGTTATCCTTATGGATTACGTTTAATCGTCGATACTTTAACGCCGGTACTTCATGGCGGAGAAGCATTTGATACATTATCGTTTGATGAATCGTTAGTGAAAATGCGTGAAGAGATTCAAGATCGTAACTTTATTCCGAATTTAGTGGATCGTTTACTCTTAAATAATCCGCATGCAGTCACGTTAACAGTGAATCCAAGCCATACGCTTGCAGATGAGATTGTGGCAAAAGAGAAAGCGAAGCTTGCACAAATTCAAGCAAACTTAACGCCGGAAGAAACTGCGAAAATCATTGAAGATGCGAAAGCGCTTCAAGCAAGACAATCACAAATTGATGATGATTCCATTTTACCAATCGTCACGCGTGAAGATATTCCGGCGAACTTAACATTCCCAGAATTGAATTACAGCAATGAAGAAGTGGTATTGGGATCTGTTACAACAAACGGCATGACGTATCAATCTATCGTGGTGGATCTGCCGGAGCTTACGGAAGAAGAGATGGAAATTCTCCCATTCCTCGATGCATTTATGACAGAAATGGGTGCCGGCGATAAGAGTTATTTAGAGCAACAAGCTCGTATCTCTGCAATCACAGGTGGAATCAGCGCAAGAACAATGTATCAGCCGATGAATGATGACATTCGTGGATATTGGGTTCTTTCCGGTAAAGCGTTATTGAGTAATAGCCAAAAACTCAGCGAGTTATTGCAAGATGTCTTCTTCAACGCACGTTTTGATGAAGTAAAACGTATGCAAGAGATCATGGCGCAAATCAAACTCGGTCGTGAGCAAGGCATTGTGAGTAATGGTCATAGCTATGCGATGGGCGTTGCGAGTCAGAATATCTCTCTTCTTTCGCAATTAGATCAGCGTTTAAGCGGTATGCAATCCATCAAAGATTTTAGAGTGATTGAGAATGATTTAAAAGATGATGCAAAATGCCGTGAATTTGGCGAAAAACTTGCGAAGCTTTTAACGAAATTACAGCAAAGTCCTTATGAATTAATCGTATTAAACGATGCGGATAATATTGAAGAAGTGGGTCAAGAATTCGCAGCGATTATGAAACATGATGTGAATGCGGATATTGCGGCGTTTACAGTGCCTTTCGCAGAAAAAGATGCCGAGAAAGTGAATCTTGGTTGGGCGATTAATGCGCCGGTATTCTATTGTGCGAAGAGCTATAAAACAGTGACGAGAGATCATGAAGATTCTCCGGCATTCCAAGTATTAGCAGGATTCCTTCGTAACGGTTACCTTCATAGAGCGATCCGTGAACAGGGCGGTGCTTACGGCGGTGGTGCAAACTATAATGCCGGATCAGGCGCGTTTAACTTCTTCAGTTATCGTGATCCACGTTTACATGAAACATTGGCGGATTTTGATGCTTCTATTGATTGGTTATTAGAAACAGATCATGAAGAGCAACAATTAGAAGAAGCGATTTTAGGTGTGATTAGTGGAATTGATCGTCCGAAAACACCGGCAGGTGAATATGGTGATCGTTACTTCATGAAACGCTACGATCGTACACCGGAAGATGTTGAAAGTTATCGTGCGGCAGTTCTTAAAGTAACCATTGATGATCTTAAACGTATCGGCCGTGAATATCTCTCAAACAAAGATACGCACACGGCAGTTTTAGGACCAAAAGCGAAGCTTGAAGAAGCTGGATTTGAAGTAAAACAACTCTAATAGAATTTTGATGAGGGTTTCAGTGCGTTAAGTTTATAAGCTCCGGAATCTTTCAAAATCTCTTAAAAGGACTTTTCATAATATGGGAAGTCCTTTTTTATAGGTCATTTTTGGTGGGTTTAGTAGGAAACAGAAGCTGATTCATCGCTGGATCGAATGCTTGCATACTTTTCAAAATCTCGCGCCAGCATATTAATTCTTTTAGAACTTTAAATAGAAGTGATCATGTTTCGCGGGCGCTCGGTAGTAATAAGCATGCAAGTATTCTCTCCCGCCACAAATCAGCTCTAAAATAGAAGCAAAAAAAGAGAACCAAGTAAAAGAGAAGCAAAAAAGAGAGCAAGCAAAAGAGAAAGCCTATCTCAATACATTAAATCAGCGCAGTGATGTATCCTCAACTGAAATCAGAATTCGTTTATAATGAAAACCTTCATAAAAAATTGCGTATAAAAACGGGATACAAACAAAAAGGATGGGGAAGTGGAGTTTGAATCATTTGTTACAACCATTACAGAGTTCACGAGAGAGCACCAATATTGGGCGCCGGTGATTATTTTCTTGCTCGCTTTTGGAGAATCTTTAGCGCTTGTATCGCTCCTCATTCCGGCAACGGTAATTTTGGTTGGGCTCAGTGTTTTAATCGGCGAATCAGGATTATCCTTTTGGATGGTTTGGATTGCCGCAACTTTGGGCGCATTCTTAGGAGATTGGGTTTCTTACGGCATTGGCTATCACTATAAACTCAGAGTTTATAATATGTGGCCATTTACCAAAAAGCCGGAGCTTCTGGTTAAAGGGCAAGGCTTCTTTGATAAGTGGGGGATTTGGAGCGTATTTTTAGGAAGGTTTTTAGGACCTTTCCGTGCCACAATTCCGCTCATTGCCGGCATTTGTATGATGCCAAAACGATACTTTCAATGGTCGAATATTCTCTCAGCAATGATCTGGGCATTTGGAATCCTAGCGCCGGGCGCATTTGGAATTCAATGGTTATCGAAGTGGATTGGGTAGAGGGTTTATCATTTTTTGAACGTTCATCTGCATATGGAAATTTGACCGCTTTATCTAGTTCTAGACGATTTGATGGAGGAAGCAGAAGTTGATGCAAGGCTGGGTTGAATGCTTGCATTCTTCTTAATATTGCATGCCAGCAGTATTTATCTTTTGAGATCGTATACACGAAAATGGTGATCTCTTACGTTGGTAATAAGAGTTTTTCAGGATTTAAATGGAAACTTTCATGCAATACGTCAATGAAAACATGAATGAAAAATGAGAATGAAAATCGAGAATGAAAAAAACCGCTAAAACTTCATGGAAGTTAGCGGTTTTAGTGATCGTTAAAAACATTGTTTATTGGTAATCGCTCATCAGTAATGATGAACGATTATTATTTGTTAGCATCTTTCTCTGAAGAATCTTTGATTTCGGAATGATTAGAAGACTCTTCCGCTTTTGGTGCTTTCTCTTTATGAATATGTAAACCTTCATTGTCGAAAGAACAATCTTGAATCGTTGGCCATTCTACTTCTAAGTCAATATCTTGCGCTTTCAATTCCATCTGCATTTGGCAAAGGGCTTTGTCGAGCTTTTCGATGTGATTGAGAAGCAGATTAATTGCATTGGCTTCCGGATCTTCAATATCGTGGCTCATGCCGTAGGCGTTAAACAGTTTATCGGCAATCTCTTTCTTTACATTCGGTTTATCTGCTTTCGAGAATCTCGCAGGAATACCAACGGCAGTTACATTCTCCGGCACGGATTTAATCACAACAGAGTTTGCACCAACGCTTGAATTATTACCGAGCGTAATCGGGCCAAGCACTTTTGCGCCGGCACCGACAACGACATTATTGCCAAGGGTCGGATGTCGTTTGCCTTTCTCAAGGCTTGTACCACCAAGCGTCACGCTGTGATAGAGCGTACAGTTATCGCCGATAATGGCAGTTTCTCCAATCACAACGCCCATTCCATGATCTATAAAAAGACATCGACCAATCTGTGCACCCGGATGAATCTCAATGCCGGTAAGAAAGCGGTTCCAAGTAGAAATCCAGCGTGCCATGGTTTTGAGTTTCATCTGCCATAATTTATGGGAGACACGATGAATCCACACAGCCCAAAGTCCAGGATAGGAGAGAATTACTTCAAGAGAAGTTCTCGCAGCCGGATCGAATTTTTTGATATTTTGAATATCTTCTTTAATAGTTTTTATCATGGTAAGTTTTGATCTCCAATGAGTCCAAAGATTCTTTGATCATCGCTTATTGGCGATAGTTTTTTTCTGATGCAGAGAGCGCGCCTCGAAGGATATTAATCTCTTCTTGGGTTAAATCTGCTTTTTTATAGAGAAGTCTGAGCTTTCTCATTAAATGTTTCGGATTTTCCGGATCTAAGAATTGCGTTTGCACGAGTGTTTTTTCAAGATGATGAATAAACCCTTCCATCGCTTCTTGGGTTGCCGGAAGATCGCCTGCATATTGTGGTTCTCTCTTTTTCTCTAAGCGATCATCTTTCGTGGTTTGACGGCGAAGTTCATAGGTAATGATCTGGATTGCTTGCGCGATATTAAGGGAATTATAATTGTTTTCTGTCGGAATATAGAACAGTTCTTGGCAAAGATCTACTTCTTCATTTGTAAGACCGGTTCTTTCTGTGCCAAAGAGAATCGCAATTTTCGCATCCGGCTGATTTTGCAAAATATCATTGATCTTTTGTGCACCTGTTTCTATCGGAAGTTCCGGCTTGCCAATATGACGGCTACGAGCACTTGTGCCAAAAACATATTGGCAATCTTGAATGGCTTCGGCAAGCGTTTCTGTGACAACGGCATTTTCTAAAACATCTAAAGCACCGCTTGCAAGAGCAGTCGCTTCGCTACTTGGGAACTTTTTAGGATTTACTAATGTTAAGTTATATAGCCCCATAACACGCATCGCACGTGCAGCGGCACCAATATTGCCGGGATGAGAAGTATTAACCATAACAATTCTAATAGCGTTTAATGGCGCGTCGGTCTGCATTATTTGACTCTCTTTTGTGATAAAATTTAAACATTCAATAATGGCGCATATTCTATATCAAAATCAGCCGATTTCATCACGCTTGAACTCTCTTTTTCAGCAATGCTGTAAACGCTATTTTAATAAGCTGTTTGCAGCAGTATTAAAGTAAGATGGAACTTCTCGTAATCTTTCGTGATGCTTTTGCTGAATATCTTTTACATATAGCAATTTTATCTAATGATATGAGAAAAGAGATGGTTTGATGAGGTTGAGATGATAGATATGTCACGCATTATTTTTACTGCACCGATTATAACAATTTTCGTTAAAAAGAGAGGATTCATATGCCGAAAAACTTTATTCAAGATCTTGCTGATAAAATTCAAGAAGCGTTACCAGATGGCGTGAAAAATGTTCATGGGGAAGCGGAAAGGCTCGTGAAAGAAGGCGTTGAATCAGCGCTTTCGAATTTTAAGTTAGTGCGTTACGAAGAGTTTGAAATTCAACAAAAAGTGCTTTTAAAAACCCGTGAAAAATTAGAACAGCTGACAAAGCGAGTGGAAGAGCTTGAAGAAAAGTTGGCGGGAAATGGAAAGTCTTCAGAAGAAAAATTATTAGAAGATCATTCAGATACTGAGCGTTAATCTTTGGTATATCTTTTAGTTTGTTGGTTCTGAAGTGTTAAAAAAGTGAGTGCTTTGGTAAAAACAGTCGACATTGACGGCTATTAAAGCGCTCAGAAATAGAGTAAGATAGAGCCTATTTATAAAGTCTCAAATCTACTAGAAAGGAAGTGTACAGTTATGAGTCAAGCCCCTAAATATAAACGCATTTTATTAAAGCTCAGTGGTGAGGCCTTGATGGGAGATGGGGATTACGGGATTGACCCAGTGACAATTGGGCGCGTTGCCGACGAGATTAAAGCATTAAACCGTATCGGCGTTGAAGTGGGCGTTGTGATCGGTGGCGGTAATATTTTCCGTGGTGCAGGACTTGCAGAAGCAGGAATGGACCGAGTTGCTGGTGATCATATGGGAATGCTCGCAACGGTCATGAACTCATTAGCATTACAAGACGCGTTAGAAGCAAGAGATGTGTATGTACGTGTGATGAGTGCGATTCGTATTAATGAAGTATGTGAAGATTATCTTCGTCGCCGTGCAGTTCGCCACCTTGAGAAAAAGCGTGTGACGATTTTTGCAGCAGGAACAGGAAATCCATTCTTCACAACAGATTCAGCAGCCGCGCTTCGTGCGATTGAAATCAATGCAGATATCATGCTTAAAGCAACGAAAGTTGATGGTGTTTACACAGCTGACCCAATGAAAGATCCTACGGCAACTCGTTATGATCACATTACATTTACAGATGCATTGACCCAAAACCTAGGCGTCATGGATGCAACGGCATTAGTGATGTGCCGTGAAAATAATTTACCGATTAAAGTATTTAATATCTTTAATGAAGGTGATTTAATGAAAGTTGTAAAAGGTGAGAATGTTGGAACGTTAGTTTCAGAAACAACACCTCAATAATTTTAGCAATCATGTGTAATAAGATTACGGATATTGTTACGGTAATGACGATCAATATCGCAACAGATATTGTAATGAACATGACGAAAAACTATCAGAAAGATGATCGTCAATGTTCACAAACCTTGAGTTATCAAGGCAGGATATTAGATTTTAAAGTGATTTTTAAAGTAATGATTTAGTTAGAAACGCTCTCGTGAATTCATGAGAGCGTTTCCTTGTTTAGAGAAACTGGAGAACAAAGTTATGACACAAAATATTATTAAAGATGCAAGAGTTCGTATGGAAAAGTCTGTAGAAGCGTTAAGTACAGCTTTAGGTAAAATCCGTACAGGTCGTGCGCATATCTCAATTTTAGATCACATTGAAGTTGATTATTACGGTTCAATGGTACCACTTAGCCAAGTTGCGAACTTAACCGTTCAAGACTCACGTACATTGGGTGTTGCGCCTTGGGAAAAAACAATGGTTGCACCGATTGAGAAAGCGATCATTAATAGTGATTTAGGTTTAAACCCTGCAACAACAGGAACGCTTATCCGTATTCCACTTCCTCCTTTAACAGAAGAGCGCCGTAAAGATTTAGTGAAACTTGTGGGCGGTGAAGCAGAACAAGCGAAAGTGGCAGTACGTAATATCCGCCGTGATGCCAATAACCAAATCGCAGCGATGGAAAAAGAGGGTGAAATATCTGAAGACGTTCAACGCCGTACAGAAGATGAAATCCAAAAGTTAACAGATGCAACAACGAAAAAAATCGAAGAAGTTCTTGCAACAAAAGAAGAAGAATTGATGGAAATCTAAGGATCTATTGTGGGAACAAGCAGAACAAAATGTCAGCATGTTGCCATTATTATGGATGGTAATGGTCGTTGGGCAGAAAAAAATAGTTTAACGCGCGCACTAGGACATCGTGCTGGCGTTAAATCTGTGAAGAAAAGTGTGGAATGTGCCATTAAACATGGCATTAAGGTCTTAACCGTTTACGCTTTTTCAACAGAAAACTGGAAAAGACCGGATGAAGAAGTCTCCTTTTTAATGGAACTTTTCTATCAAACCATAGAAGGTCAGCTCAAGTCATTACATAAAGCGGGAATACGCCTCTCTTTTATTGGAGATTTATCCCCGCTTTCCAATAAACTCAAAGAAAAGTTACTCAATGCCGTAGAGATCACGAAAGATAATGATGTGCTAGATCTTGTGATTGCCATTAACTATGGTGGTAGACAAGATATTGTGAATGCATGTCAGGAGATTGCCGAGGAAGTCTCAAAAGGCGAGATGAGTGTGGAGGATATTTCGGAAAGCTATTTTGAAAGTAAGCTTTCACTACAGGAATTTCCGCCGGTAGATCTATTGATTCGTACGAGTGGCGAGCAACGTATTAGTAACTTTTTATTATGGCAATTGGCATATGCGGAGTTCTACTTTGCAAAGTGTCATTGGCCTGATTTTAATGAAGCGGAATTTGAAGCAGCGCTTTTAGAATATGATCAGCGAGATCGTCGATTTGGCGGGAGAAAATGAATCATGAAGCAACGAATTATTACAGGTGTTATTTTAGGAATAGTGGCACTTGTCGCCATTCTTTTTCTGCCAACGATGGCATTTTCTTTGTTACTTTTTCTAGTAGCGATGATTGGTCTGAATGAGTGGAGTAATCTCTTAAAGCTTCAAGGTATTGCCAAAGGCATCTATTTAGCCGTTGGCGGAATCACGCTGTTAGTCGTCACAATTGTGCTGATTGCCGGTGCTAAGAACCCTGAGGGCGTGAATGCCGGATCACTTGCACTTTTTGTGAAAGGTAATCCGATTATCTATCCGCTTCTTGTTGTGATGTCTGTTTTCTGGCTCTCTATGCCATTTTTGCTTTCGATTCATGCAAGAAAGCCTTTAGCGATTTTGACAAATCGTGAGTTTCTTTTTGTTGCAAGTATTCTCTCTCTATCGGCGCTCATTATTACCCTAGCAGCATTTCAGCAGGGATTAGTCTTTATCTTCTATCTGATTTTACTCATTATTATTGCCGATAGCAGTGCGTACTTTGTAGGTAAAGCTTTTGGAAAACGAAAGCTTGCGCCGAGCATTAGCCCTGGAAAAACCATTGAAGGCGCAATGGGTGGACTTGTGATTGGTGTGATCTTTTCATTTATTTCGATTCTATGCTTCACAAGTGGCGAAAATCCGATCTTTCCGGTTGATGGCTCAAAAGTAGTTTTAATTGTGAATTTTGTCTCTTTAAGTGCATTAGTGGTGATTGTGTCGATCTCCGGTGATCTATTTGAAAGCGTAGTCAAACGTTCTGCGGGAATGAAAGATAGCGGTAATATCTTGCCAGGACACGGCGGCGTATTGGATCGCATTGATGCATTAACAGCCGCAGCACCGCTCTTTTTTGTAGGTTTACAATTTGTATGAATAAGCTCAAACAAGTTTCTATCTTAGGTGCAACGGGTTCTATCGGCGATTCTACCTTAAAGGTGATTCGTGAAAACTTAGATCGTTACCAAATTCACTCGCTAGTTGCGC
Organism: Ignatzschineria sp. LJL83; assembly: GCF_054871845.1. NCBI lineage: Bacteria > Pseudomonadati > Pseudomonadota > Gammaproteobacteria > Cardiobacteriales > Ignatzschineriaceae > Ignatzschineria > Ignatzschineria sp. LJL83. Next base: position 58,547 of record NZ_JBTXLY010000001.1, read on the forward strand.
ATAAAAGCGTTGATAAAATGGCAATGCTTTGTCAGGAATTTACGCCTAAGTACGCCATTTTAGAAGATGAAGTTGCGGCAAAAATGCTTCGCTTAAAAGTGAAAGAGCTGGGTTTATCTGTCGAAGTATTATCAGGCGAGCAAGCAGTCATCGAGCTCGTAAAAGATGCAGACATTGATTTGGTAGTTGCGGCGATTGTAGGTGCGAAAGGTTTTTTATCGAGCTTATCTGCAGCAAGAGCAGGAAAGACGATTCTGCTTGCCAATAAAGAGACGCTTGTTGTGGGCGGAAAACTCTTTATGGCGGAAGCGAAAAAGTTTGGTGCGACGATTCTGCCTATTGATAGCGAGCATAATGCGCTCTTTCAGTCTCTCAGTAAACATGCAGATCATACAGCTTCTTATGAAGGTGTAAAACGCTTGATATTAACGGCATCGGGTGGTCCTTTTCGGGGATTTTCACGGGAAGCGCTTTCCAAAGTGACTTTAGAGCAAGCTTTGAAGCATCCGAATTGGTCAATGGGTGCGAAAGTGACCATTGATTCGGCAACTTTGATGAATAAAGGCTTAGAGTTTATTGAAGCACACTTTCTCTTTGATATGCCGGTAGAGAAGATTAGCGTTGTCGTGCATCCGCAAAGTATGATTCACTCATTAGTGGAATATATCGATGGTTCTCTCATCTCTCAAATGGGAAGCGCAGATATGGCAATTCCCATTGCGCATGCGTTGGCGTATCCTGAGAGAATTAAATCGGGCGCAAAAGATTTAGATTTAACCACAATGCCAGCATTAACGTTTGAAGCGCCAGATTTAGTTGCTTTTCCAGCACTGAAATTGGCGAAAGAATCTTTAATTGCCGGAGCATCACATTTGGTGGCTTTGAATGCGGCAAATGAAGTGTTTGTAGATCAGTTTTTGCAGAAGAAGATCGGCTTTTTAGATATCTCCGATAACGTTGCAATGATTTTAGATGGGGTGACGATCTCTAACTCGGCATTAGATAGTGAAGAAGCTCTATTGGATTATGATCAAACGATTCGGGAAATTGCCGAAAAGATGGTTCATTCACAATATTAAGACGTGAGTATTTTAACTGATTGAAAAATCTATAAATATTGGCTTGTGGTAGAATTGGATCAGCTTTATAAAAGTATCCATCAAGTAAGTATCATGCATTCAATCAAGACTTCTACGATGACTAGAATTTTAAGATTTTATGAATACTTTTGTGGCATGTAATCTTTAGTAACTTAGGAATCAATAATGTTTTCAGGACTTTTTAATTCAGTATTTGGTTTTTTACTCTTAATGGGTGTGCTTGTCACGATTCATGAGTTTGGGCATTTTTATGCCGCTAAAAAACTAGGATTTAAAGTTCTGACCTTCAGCATCGGATTTGGGAAAAAAGTTTGGGGCCGTGTTGGTAAAGATGGCGTTGAGTATCGTATTGGGCTGATTCCACTTGGGGGTTATGTTGGGCTTTTAGATGAACGAGTTCATGACATCCAACCCTCAGAGAAAGACCAAACTTTTAATGCAAAACCTGTATGGAAGCGTGCTGTTGTAATCGCCGCAGGTCCCGGTGTGAATCTTCTGTTTGCCATTGTGCTGTTATTTGGGCTCTATCTATATGGGATGCCGGCAATTAAAGCGAAAATTGATACGCCACCAGCGAACTCGGTGATGGCAATTGCAGGATTTGAGCGAGGCGATGAGGTTGTTGCCATTGAAGGTCGTTCCATTCGAACCGCAGAAGAGATGCTTATGGGATTTGTAGAGCATTTAAATGATGGGGAAGCAACCGTTGAGGTTCTGCGTAATGGGCGATTGGAAACTTTAGAGATTCAGATGGATGAACCGCTTCGCTTAAATGCCAATGAGTATATTGATCAGCTATTGGGTGCAACACTTTATATGCCACTGATTCCGCCTGTTATCGGTATTGTGGTAGATAGTAGCGCATCATCTAATGCCGGTATTTTGGTAAATGATGAAATTATCAAAATGGATGAAACATCAATTCACAGTTGGCAGGATCTCCTCTTAAAGATGCAAGAATTAGATCAGCAGGATATAAATGAGCATCTTTTAAATCTCACAATAATGCGTCATAAACAGATCATAGAAGTGCCTGTGCAACTGACAAGAGATGGGAATGGTCGTTTTATGCTTGGGATTGGTGTGAGTAATATTGATCCTGAAATTATGGCAGAATTTGAATCATTACAAGTATTACAAAAACATTCGATTATAGATTCATTTAAATATGCGATTAAAGATACTTATTATAATTCTTTATTAATATTTAAGTTTATCGGTAGAATGATTACCGGTGAAATTCATCCTAATGTCATGGCAGGTCCTGTATCGATTGCAGATGTTGCCGGTAAAAAATTGGATTCAGGTTGGATTCACTTTATTCAATTAATGGCACTATTTAGTGTGAATCTAGGTATTTTAAATCTTTTACCAATTCCGGTATTAGATGGTGGGCGCTTGGTTGGTCTTGGCATTGAAGCCGTAGCAGGGAGAAATAGAATCCCCGCAAGACTTTCCATGATGGTGATGCAATTGGGCGCGTTATTTCTATTTTTATTTATGGCTTTGATTATTTTTTACGATATTACAAAATGGTTTTAAAGTGATAAATATTGGATTTTTTGCAGTTATTCGGTATATTAACGCAGTTTATAGATGCATTTCTATGCCCTAATGATAGAGAATTTTAAAATGGCAATTGTCGATATAAAGAAAGTTTTTTTTGCAACAAGTTTGCTCATTGGATCAACAGCATTTGCGCAAAAATATGAAGTAAAGGACATTCGAATTGAAGGTCTTGAGCAAATTAATCCAGGAGCCGTTTTTACGACATTAGGATTGGATCCTGATGCGACCGTTCAGACGGGGAACGTTAAAGATTTAGTTGAAAGACTTTATTCGACAGGGTTATTTAAAGATGTCACGGTTAAAACAGAAAACGGACGCATTTTAGGACGTACAAGACCTAAATCCATTACGGTACAAGTTGCAAGACCAAAGCAGGGCTCGGCAATTAGACAAGGCGGTGCTTTTGGTAATATTCGAACAGAAGCGCAAGAGCCTGAAATTGAATATGTGTATGAAGAGATTCCTTGTACTCCTGAGGATCCACGCTGTCAGCCAAGAGAAACAATCGTTCGCTCTGATTTAGTGATTGAATTAGCAGAATTTCCAGTACTTTCAAAAGTGACTTTTAATGGAAATAAGGATCTTAAAGATAAGCAATTAACAGAAATCATTGCAGCTGCAAACTTAAGACCTGGGGAAACCTTAAGAGGATCCTCTGTAGAAACTGCGAAAAACAATATGCTCAAAGCATATGAAACTCGTGGAAAATACGCGATTATTATCGAACCTAGAATTGTAGAGTTGCCGCGTAATAGGGCAGAAATTCAATTCGATATTTCAGAAGGTCGTACAGGTCAGATCCAAAAAATCAACTTTACGGGAAACAATGCTGTTTCAGATGGTAAGTTGCTTCGTCAAATGCGAGTGCGTGAATCGAGCCTGAAAACGATTTTCTCATCAGGAGATCGATATGACCCATATACGATTCAAGATGAGTTAGACAAGGTCCAAGAATATTATCGTGATAATGGTTATTTGAAAGCAGAAGTAAACTACTCAAGTGCGACCATCAGTCCAAGTCAAGATACGATCTATTTAGATATCGATATCAATGAAGGTCAAAAGTATACTTTTGGCGACTTTACAATTGTGGGAAATTACCCAAGCGTCGATCAGGAAGAATTACTCTCTTTAGTGACAATCGAAGAGGGAAATACTTACCGCGCTAAAACCGTCGATGAGAGCGTTAAGGCTATTCAAGATCGATTAGGGAATGAAGGTTATGCATTGGCGCGTGTGAATGCGATTCCTAAGATTAATGAAACAGATGCTGTTGTGGGTTATGCTTTTGCGATTGACCAAGGTGAGCGTGTTTATGTAAATCGTATTAATATTGAAGGAAATGAACGTACTCGTGATGAAGTTTTCCGCCGTGAGTTAAGACAGATGGAAGGTGGGCGATTTGTTGCGAGTGATATTGAACGTTCTCGTGTACGTATTCAGAGATTAGCACACGTTGAAGATGTGAATGTAAGCACCAATCAAGTAGAGCCGGGTGTGGTTGATTTAACGTATAACGTTAAAGAGAGAAGTGCGGGATCTATAACTTTTGGTTTAAGTTATGGAATGGATAGTAAATTCGGGATTAATGCCGGCTTTAATCAACCAAACTTTATGGGAACAGGGCATGAGCTAAACGTTCAAGCAGAAACCAATAAGAGCGGTAGTTATTATGGAATTGATTATATGAATCCATATATGACTAAAGATGGTTTAAGTGCCGGGGTATCTTTGAGCTACAGTAAGCAGAAACATGACTATGATGACACTGGTAACTACATTGCCGATGGTATCTCATTAATGTTTAACTTTGGATATCCTGTGAGTGAATATACTTCTATTCGTGCGGGTATTGGTTATGAAAACCTTAACCTAAAAACAACCTATTCATCTCCTGCGGAAGTTGTAAAAGAAATTAGTGGCATATCGTGTGGTAATGGTGTTTATTGTGCGGATGGAACACCTCTTTACAAGAGTAAACGACATTTATACCGTATGAATGTCGGTGTATATCGTGACACTAGAAATAGAACAATCTTTGCTTCAGATGGTAGCCTTAATAGTGCGACATTATCAGGTACACTTCCTGGTTCAACAGATAAATTCTATAAAGTACATTTGAAGCATCAGAGCTACTATGAGTTAGGAGAGACAGATGATTATGTATTATCTGTACGTGGTGACATCATGGCGGGTTGGGGTTATGGGAATACGAAAGGATTACCATTTTATGAGAACTTCTATGCGGGAGGTTTAGGAACTGTTCGTGGTTTTAGAGGAAGCTCTATTGGTCCTAAATATAAAGGTACTGATGATGCAAAAGGTGGAGCAATGCGCTATAACGCAACTGCCGAGATGATCATGAAAGTTCCTGGGTTTACAGATAATAATGATGTGCGTTGGAGTATTTTCTTTGATGCAGGTAACGTGACTGCAAAACCGAAGAAACCGGAGTTTGGAGATGTAAGATATTCAGCGGGTATGAGCTTTGTGTGGTTATCCCCACTTGGACCTCTTGCTTTCTCTTATGCAAAACCTTTCCATTCTAAAGATGACGATCGTGAACAGAAATTCCAGTTCTCTATCGGTATCCCATATTAATGGATACTTGAATGGTGATTATGAAAATTCATCACATATTTAAAAAAGGGGCAGCAGCTTTGATAACTGCTGCTCTCCTCATTTGCGGAACGCCAACTTTTGCACAAGATCTGAAAATAGGCGTTGTTGATATCAATCTCCTTTTAGAGAAATATATTGAAGAGAAAGATATCTACTCGTTATTAAATGAGGAGTTTTTTGCAAGAGATCAATATCTTTTGAAAAAGCGTGATCAAATTGAAGGATTACGCAGAGAACTGATTAGTCTGAGTAATGAAGAAGCATCTTCCGTCAGAGAGATTGAGCGTAATATCGTGAATTTAGAACGAGAATTTGTTCGAATTAGTAACGATACTCGCCAAGAATTTAATCTACGAAAGAATGAAGAGTTATACAAATTACAAAGAGAAATTAATACCGCAATTTTACAATATGCCCAAGATCATGATTATGATCTGATTTTAGAATCAGGGCTTCTATTTGCGAAAGAGACGCTTTACTTAACAGAGCCTATTTTTCAAACACTTGTAAAAGAGCACGAGGAATAATAATGACATTACAAGAAATTTTCACTTATCTTGAAGAAAAAGGTGAAAAAGTAACATTACATGGCGATGGTTCTATTGAAATTTTAGGATTATCAACCATTCAGCATGGAAAAGATCAAACACTCTCTTTCTTCCATAATCCTCGATATAGACAATATTTAGAAACTACCAATGCTGCAGCTATTTTAGTGGACGAGCGAAATTTTGAGCATGTCACGCAGCCGGCAATTGTCTGTGGGAATACCCATGCCGCTTGGGCGTATGTAACACAATTGTTTCAGAAAGATTTTCGTAATTTTTCCGGTATTCATCAAACAGCGGTGATTGCGGAGAGTGCAAAGATTGGCGAAAATGTAACGATCGGCGCATATAGCGTGATCGGGGAAAATGTGGTTGTCGGTGATGGTAGTTACATTGATGGACATTGTACCGTTGAGCGAGATGTTGTGATGGGCAATGATTGCTATCTTTTCTCAGGCGTGACCGTTCGTTATGAATGTCAGCTGGGTGATCGAGTAGTGCTTCACCCGAATGCCGTCATTGGTGCAGAAGGTTTTGGTTTTGCGCGAACGGCGCAAGGCTATATTAAAGTCGCGCAACTTGGGCGCGTGGTATTAGCGGATGATGTTGATATTGGTGCAGGAAGTTGTATAGATCGTGGTGCAATTGAAGATACAATTGTCGGTCGAGGCACGAAAATTGATAATCATGTGCAGTTAGGACATAACTGTATTGTGGGTGAAAATACGGTGATTGCCGGTTATACCGGCATTGCTGGCTCCACAGATATTGGTAATAATGTGGTCATTGGCGGCGGCGTTGGGATGAATGGTCACATGAAAATTGAAGATAATGTGATTGTTACCGGCGGAACTCAGGTCAGTCAGCCACTGAAAGCTGGAAAAGTGTACTCTTCAATACCGCCGGTATTAGAGAACAAAGAGTGGCGCTATAATAGTGCACGAATTAAGCGTTTAGGAGATCTTTTCGATCGAGTAAAAACGCTTGAAAAACATATAAAACAGATCGACGAAAAGGTTGAATAAGTTGCTGTTTAACATCTGAATTTAAAAATTTAAAGAAGGGTTTTCATAAAAGTGGCAAAAGGATAGAAGTCACGAAGCTCTTTTTCATTAATAAGAGATGGATGAATAAATTGATGAGTAGGTTGCTATGAATAGAATGTTATTCGATAGCAGAGTTGTGAAATATCAAAATGACAATTAGAAAATTAAAAAATAGAGAATAATAATATGAGTGATAATAAAGTAATTGATATTAATGAGATCATGAAATACTTACCGCATAGGTATCCATTTTTAATGATTGACCGTGTGCTTGATTACACTCCTAACGAAACCTTACATGCTCGTAAAAATGTCACGTACAATGAGCCTTATTTCTTAGGACACTTTCCTGTAAAACCGATTATGCCGGGCGTAATGATTCTTGAAGCATTAGCGCAAGCAACAGGGATTTTAAGCTTTAAATCGGTAGAAGATTACGATTCAACGGATCAATCCATTTATTACTTTGTCGGCATTGATAAAGCACGTTTCCGCCGTCCTGTTGAGCCAGGTGATACGCTCGATCTTAAAGTACAGTTCCTTCGTGCAAAACGTGGAATTTGGGCGTTTGAAGGAAAAGCATATGTAGATGGTAAACTCGTTTGCCAAGCAGAGTTAATGTGTACCCGTCGTGAGGCTTTTGAATAATGAGTACGCCATTAATTCATCCATCTGCGGTGATTGATCCGACAGCTGAATTGCATGAAATGGTAAAGGTTGGTCCTTTTTGCGTTATTGGTCCGAATGTCAAAATTGGCAAAGGTACCGAATTGATGTCGCACGTTGTGATTCAAGGCCCGACAACTATTGGTGAAGATAATACCTTCTATCAATTTAGTTCCATTGGTGAAGTGCCACAAGACAAGAAATATCAAGATGGCGATCAAGTTTTCTTAGAAATCGGCGATCGCAATACGATTCGTGAATATGTCAGTATTAACCGCGGAACCATTCAGGATCATGCGCTCACGAAAATTGGTGATGATAACTGGATTATGGCAACGTGCCATATTGCACACGATTGCATCGTAGGAAATCGAACCATTTTTGCCAATGGTGCCTCTTTAGCAGGTCATGCGATTATTGAAGATGATGTGATTTTGGGCGGATATTCCATGATTTATCAGCGTTGCCGAGTGGGGCAAGGCGCGATTACAGGATTCTCTTCAGGAATTCATCGTAACGTTCCACCATTTGTGACAGCTGCGGGCTATCGTGCGGTGCCATCAGGCATTAACTCTGAAGGTTTGCGCCGTAAAGGGTATTCTCCGGAAGCGATTAAAGCAACAAAAGATGCTTATCGTGCACTTTATCGTAAAGATCTTCCTCTTCATGATGCAATTAAGGAAATCAAGAAGTTAGCAGTTGAAGCGCCACATTTAGAGAAAATGGTGACGTTTCTAGTAGAAACAGAAGATCGAGGAATTGTTCGATAAGGATTGATCAGGTTGATGGCTAAACGATAACATTCGATAGAAATCGTGAACCATTATTAGATATTACCGAAAATGGGCTTTTGAAAATCATATGATTCATCATTGATGAAAGTATGAGGTTTGAATAGCCCATTTTTATTCGGTTTTAGCGCATGAAAATCAGAGAAATAATCGGAGAAAAACGATGACAGAAACGAATATAAATACGACTCTCTCGAATAATGAGGAAGCGCCTATTTTCATGCTGGTTGCCGGTGAATTATCGGGAGATCTTCTGGGGGGTGGATTAATCAAAGCGATTAAAGAGATTTATCCTAAAGCGCAGTTTTTCGGGATTGGTGGCCTGAATATGATTCAGGAAGGACTTGAATCTATTGAGCCGATTGAAACGCTCTCTATCATGGGATTAGTGGAGATTTTAAAAGATCTTCCGCGTCTTTTTAAAGTCAAGAAAACGTTGGTGGAAGAAGCGATCAAGCGTAAGCCCATTTGTTTTATCGGCATTGATGCGCCAGACTTTAATCTACGCCTTGCTAAAGATCTTAAAAAATTGCAGATCACAACATTTCAATATGTATCTCCTTCCGTGTGGGTTTGGCGGGAAGGTCGCGTGAAAACCATTCGTAGAAATATCGATCGTGTGCTTTGTTTATTTCCTTTTGAAGTCGATTTTTATAAGAAACATCAGGTGGATAGTGTTTGTGTCGGGCATCGTTTGGGGGATGAAATTCCTTTAGAAACAGATATGGCAGTAGCAAGAATGCATTTAGATCTGGATCAGGAAGCACAATATTTAGCGATGTTGCCGGGCAGTCGCCGAGGAGAGATTTCTCGATTATTACCCTTCTTTTTAGATTCAGCGCCATTAATCTTGGAAGATTATCCCAATTTAGAATTTTTGATTCCGGCAGCAACCCAAAAAATTAAAGAACTCATTGAAGAAGCGATTGCTCAATTGCCGGCAATCTTGCAGAACAAGATTCATCTATTTCAAGGGCAATCTCGAGAAGTGATGAGCGCTGCAGATTCTGTATTATTGGCATCTGGAACGGCGGCATTAGAAGCGATGCTTCTTAAAAAACCGATGGTAGTTTGTTATCGATTTAGTGGTTTTACGGCGTGGCTGGCACCGAAAATTGTGAATATTACGCATTTTTCTCTGCCGAATATTTTATCGAAAGAAGTGCTTGTTACAGAGCTCTTTCAAAAAGAAGTGACGCCGGAGAATATTCGTAAAGAGATCAATCTCACATTGGAAGATAGTGAAGAGAATCAGCAGAAGCTCCTAAAATTTAGAGCGCTTCATGAGTCTTTACGCTTAAATTCGGATATTGCTGCAAGAGATGCCGTGATTTCTCTCTTAAAAGAGAAGGGAGTGTTATAGATGAAACAGGAAAGTTTAGGGTTTGATTTGGAATTGGATTCTCAAATAGAGAGAGAAGAAATCATTGCCGGCGTTGATGAAGCAGGCAGAGGACCTTTGTGCGGAGAAGTCTTTGCGGCGGCTGTGATTTTAGATCCTGATAATCCCATTGAAGGATTAGATGATTCTAAAAAGCTCACTGAAAAAAGACGTACACAATTAGCCATTGAGATTAAAGAAAAAGCGAAATCTTGGGCGATTGCGAGTAGCTCTGTCGAAGAGATTGATGAGATTAATATCTTACAAGCCACGTTACTTGCTATGCGAAGAGCAGTGGATGCATTAGATATTACGCCAACATTATTACGAGTAGATGGCAATCAAAATCCGAAAAGTCATGTATCGGCAGAAACAATTGTGAAGGGCGATGCGCTCTTTGCAGAAATTAGTGCGGCATCGATTTTGGCGAAAGATGCGAGGGATCAATCGATGATTGAGGTTGATGAAGAGTATCCGGAATATGGATTTGCACAGCATAAAGGCTACGGCACAAAGGCGCATATGGAAGCTTTACAAACATATGGTGTGACGCCAATTCATCGGAAAACGTTTGCGCCTATTCGCAAACTGATAGAAGCAGGTAAAGATTAAGATAATCGTGAAGTAGGTCATGCGCTTTCAGTTATGAAATTCAAATGTTGTATTAAAAGACAATATTATAGAAAGATAGTAGAATATTGAAAAAACATCTCAATGAAAGGTTAATAATGAAGAACTCTAAATGGTTGGATTTTGTTGTAGGATTATTTGTTCTCAGTGGCATCGCAGCATTCGGGTGGTTAGCGTTAAATGCAAGTAATGCAACATCGGGATTTGGTGGTGGGAAACCTATTCAAGTGACGACTTCATTTACAAATATAGGCTCATTAAAAATCAAAGCGCCTGTGATGATTGCCGGCGTTCGAGTAGGCCAAGTTAGCAGTATTACGTTAGATCATAATAATTACAAAGCAATCGTATCTTTGGCATTAGATAGCACTGTGCCGATTCCAAAAGAGGGAACGATGGCGATGATTAATACATCGGGATTAGTGGGCGAGCAATATATTGCGATTGAACCAGGATATTCTGAGGCAGTATTAGAAAATGGAGATACCATTCGCCGTACGCAAGATGCATTTGTGATGGAGCGTTTAATCGGGCAATTGATGGCATCATTTGGCGATTCAGGGAAAGATAAATCGAATGATGATGATTCTGAATCTTCCTTTAAACCTTCTTCCCTATTAGATTAACGAAAGGGCTGAGATTCTTAGACTCTTAGATTCATAGTTGTGATGACATTCATACATGATGAATCTAGAAAATAATAGAGCCAAGAACAAAGCGAAGAAAGAAAAATAGATGCAAGATGAATTAATATTAAACCGGACGGAAGGTGTTGTACTGAATAAGCGACCCTTTAAAGAGTCCGGTTTTTTAGTGGATCTTTTTACAAGGGATTACGGTCGATTAACCGTTTTCGCAAGAGGACGAGCGAATCCCAAGAAGCCTTTGAGCCATCTAGAATTATTTACCTATAGTGCATGGTATTTAAAAGAGGGAAAAGCTTTTTACTTCATTCAAGAAGTTGATGATCTCTTTGCCATTCGGCTTTCCGGTCGGGAAATTTGGACGGCGTACTATTTGAATGAGTTACTGCTTCGAACCTTCCCCAAAGAGCAACCTTCAGAAGAGCTATTCGATATCTATTATCGAGTACTAGAAGCCTTAAAATCAGGAAAAGAGATAGAGCCTTATTTACGGCAATTTGAGAGTAGTTTATTGGCGGATTTAGGGATTCTTCCTGATTTAATGTTTGATGCTGCCGGCGATGAGATTATCCTTAAGAAACGATATTATCTCTCTTATGAAGAAGGATTATTGCCTATCGAATATCCCGGCACATTTCAGGTTTCCGGCAAGTTATTATCGAAAATTAATGATGGCGAAATATTAGAGCGAGAAGATGCGCTGACATATCGGAATATGATGCGATACCTGCTTGCACCACTGCTCGGTGGAAAACCGCTACAATCTCGGGTTTGGATGCAGAAACTCTATAGTAAGGGCAAGGTTTAATAAATAGTTAAGCGTCATAAGGTCTAGAGAAGATACTCCTTGAACAGGAGGGGGTTTCTAGTTTTTTTAATTTAAATTGGCTTAATTCGGTTTGACTGGAAATTGTGAGATATGCCGATAAAAATATTGGCAGAAAAATTGATAGCTAAATTGCAATAGTATTATTACACCTAGAGGCATAGAGCTCCGAACTATATTATCGATGAGCCGATTAAAACTAATATCCAAGTGAAAATCAAGAACGATCATGCAGAGCAATATCGTGACAATGAGATTGATGATAGTAATCCACCGATATGATAGCTTGAAAAAAAGTAAAGTAGAGAGTACGAAGCTATATATATTCCCATAAGCAAAAATAATGATAAAGTTTAGAAAAATCCAGCTCTTAGATATATGATGCTGTTGATCAGCCATATCTCCATTTACCCATAAATGGAGTGTAAATAGACACATAAATATCATCATAATTCCTTCATTAAGAAGAAATATATATAACCACTGGAAAAATTTACTCATAGCAATGTCTCGTATGTTATTAATTAACCCCAATCCGATTCTAATCCAATATTGATCGGATTGGGTATTAAAACAGTGAGTTATGATCTAAGTTGGGTTATTCGCTTTCTCTTCTCGCATTTTGTTCATCTTCATCTCGGCGTTTACTCATGTAGAGATTCAGCAAAGTAACGAGGAAAACAATCGTAGCGACGATTCCGATCATAATGGTAGAGAGTGCATTAATATTAGGACTAACACCTAATCTCGCTTTGGAGTAGATCCAAATAGGAAGCGTTGTACCGCCGGGACCTGTGGTAAATGTCGCAATCACTAAATCATCTAATGATAAAGTGAATGAGAGAAGCCAGCCGGAGATAATTGCCGGAAAGATCATCGGAAGCGTGATGTAGAAAAAGGTACGAATCCCATCTGCGCCAAGATCCATCGCCGCTTCCTCAATATGACGATCAAATCCCGTTAAGCGAGATTGCACAACTACCACGACATAACACATGGTAAATGTGATGTGTGCGATCATCATTGTGAAAAATCCGGTACTAAACTTCAATGCCACAAAGGTTAGTCCGAGTGCACTTCCCATGATTATTTCGGGCATGACCATTGGTGCATATGTAATGCCGGAAAAGAGCGTTTTTCCTTTAAATCTACGAAATTTTACTAAGGAAAATGCCGCCATTGTGCCTAATACGACGGCAAAAGTGGACGTTGCTAATGCTAAGAGTAGACTTGTTTTTGTTGCTGACCAGATCCCTTCTTGTTGAAACAGATCGCTGTACCATTTCGTGGAAAACCCACTCCAAACGGTAACGAGTTTGGATTCATTAAAGCTATAGAAAATCACTAAAATGATGGGAATATAGAGGAAGAGTAAGCCTAAAATTAGTGCTGTCCAATTCAGCGCGGTCATTCTTTTTTTCATAGTGCGCCTCCTAGTCGAATTGCTTTGCTTGAATGCGATTAAAGATATAGATCGGAATCAACACAATCAATAATAGAATCACAGAAATTGCCGAAACAAGAGGTAAGTTCATGCCTTGAAGGTAAGTGTCATAGAGCACTTTTCCAATCATGGTGACATTAGAACCACCGAGAAGATCAGGGATGACAAACTCTCCAATTGCCGGAATAAAGACTAAGAAACATCCTGCTAAAACGCCGGGAAGCGATAATCTAAAAGTAATCGTCCAGAAGGTTTTAATGGGCGGTGAGCCTAAGTCTAATGCTGCTTCCACTAAGGTATCGTCAATTTTGATTAACGTTGCGAATAATGGCAAAATCATAAAGGGCAGATAGCCATACACAATGCCGATATACACTGCTAAATCTGTATGAAGAATATGAAGCACCACAGGGGAGCTCGGATCAATTAAACCAATTCCCATTCCAACCCAATTAATAAAGTTATTGAGAACGCCGGTGGGAGAAAGGATCGTAATCCATGCATAAATTCGGATTAGAAAAGAAGTCCAAAAGGGCAGAATCACAAGCATGACTAAAAAGAGTTGCCACTTTTTAGACGCTCTCGACATCGCTAGCGCAATAGGATAGCCAATAAGTAGCGTCAATAATGTAGAGATAAAGGCGATTTTCACACTATTTAAATAGGCGTGAATATAGATGCCATCTTCCCAAATCTCCATATAGTTCTGGAAGTTCACGGTAATCTGCAATAAGCCATCATCTACCCACGCCAAAAGATTGGAAAATGGTGGAGATGCGATTTCAGCTTCCGTAAAACTAATTCTTAAAATAATTAAAAAGGGGATCAGGAAGAAAAGAATGAGCCAAAGATAAGGCACACCGATTAAAAATCGGTGGCTATGACCAAGACCTACCAAAAAACGATAAGGCGCAAAGCGTAATAATTTACGATGGGTAAAGTTCAAGCGAGAAACAATCTCCGCCATAATGCCGGTAAATGTTCCGACCTCTTGTTGACGATGTGGCATTGCCAACCCTCCATGATTAAAGGTTAAGAGATGAGTACAATTCCTGAATCATCTGTAAAGCTCACATAAACACGATCTTCGTGAGTAATTCTTTGCTCAATAATGCGCGTATCATTCATTTGAGAAACGGTAATCATCTTCTCATTATCAAGTTTTACGTGATAAATCGAAACGTTCCCCATATAACCAATATCCCAAACTTCCCCTTGTACGCAGTTAATAAGCGTATTTTCCGGCGGCGTAAGAGAGATATCGAGCTTTTCAGGACGAACTGCAACCCAAGCTTGGGAACCCACGGTTGCCCCAACTCCTTGCGCACAGACTAAAGGCGTCGGTGCTTCAAAGCTCTCAATAGTTGTTTGATTGGAAGAAATTTCCGAAATCACACCTTCAAAGATATTTACATCGCCGACAAACTCCGCAACATAGCGAGAGTTCGGGAATTCATAAATCTCTGCCGGCGTTGCAACTTGTGCAAGGCTTCCTGAATCCATGACAGCAATTCGGCTCGAAACGGTCATCGCTTCTTCCTGATCATGCGTCACAATAATAAACGTCATGCCAAGCTCTTCCTGAATGGTCATGAGCTCAAATTGTGTCTGTTCACGAAGACGTTTATCAAGCGCACCTAAGGGTTCATCAAGAAGCAGTAATTTAGGTTTTTTGACAATACTACGAGCAAGCGCTACACGTTGACGTTGTCCACCTGATAACTGATGCGGTTTACGTTTCGCAAAGCGTTCCATCTGCACAAGCTCAAGCATTTGAGTAACCCTGCGACGAATCTCCGGCTTTGACACTTTATCTTGCTTCAATCCAAAGGCGATATTATCTTCCACTGTCATATGAGGAAAGAGCGCATAGCTCTGAAACATCATATTTACAGGTCTTTCGTAAGGCGGGATTTTCGACATATCTTCGCCTTCTAGTAGAATTTTACCAGAAGTGGGAGTTTCAAATCCTGCAAGCATTCTTAAAAGCGTTGTTTTACCACAACCTGAGGGACCCAAAAGAGAGAAAAACTCGCCTTTATAAATATCTAGAGAAATATGATCCACCGCTAGATGATCATCATAGCGTTTTACGATATCGGTAATTTCAACATGAGGAACAGAATTAGGATCACGCCAAGGTTCATTCTTGTGTAAACGACTTTGTTGTTGCATAAGCGCCTCCGCATTTGATTAAAGAGGGAAATCTTTAAAAATGGTTAAAGGGAAAGGTCAAGAAAGGCTTCTTATCTCGGTGTATTGCGAGGGCTGAATTTTAGTGTGTTTTGCGCAATGGGGCAAGCCTTTTTCAGGATAAATTTTTCTGAGAAAATAACTGCTTAAAAGATAAACCCCAAGAGTATTGCTCTTAGGGCTTCTTCCATTTTTGACTCGCATAAGTAGAATCTGTTTTTAGCTTATTTTAGGTCTATTGTTTATGCGATTTTTATTTATCTTATCGTTGTTTTATCTTTATTTTGTATCTGGTTTTTATTGTATTTTACGCATGTTTTATGATGGTTTCTTAAAAAACCGTTAAAACTTCATTTATGGGTAAGCGGGACTTTTTGAGGGTCACATTAAAGTCTTCATTGCTGTGATATCCCAAAGATGCAACGACAACACTGCGATAGCCTTTATTCTTTAGATCTAAAATTTCATCGAGTTTATCGGGATGGAAACCTTCTATTGGTGTTGAATCAATATCAAGTGCTGCAGCTGCAAAGAGAAGATTGCCAAGGGCAATATAAATTTGCTTATCTTGCCAAATATGAAGATCTTCCGGCGTATGATCATTTAAACCTACGAAATAACGGCGACCTTTGTCATTCGCTTCTTTCATGCCTTCTTCAGGAAAGCGAAGATCTTTCTCTTCTTGATCAACGATTTCTGCCAGGAAGTCGCTCGACAACTCGTTTTTGGCTAAGAATAGAACAACATGAGATGCATTTTGTACGCGAGGTTGGTTGAAGTCCATAATTGCCGGTAAGATTTGTGCTTTTGCTTCATCTGTTTCAGCAATCATAAAATGCCAAGGTTGAGAGTTTACGGAAGAAGGGCTATTTCTTAAAACGGTATACAGCTGCTCTATAAGCTCCTTAGAGATTTTTTTCTTAGGATCATAAGCCTTACAGGTATAACGGCGCTCTGAAATTTCAGCAATTGATGACATAAAATAACTCCTTCTATTTCGTATGAATGACAAAATATAATCATATTACAAGTCGATCGTAAGATCATAAAATACCGGATAACTGTAGCATTATCTATGAAGAAATAGCAATTCGGCACACCTTATCTTATCTATTAATTGTTTGAAAATAGAGTGATAGAACTATATTTTCAAATAGGTTTTAACGATGTTTAAAAGTTTTGGGCATCGATCTTATGGATATTTTGAGGCGCTATAAGATTTTTTTATAACTAAGAATGAATCGAGGAGTTATATTTATTATGGATTTTTAAAATTATGATGCGTTGACAAAGAAAAAAATGGATTGTGGTAAAATCGCCGAATTAAGATAAATATATAGCTTTTTTTATAAAGCTATTTGCATAAGGTTATTCATGGTATTAATAAAGGCTTTTAAAATCATAGGAATGTTGATTGCAATCATTGTGGTTGTTCTCGGAGTTTTGGCTGCATGTGCGGTAAAACCGCTTCCAAAGTTAGAGCAGGTTGAAAGCCGAGCATTGCCGGCAAACGATAATACACAACTCGCAAAACTATTAGCGACAGAATTACCGGAAGATCCGAACTTAACGGGAATTTTTGTACTAGGAGATCCCTTAGATGCATTCGTTGCGCGTTCGGCAGTTATGAAACTTGCTGAAGAATCAATAGATCTTCAATACTATATTTGGCGCCCTGATACCTCGGGAATGATGTTGCTGAGAGATGTTTATGAAGCGGCTGAAAGGGGGGTGCGAGTTCGATTATTGCTAGATGATAACAATACTTCCGGAATGGATGATCTTCTTTCTATTTTAAATGACCATCCCAATATTGAAATTAGACTATTCAATCCTTTTACCAATCGTAACGTTCGATTTTTAGGATATATCATCGACTTTAAACGACTCAATCATCGGATGCACAATAAGTCTTTAATCGTAGATGGTCAGATTGCCATTACGGGAGGAAGAAATATTGGGGATGAATATTTTGCAGCCGGCGATGGAATGGTTTTCTCTGATTTAGATGTGATGGCGATTGGAAAAATTGTGCCGGAACTTGCCAGAGATTTTGATGATTATTGGAATAGCGTTTTAGCTTATCCTTCAGAGCAGATTATCACTAAAGAGTATGGCAGTGACTATCTTGCGGCATTAGATAAATTAAGACGTACAAAGTTTCGAGCAGATGTTTCTACTTATGAGTTAGCGCTTTTAAATTCTAGATTATTAGAAAGAATAGTGGATAACGATATCCGTTGGCGCTGGTCAGAGGCACATTTAGTATCAGATCCACCCAGTAAAGCATTAGGTGTTTGGAGTGAAAATGATTTCCAAAAACCGCTATTGGAAGCTATTGGTAATGTGAAAAAGGAGATCTTTTTTGTCTCCCCTTATTTTGTACCGACAGGGGAAGGAACGGAATTTTTAATCGATCTTGTGAATAAGGGAATAGATGTTTCTGTCTTAACAAACTCTTATAAAGCGACGGATGTGATATTTGTGCATGCGGGGTATATGGAATATCGCCAAGAATTGATTGATGCCGGCGTTAAAATCTATGAGCTAAAAGCGGATGGTAATCAGGATCATATCTCAGGTGTAACGGACAAGGGATTAGTGGGAAGTTCTGCATCGAGTTTGCATGCAAAAACATTTGTTGTGGATCGCTCTCAGTTGTTTGTGGGGTCTTTGAATTTAGATCCTCGTTCTGCAAAAATTAATACAGAGATGGGAGTCGTCATTTTAAACCCAGAATTGTCGAAAGAGATTGGGGAAGAGATTGATGCTACGCTTTTAAGTCAATCTTATAAAGTGATTTCGGTAGATGGTAAGCTTCAATGGCAAGTATACGAAGATAATGAACTTATTGAAACATTTGATGTAGAGCCTAATACCAATATGTTCACGCGAGGCTTTATGAAGTTTTTAACAGTACTGCCGATCGAGGGGTTGTTATAAAAGATTTCAGGATAGAATAAGGATCAGCTTCTGTTGTGTTTTATTTTGAAGTAGATCTACTAAAGTTTGTATATATAGACTGAAATCGGTTTAAGAAAGTTTAATGGTAAAATTAAGGCTAATACATGGTTGGGTCGAATGCTTGCATTCTTTTTAAAATCCCATGCCAGCAGTATCAATTCTTTTTAGAGTTTTAAATCGGAATGGCTATAAAATATGAGTATTGAATGACGTTCGTAAAAATAGGTTTATTGGAGATATATTGGAAGTCAAAAAAGCGCTATTGAATTAGCGCTTTTTTCATGTCTACTTTATCCATATCTTCATCTATATAGAACCTGTGATTCTGTATTTTGAGTGGAGGAACTATTTGAATTTAGCAATAAAGGCTTCATGAGCGGCGAGTTCGTCCGGAGTTGCGTAAAAAACTTTACGCTTTACTGCTGGCATTCCATCTCTGCTTGCTTTTTGTGTTGCTAATTCTGCGCTATTTTTGAGGGTATTCTGAGTTTCAAAGATATCAAAGAAAGACTCTTGCCCGCCGGTCATGTTGAGATACACTTGCGCCAATAATTCTGAGTCGAGTAGGGCGCCGTGAAGTTCACGTCTAGAGTTATCTACGCCAAGTCTTCGGCATAATGCATCAAGCGTATTTCTTTGGGAAGGATAGAGCTCCCGAGCCATTTTTAAAGTATCGATCACAGGAGAGCGATCCGTGACTTTAGGCAAGCCCATTCGTTCTAATTCAAAGTTTAAGAAAGGAACGTCAAACCCAGCGTTATGAATAATCAGTTCAGCGCCATCAATATAATCTAAAAAGCTTTGACCCACTTCTGCAAATAGAGGCTGATCTTTTAAGAATTCATCACCAAGACCATGAACATTAAATGCTTCCAGAGGCATGGATCTTTCAGGGTTAATATAGACATGAAAATGATTGTCGGTGATCTCCCGATCAATCATCTCAATACAGCCGATCTCAACCATGCGATCGCCTTTATTGAAGTCAAAGCCCGTGGTTTCGGTATCTAGTATAATTTGTCTACTCATAATAAATGTACTCTTAGTATGACTTTCTGTAATAAATTCTTAGTGGATTATTGTTTGATTCAGAATAGATTTATGAAGCTGTAATCAAACTTTAAATTGCAATAAACATCCGATTATTAGATGTTTTATTGGGTTGTCAGATCTGTTAAAACTTCTTTAAAGATTGTTTTAAATATTGTTCTTAATCGCACTAGTTGCTAAATCATCAACAATCTCATTTTCTCGATGTCCAGCATGGCCTTTTACCCAACACCAATCGATAGACAGATGACGTTCTTTTTCACTTAACAGTAAGCGCCAGAGATCTTGATTGAGTACCGGTTTATTATTTGCTGTCTTCCAATTTCGTCTAATCCAGCCATCAACCCAGTTCATAATACCTTGTTGTACATATCGAGAATCTGTTGTGAGAACAATATGGCAAGAGCGTTTCAGGGCTTGTAATCCTTTGATGGCCGCTGTGAGTTCCATGCGGTTATTAGTAGTATCTGCTTCAAATCCTGAGAGTTCTTTCTCATGACCTTTATATACTAAAAGCGCACCCCAGCCTCCGGGGCCAGGGTTGCCACTACATGCACCATCTGTGTAAATATGGACGATATCCGTTGTATCTTTGTTTGCATCTTGCATATTAAACAGCAACCAATCCTTTAATTGTCGGATGAGATCCATAGTCTTGAATCTCAAAATCTTCAAATTTGAAGTCGAAAATATCTTTGGGGTTATTATGAATCACAAGCTTTGCAAGTGGCATTGGCTCACGAGAAAGTTGAAGATCTGTCTGCTCTAAATGGTTGGTATAGAGATGACAATCGCCACCTGTCCAGATAAAATCACCCACTTCAAGATCACAAACATGTGCAATCATATGTGTTAAAAGCGCATAGCTTGCAATATTAAAGGGAACACCTAAAAAGATATCGGCAGAACGTTGATAAAGCTGGCAGGAAAGCTTGCCATTATTCACGTAAAACTGAAATAGGAGGTGGCAGGGCGGTAGTGCCATTTTATCAAGCTCTCCCACATTCCATGCACTGACAATTAATCTGCGGGAATCAGGATTATGTTTAATATCGTGAATAAGATTTGTGATCTGATCAACCACAGATCCATCCGATTTTGGCCATGAACGCCATTGAGCGCCATAAACAGGACCTAGGTCACCATTCTCATCAGCCCACTCATTCCAAATACGAACGCCATTTTTTTGAAGGTAATCAATATTGGTATTGCCTTGAAGGAACCAGAGAAGCTCATAAATGATGGAGCGTAGATGAAGTTTTTTAGTGGTAACTAATGGAAAGCCTTCTTGTAAGTTAAAGCGCATTTGATGGCCGAAAATAGAATATGTGCCGGTATTTGTGCGATCTTCTTTGAAGTTGCCGTTGTCGCGAACTTCACGCATTAAATTAAGATACTGTTTCATGCTGATTTCCTGCGATAAGCCATGATAATGATAAATAGACCAATAACGATCATTGGGATACAAAGGAGCATTCCTTGAGTGAGCCAACCCCCAAAAATATATCCAAGATGTGCATCAGGTTCTCTAAAGAACTCTACGATAAATCGGAACCCACCATATCCTAATAAGAAGATTCCGGAAGCTGCGGCTCTTGGTCTTGGCTTTGCCGTATAGATCCAAAGAATGATGAAGAGTAGTAAACCTTCAGTTAAAGCTTCATAAAGTTGGGATGGATGACGATAGATTAAATCAATAGTTGTTGGGGCATATTCGAATAAAAATCCCCATGTTTGGTCGGTAAAGTTCCCCCATAATTCGCCATTCATGAAATTTCCCATACGGCCAAAAAAGAGTCCTAAAGGAATGAGTGGCGCAATAAAATCTGTAAATTCCCAAAAGGTTTTTTTGTAATGTCTGGCCACAAAGAAGCTTGCAACCAATACGCCAATCAATCCGCCATGGAAGCTCATGCCGGACCATTCGATCATTTCGCCGGTCCATCCAATGATCGACATAGGGTTTTGGATAAAGTTTCCAAAATCATAAAAGAGCGTATATCCAATTCTTCCGCCTAAAATGGCACCTAGAAAAAGGTAAAATGCCGTATCACTAACTTGTGATGTCGTCCAACCGGAATTTGGTTTTTTAGCGCGATAGCTTCCTAAAACAACGGCAAGTCCTAAGGCGATAATATACATGAGGGCATACCATCTTAGAGCAACGGGACCTATTGAAAATATTACCGGATCAATTTGCGGCGAAAAAAAGAGTGACATTGCTATCCTCACGAAAAGATGATTTAGTCGAAATATAAAAAGGGCTTACAGAAAGCCCTTTTAGAATATTTGAAAGGAATAACGATTCTACTGTTCTTCAGTCTGTACTTCAATTATTTCTGATGGAATACCACGATCATTTTTCACTTTTTCAATGACTTCATTCATCGTAATAATGAGTTTTTGATAAGCGTTTTCATTACCAGGACGTCTTGATGCTTTGTCTGCACTTAAGAGGTATTGTCCATCAATAATCACAGCCGGTGTAAAAGGAACTTGATATTGGTTAGAAATAAGTTCAGCTGCTCTATTGAAAGAACTCTTCGCACCAAAGCTACTCCACGCTTTTAGAAATTTATCTCTATCAATGCCTTGAGTCTTCATGAAATCTGCAATTTGGTTAGCATTAATAAAGCGTTTACGCTCTTTATGGATGGCATTAAAGAACGCTTGATGACCTCTTTCTAATTCATTCATCGCTTCTAAAGTATAGAATGCTTGAGCATAAAGCGACCATGTTCCTTGGCCAGGTGCAGCAAGAGAAACGGTCGTGAGATAATCGTTATCTGCTTGGCTCTCTTTCCAATTTTGGAAAAGTGGCTCGAAATTGTTACATGCCGGACAAGCATAAGAGAAAATAGTCACAACCTCGATTTTATCAGGATCGTAGATGTTGTCGACTTTAGGGGAGATTTGATCATAATAATTTTGAGCAGATGCAATCCCTACAGTGGTAGCAAATAGCAATACCGTTGCTGTGAAAAATTTTTTAAACATAAGTGAAAACTCCTTGAAATAGAATTGTTGTACTTATTTACCATGATGCTTCAGTGTAATGCAATGATTCTTAAGAAAAAAGTGAGCATGAAGCTCACTTTTTATGAATACATTTCAAGATTTATAAGAATAATATTCTTATGGTTGTAAGCCTTGGATGTAAGAAGACACTTCTTTGATCTCAGCTTCTGTCATACGTTGTGCAATATCACGCATGATACGAGCAGGGTCATTTTTACGCTCATCAGTTTTGAAACGATTTAATTGTTTCTCAGTGTAGTATGCATGTTGACCGGCAACAGCAGGATAGTTTGCCGCAGCATTTCCTTGACCTGTTGGGCTATGACATGCTGAACATGCTGGGATTCCACGAGCAATATCACCACCACGGTAAATTTGCTCACCGCGAATTGCAAGTTTTTCATCCGCAACGTTATAAGTGGTTTTTTGTTTAGAGAGATAGAGAGCTACATCTGCGATATCTTGCGGAGTAAGTTTATCTGCTTCAACACTCATTTCTGAGTCAAAACGTAAGCCATTTGTAGGATCACTATATGAACGCTTTAATTCATATAATTGTGTACGAATGTATTTTTGATGTTGACCTGCAAGTTTTGGATATAAGTCATTTGTACTTACACCATTTTGACCATGACAAGATACACAGGTCTCTGCAATTGCCTTACCTGCTTCATAGTTTGGTGTGATTTCATTTGCATTAATGTTTGTGAACATTAAGGTAACACCAATTCCAATTAGAGCTTTATAGTTAAAACGCACAGCAGTTTACTCTCCTAAATTTGGGTTGTTTTATTGCTAATTGATACGACGAAATATGCCGAGAAGTTCTGATCGTTGCAGGGTTCTTTGCAACGCTATCAATCAACTCTTCAAATAATTTATACTAAATATTGCACTATTCTATTCTATTTTGAAAAAAATATGTAGTAGGAGAGTGAAAGAAGTTTGCCTGAGGCAATATTCTACTGTTCACAATCTTCTTAGTAAGCCTTCAATATTTTATGATAATTGAATTGAAGATAGTCTATAATAGCTTGTTTAGAAAGTTATACGTTGCTTAAGGAGTGAGAAAATCAATGCCCGTTATTACTTTGCCTGATGGCAGTAAAAGAGAGTATCAAAACGCTGTTACTGGATTAGATATTGTGAATGATATCGGACCGGGGCTTGCAAAGGCTGCGCTTGGAATTGTTGTGGGTGGAGAAGATAAAGATCTTAGCTATACCATTACCGAAGACGTAGACTTTAAAGTGCTAACGGTAAAAGATGACGCGGGATTAGATATTGCAAGACATACCTTGGCTGCGCAAGTACTCGCAAGGGCAGTAAAAGATCTCTATCCTGATGCAAAATTAGCAATCGGACCAACGATTGATAACGGTTTCTATTATGACGTTGATTTTGTCGAGCCGATCGTGCCAGAAGCACTTCCAGCGATTGACAAAAGAATGCGAGAAATTCTAAAAGAAAATTTAGAAGTGACTCGCGAAATGTGGGAAAGAAACGCAGCAAAACAATACTTCTTAGATAAGAATGAACCTTATAAAGCAGATATCATTGATCGTGCGCCGGAAGATCAGCTAGAGATTTCTCTCTATCGTCAAGGTAACAACGGCGAGGATATCTTTATGGATCTCTGCCGTGGCCCTCATACTCCAACAACCAATAAAGGTAAGCTTGCCTTTGCATTAACCAATATTGCCGGTGCATATTGGCGTGGGGATTCTAATAATAAAATGCTCACACGTATTTATGCAGTTGCTTTTGCAACGGATAAAGAGCTTAAAGAGCATTTAGAAAGAGTTGCGGAGGCAGAAAAACGTGATCATCGCCGTATTGGTCGTGCGCAAAACCTTTTCCATCTTCAAGAAGAAGCACCGGGAATGGTTTTCTGGCATCCAAAAGGTTGGACGATTTGGCAAAACGTTGAGCAATACATGCGTAAACGCCAGAAAGAAGAAGGGTACTTAGAGATTCGTACACCACTTGTAATGGATCGTACACTTTGGGAACGCTCAGGTCACTGGGAAAACTATAAAGAAAATATGTTCACAACGTCATCGGAAAATCGTGATTATGCGGTAAAACCAATGAACTGTCCGTGTCATATTGAAGTATTTAACCACGGATTGCATTCATATCGTGATTTACCAATGCGTTTAGCAGAATTTGGTTCATGTCATAGAAATGAACCATCAGGTGCACTTCATGGATTAATGCGAGTTCGTGGATTTGTTCAGGATGATGCGCATATTTTCTGTCGTGATGATCAAGTCGTTTCAGAAGTAGAGCGTTTTCATAAATTCGCAATGAGCGTGTATGATCATTTCGGATTTAAAGACATCAGTGTGAAACTTTCACTTCGCCCAGAGCAACGTGCTGGTGAAGATCATATTTGGGATATGGCAGAATCTGGTTTAAGAACGGCGTTGGGAGCTGCAGGAATTACCTGGGAAGAGCTTCCTGGTGAAGGTGCTTTCTACGGCCCTAAAGTGGAATACCATATTAAAGATGCAATTGGTCGTTCATGGCAGGTAGGAACGATTCAGTTAGACTTCGTGCTTCCGGAAAGATTAGATGCAGAATTTGTAGACGAAGATAATACTCGTAAGCGTCCTGTAATGCTTCATAGAGCAATCTTAGGATCTTTCGAAAGATTTATCGGGATTCTTATCGAGCACTATGCAGGATCGATGCCATTGTGGTTAGCGCCTGAGCAAGTGGCTGTTTTACCTATTACAAGTAATCAGACTGAGTATGCGGAAAAAGTTGCAAAAGCACTTAAAAAACTTAATATAAGAACAAAAGTGGATGCACGTAATGAGAAAGTTGGCTACAAAATCCGTGAAGCAACAATTTCTCGTGTGCCATATATCCTTGTTGTAGGACAGCGAGAGATGGAAATGGGACTTGTTGCAGTTCGTACAAGAGAAGGGCAAGACCTTAGTACGATGACATTAGATGAATTCGTGGAATTTATTCAAAAAGATTTGTAGAATAAGAACGTTATCTACAATTTTGGATAGAATTCTTAATATTTAAAGATCTGGAAGATATCAAGAAGAAATGAAATTGATGGTATTGGTCGATCGAATTGGTAGTGAATTGATATCTTTACCAGAATCAAACAAGAAATTAGTTTAAAACGTTAATTAAAACATTATTAGTGAATAGGAGATATTACTATTAGTAATCAATATGAACACCGCATCAACGAGAAGATTACGGTAAAAGAAGTACGCTTAATTGATGCTGAGGGTGAGCAAAGAGGAATCGTTCCACTTGATGAAGCTTTAGATTTAGCATATAATGACTCGCTTGATTTGGTTGAAGTTTCTCCAACAGCGAAACCACCTGTTTGTCGTATTATGAATTACGGTAAATACCGTTATGAATTACGCAAAAAGGCTGATGAAGCTAAGAAGAAGCAGAAACAAGTTCAAGTGAAAGAGATCAAGTTTCGTCCGGCAACGGATGAGGGGGATTATCAGGTAAAACTACGCAACCTGATACGTTTCTTGAAAGATGGTGATAAAGGCAAAGTAACGCTTCGTTTTAGAGGTCGTGAAATGGCTCACCAAGATCTAGGTATGGATCTTCTTCTTCGTGTAGAGCAAGATTTAAAAGAGTATGGTGTTGTTGAGCAAAGACCTAAAATTGAAGGTCGTCAAATGACAATGGTACTGGCTCCTTTAAAGAATGCAGCAAAAGAGTAGATCAGTTAATTTTATTAATTTAGAAATGCGAGTGGATTAAAATGCCAAAATTAAAAAGTCATAGCGGCGCTAAAAAGCGTTTCCGCAAAAGCGCAAGTGGTAGCTTCAAGCGTCATTGTGCGTTCCGTAGCCATATTCTTACTAAAAAAACAACTAAGCGTAAAAGACATCTTCGTGGTGAGGCTGTGATCTCTAAAGCAGATCATAAGCAAGTAGCGCAAATGTTACCGTACGCATAAGTATTAATTAGGAGAATTTAAAAAATGGCAAGAGTAAAACGTGGGACGATCACTAAAGCGCGTCACAAAAAAATCTTAAAAAAAGCTAAAGGTTATTATGGTGCGCGTTCACGTAGCATCCGTACAGCAACCCAAGCAGTTTATAAAGCGGGTCAGTACGCATACCGTGACCGTCGTCAACGCAAAAGAGACTTCCGTGCTCTTTGGATCGTTCGTATCAATGCAGCATCACGTGAGTTTGGTCTCTCTTACAGCCGATTTATCAATGGTTTGAAAAAAGCCGAGATCCAAATTGACCGTAAAGTGCTTGCAGACATGGCAGTTCATGACATTACTTCGTTCGGCGTATTAGCTGAGCGTGCAAAGTCAGCATTAGCGTAAACAAATATCTCTCAGTTAAAAAATATAATTTATATTAATTTAACCAATAGAGTTTAGAACAAAAAGGAAAAGCGGCTATAGATGCTCTTTTCCTTTTTTTATTTAAAAAAACAGATATGTAGGTAGATGAACTAATGAGTCTAGAGACAATTCTTCAATCTGCTTTAGAAGCGATCACTAAAGCAGATAATTTGCAGGCACTTGATGAAGTACGCGTAACCTATTTTGGTAAAAAAGGTCAAATTAGCGCTTTAATGGCAGAATTAGGGAAGTTAGATCCTGATGCTAGAAAAGCGCGTGGCGCCGAGATCAATAAAGTTAGAACTGAAGTAATGGGACAACTTGAAGCGAAAAAAACAGCATTAGAAGAGGCTGAATTAAATCGTCAATTGATGACAGAAACAGTAGATGTTACGCAATCAGGTCGAAATAGTGATACGGGTGCACTTCATCCGATTACAAGAACAATGATGCGTATTCATGAGTTTTTTGCATCCGTTGGATTCGATATTGTAGAAGGTCCTGAAATTGAGAGCGACTTTTATAACTTTGAAGCTCTGAATATCCCTGAGCATCATCCTGCTAGAGCGATGTTTGACACGTTCTATTTTGATGAGCACATTTTACTTCGCACCCATACTTCTAATACGCAGATTCATGTGATGCAAGAAGAGAAGCCGCCGATTCAAATGATCGGTTATGGCCGTGTTTACCGTAGTGACTCAGATGTAACTCACAGTCCAATGTTCCACCAAGTGGAAGGGCTTGTGATTAATAAAGATGTGACTTTTGCAAACCTGAAAGGGATTTTGACAGAGTTCATGCAACAGTTTTTTGAAAAAGATTTAAAACTTCGTTTTAGACCTTCATTCTTCCCATTTACAGAGCCATCTGCTGAAGTTGATATCGAATGTGTGATCTGTAGCGGTGATGGTTGCCGTGTTTGTAAAAACACAGGTTGGCTAGAAGTTCTAGGTTGTGGAATGGTGCATCCTAATGTCTTGAAAGCCGTGAATATCGATCCTGAAGAGTTCCAAGGTTATGCCTTTGGAATGGGTGTTGAACGCTTAGCAATGCTTCGTTACAGCGTGAATGATCTTCGGTTGTTCTATGAAAATGATATGAACTTCTTAACACAATTTAGATAAACAATTACTGGGTAAGAATATTATGAAAATTTCAGTTTCGTGGTTAAAAGAGTGGATTGATACCATTCCTGAAGATCTTGCAGATCGTTTAACGATGGCAGGATTAGAAGTAGAAGGCGTTGAATTAGCGGCGCCAAAATTTACCGGCGTTGTGATTGGTAAAGTTGTGGGTTTAGAGCAACATCCTGATGCAGATCGTTTACGTGTTGCGCAGGTAGATGTAGGTCAATCTGAGCTTGTACAAATCGTTTGCGGTGCACCAAACGTGGCGGTGGGTATTAAAGTTCCTACGGCACTTGTGGGCGCTGTATTGCCGGGCGATTTCAAAATTAAAGATGCAAAACTTCGCGGTGTTGCTTCTTCTGGAATGCTCTGTTCTGCAAAAGAGCTTGGCGTGAATGAAGATGCTTCAGGCTTAATGATTTTAAGTGATGATTTAGAGGTCGGCGCGGATTTTAGAGTGGTATTAGATCTTGATGATGAAATTATCGAGATTGATTTAACGCCAAATCGTGGTGATTGCTTAAGCATTTTAGGCGTTGCTCGTGATGTTGCGGCAATGACAGGTCAAGAAGCAGATTCTGTGGAAGAAACAGTGATTACTGTTGAAAGTGATCTCACAAAAGCAGTTAGCGTTGAAGATGCGCAAGATTGCCCAAGATATTTAGGTCGAGTGATTGAAGGTGTGAATCCTAAAGCGGAATCACCGCTTTGGATGCAAGAGCGTCTTCGTAGAAGCGGGATTCGTCCACACGGCATTTTAGTGGATGTAACGAACTTAGTGTTACTAGAGATTGGTCAGCCACTTCATGCATTCGATTTTAGTAAGATTGAAGGAGATATTCTCGTTCGCCGTGCGAAAGATGGGGAGAAACTCAAGCTTATTAATGAAGATACAATTTCTCTCAAAGCAGATACGCTAGTGATCGCAGATGCGCAAAAAGTATTGGCAATGGCCGGCATTATGGGCGGAGAAGAGAGTGCTTGTAATGATGATACCACGACAATCTTCTTAGAAGCTGCATGGTTTAATCCGATTACAATTGCCGGTAAAGCACGTAATTATGGTCTTCATACAGATTCATCACATCGCTTTGAACGTGGTGTTGATTTTGCATTGGTGGAAAAGGCGCTTAACTATGCAACAGCGCTCATTCAGCAATATGCAGGCGGAAAAGCAGGCAAAATTTCACAAGTGGAAGATGTTAAATTTTTACCACAACGTGAACCTGTAAAAGTAAGATTTTATAAAATAAATCAAATAATTGGACAAGAATTTACAAAGCATGATATAAATACGTTTGTGAATCGAGTAGGAAATGTGACAGAAATTCACGATGATTACCTTGTCGTGGTGCCACCTTCTTACCGATTCGACCTTCAAATCGAGGAAGATTTCATTGAAGAAGTCGCTCGTTTGAACGGTTATGACAATGTTCCTGTCTCTTTTGAAATGATGTCACAAGTATTGATGACAAAAGTTCCAGAATCGAAAGTAACATTAACAGATTTTAAGAAAGTTTTAGTGAGCCGTGGATTCCACGAAGTCATTGAAATGAGTTTTGTAAGTCCTGCATGGCAAGCGATTTTAGATCCAAATAAAAAAGCAATCGCACTGAAAAACCCGATCTCAAATGATCTTTCAGTGATGAGAACAACGCTTTTACCTGGAGTTTTAGGGGCAATGGATCACAATCTTAAACGTCAGCAGACAAGATTAAGATTCTTTGAATCAGGTCGTACTTATAACGGTACGCTTGATAACCTAGAGCAAGAACTACATATTGCCGGTGCAATTTGTGGAACGGCAGCACCGTTACAATGGGGTGTTGATGCTCGAGCGGTTGATTTCTTTGATTTGAAAGGAGATGTTGAAGCGCTTTTAAAGAAAACTGGCAGAGATGACTTTGTGTTTGTACCTTCTCAACGTGAGATTTTACATCCAGGACAAAGTGCAGATATCAAGTCAGGTAATGGCGAAGTGATTGGATATTTAGGAAAGTTACATCCTAGCGTTGTAAAAGCGTTAGATTTAGGTAGAGATGTATTTGTGTTTGAGCTTAATTATGAGCGCCTCGCAGCATCTGAAACGCCGAAGTTCAAAGAACTTTCCCGTTTCCCTGTATCTAAACGAGATTTAGCGTTAGTTGTGCCGGCAGATGTTTCAACTCAGCAGGTGATTGATGTGATGAAAGGCGAGAAAAATGCTCGTAAATATCTTACACAAGTAACGTTATTTGATATCTATACGCCAAAAGCTGAAAAGTCGGAAACAACTTCGAAAAATATGGCATTTAGTTTAACGTTCCAAAATCGTGAAGAAAGTCTGAAGGATGCGGACGTTGACACAATAGTAGAAGAGATTCTTGCGGACTTAGCGGTAGCAGGGGTTTCGCTTCGACAATAAGTAAAAGATATTTAAATTAGTTATAGTTAAAAATATGTAAAGGAGTTACAGATGTCTACTTTAACGAAAGCTGCAATTACAGAGAACTTGTATCACAGCACTAATATTTCCCGTGAAGATACGAAGCAATTCGTAGAAGATTTCTTTGGTGAAATTAGTGATGCGTTAGCATCAGGTCGTGCAGTGAAGTTATCAGGATTTGGAAGTTTTGAATTACGTGATAAATCAGAGCGTCCAGGAAGAAATCCTAAAACTGGGGAAGAAATTCCAATCAGCGCACGCCGTGTTGTGACTTTCCGTATTGGTCAGAACTTACGTTTAAGCATGAATGATTTAAGTGAAACAGCAGAAAAGTAGATCTTTTTCCTAAGAGCTTTTAAGTTAATAACCTCGCAATTTGCGGGGTTTTTTTATGTTTTGAAGATAACAGCGTATAATTGAAAAATTATTTTATCTGGATATCGATATCGTTATTTCAGCTTTTTTGAATGGATATTCTTAAAGAATATTTTTAAAGGATGTTATGAAGTCATCTCTGTTTCGCTCGCTCTTTACGGTTAGTGGTTTTACGCTCCTATCTCGAATTATGGGATTATTGCGAGATATTATCTTCGCGAGCTACTTCGGTGCCGGCGCAGCAATGGATGCTTTTAGTGTCGCTTTTAGAATCCCAAATCTCTTTCGTCGTTTTTTCGGGGAAGGCGCTTTTAACCAAGCTTTCGTGCCGGTATTTAGCGAATATCGATTAGAGAAAACAAAAGATGAACTGAAGTTTTTCCTTGCGGAAGTGAGCGGGACTTTAGGAATTGTCTTGCTTCTAATTACCATTTTAGGTGTAGTTTTTTCCTCAGAAATGGTTCTGCTGTTTGCATCAGGATTTGTGAATGATACCGAAAAATTCACAATGGCAGAATCCCTTGTGCGTTTGATGTTGCCATATCTTTTCTTTATCTGTATGACGGCAATGTATGGCAGTGTTTTAAACTCTTTAAACAAATTTGCAATGCCGGCGGCAATTCCCATTGTGCTCAATGTCTGTTTAATTGCGGGTGCTTTTATTAGTAGTTACTTTGCAGAGCCTATTATGGCGCTCGGTTATGCCGTATTTTTAGCGGGAATTATTCAGATGTTTTCTCTCTTTTATGCCGTGAAAAGAGAAGGATTAACGATGTTGCCGAAAATCAACTTCTCATCTCCCGGCGTGAAGCGCATTATGTTTTTGATGATTCCGGCAATCATCGGTTCATCGAGTAGCCAAATTAACATTTTGATTAACACGCAACTCGCTTCGAGATTAGAAACAGGAAGCATTACATGGCTCTACTATTCGGATCGATTAGTAGAATTCGCCATTGGTACATTTGCCGTTGCACTTGGAACGGTAGTATTGCCAAAACTATCAGAACTCTACACAAAAGGGGATTTTACTAACCTTAGTAAAACCATCGATTGGGGCGTGCAGTTATCTCTGATTATCGGTTTGCCGGCAATGCTCGGCTTGATGTTTTTAGCAGAACCGCTTTTGGCAACGCTCTTTATGCGCGGTGAATTTTACGAAACCGATGTCATTATGGCAGGGAAGAGCTTGGTCGCATATGCGCTGAGTATTCCGGCATTTTTCATTATTCGAATTTTAGCGCCAGTTTATTTCTCTCGGCAAAATACAAAAACGCCGATGTATTTCAGCTTAATCGCCATTGCGGTAAATATCGTTCTGCAATTTATTCTTGTGGGATATTATCAGCATGCTGGGCTTGCGCTTTCCTCTTCCATTGCCGCTTGGGTGAATGCATTTCTTTTAGGCGCAGGATTAATCTTTATGAATATCCATCATTTCAAAGCGTTATTGACAAGAAGAATGCTCGCATTATTGCCGGCAAATGGCGTCTTAATTCTGATTCTTGTATGGGTTCACGGCTTTAATGCATTTTGGTTTGATGGACCATTTATTCTGAAATTACCCTTAATGCTCGTCATTATCGTTGTTTCAGTGATTCTCTATTTCGGCATTTTACATCTTTCAGGTTTCTCGTTAGCAAGATTAAAAGGTCCTTTAGCGAACATGAAAGATTAGAGAAAAACTTGCCGGCAATACATTATCCTGAATTGTTTTAGATATTTATGTTCTAGGTATCTATATCTGCGATTGCGTTTTAGCGAGTTTCTTTTTACGGCGAATACGGTGGATTTCACTGCTGATATAGATAATGACGGAAATCCAAACGATGATAAATCCGATCAGATTATCTATTGAAAATACTTCGTTAAACACGATTAATCCCAAGAGAAATTGGCACGTTGGGGAAACGTATTGCAAGATTCCTACTATGGAGAGCGGAATATATTTCGCACCTTTGGCAAAGAGTAGAAGCGGAATCGTGGTTGCGGCGCCGGAAAGCAGTAGAATCACAATTGCTAATGTCGGAAGATCTAAAAAGAGCAGTTCGCCTTTCTGATGAGCAAGCGTTAAGTAGATTGCCGTAAATGGGAACATGAAGAGCGTTTCAAGGAAAAGTCCCGGAAGCGGTGGTAGGGAAGCGACCTTCTTAATTGCCGCATAAATGCCGAAAGAGAATGCTAACGTTAAAGCGATATAGGGAATTTTTCCGCCTAAAAATGCAAGCCATAGGATTCCAACGCCGGCGATGATAATGGCGAGAATCTGCGCTTTAGTGAGCTTTTCTTTGAAGAGAATCATCCCTAATAAAATGCTCACTAAAGGATTGATGTAATAGCCTAAGCTTGCTTCCAATACTTGGTGTGATGAAATCGCGTAGAGATAAACAGACCAATTGAGAAAGAGGAAGAAGGAAGAGCCGATAAAGGTAATGATAATCCGGCGATTCGTTAAGGCATCTTTTAAAAGTGTGCGATCTTCTTTTCTAAAACATAATAGAACCGTGATAAAAAAGAGCGCCCAACCAATTCTTTGCGCCATAAGTTGAAGCGGATCCATGCCGGCAAGCGGATACCAATATAGTGGGAAAAACCCCCAAATGGTGTAGCAAGTCAGGGTTAAAATAACCCCTTTTTTGTAGTTATCTACCGTATTGAAATTTTGCATGGAATTGAGCTTTTATGGGTATTTTATAGCCAAAGAGGATCGAAGCGAAGCATCATGAAGAGAGCAATAGTTTAGCAGGAATTTAAGTCGTGCGCTTTTGATCTTTAATCTTGATCTTCATTGAATATCGATTGGATCTTCGCTCTCAATCCGTATTCTTGATCAAGAAAAATAGACAGAAGCCGACAAGGATTATTTTATTTAGGTAAAATGGCGCTATTATTTTTAAGTCATACGTTTTAGTAACTTCATATAGAGATATTCTGTATAAAATTGCCGGCGTTTGCGGACAATATCCATTGATAGAGGAATGAAGATTGTGATTAAAGTTCAAAATATTGTGGTAGATAATCAGAAACCATTTGTGCTGTTTGGCGGGATTAATGTTTTAGAATCTTTAGATAGCACTTTAAAAGCCTGTGCTGAATATGTGAAAGTCACAGAAGAATTAGGCATTCCTTTAGTCTTTAAAGGCTCTTTTGATAAGGCAAATCGCTCATCGATTCATTCTTACCGTGGCGTTGGTATGGAAGAAGGTTTGAAGATTTTTGAAGCGGTTAAAAAAGAATTTGGTGTGCCGGTGATTACCGATATTCATGAACCAGCGCAAGCAAAGCCCGTTGCGGAAGTGGTAGATGTTTTACAATTGCCGGCATTTTTAGCAAGACAGACAGATTTAGTTGTGGCGATGGCGAAAACAGGCAAGCCGATTAATGTGAAAAAACCACAATTTTTAAGCCCTTCACAAATGCTCAATATCGTAGATAAATTCAAAGAAGCCGGCAATGATCAAATCATGCTCTGCGAGCGTGGTGCTTGCTTTGGTTACGATAACTTAGTGGTGGATATGCTCGGATTTGGCGTGATGAAAAAAGTCTGTGATAACGCGCCGATCATCTTCGATGTGACGCATTCTCTTCAGCAACGTAATTCCTTAGAGAAAGCATCAGGCGGTCGCCGTGAACAAGTTTTAGAATTAGCACTTGCCGGTATGTCAACAGGACTTGCGGGCTTGTTCTTAGAATCACATGAAGATCCTGATAAAGCGAAATGCGATGGACCAAGCGCATTGCCACTTCATCAGCTCAAACCTTTCTTGGAAAGAGTGAAGGCGGTTGATGATTTAGTGAAATCATTTGCGCCATTAGAGATTCGTTAAAACTCATTCTTAAGAAGAATGGTAAGACAGAATAGACAAGACGTTTTGTGAGAAATGGGTAACAATCGAAGTTGTTACCTATTTTTTATGGCATTATGAATAGCTTTAGAAGACAGTTTTAGAAGCTCAATTGAATCAAGGAGAAGAACATGGAAGTATCGACTCAAACGTATCAAATCCCGGCAAGCACGAAAGGGAAATTTGCGATCTTAATGGGATTATTAGTCGTCATTATGATTGTGTTAGAAGCAATGTGGGTTGCACGAGTGCCGGCAATAGTATTCATTGGCTTTGGCGTATTTTTCTATTTTACCGGCATTTCTACGGCAACTTTAACGGCAAATGCATTATCCGTAAAACCCACCATCGGCAGAGCGCGCATCTTTTCATTTCAAGAAGGAACATTTGAAGTGAAAACACAAACAGGATTCTTATCTTATCTATCAAGCTTAAAGCCAGAAGCGAAAGTATTGCTTTATACGAAAAATGGCGGAAAACCTGTGATGGTGCTGAACGGTTTATATCGCTCAGAAGATGTTGAAGCGATTTATGCCGAGATTCAAAAGAGATCTTAAAATCTCATCAATGATTTCATCAATATTTGAGATAATAAAAAACCTAACAATCATTCGATTTGTTAGGTTTTTTTGTGTTTGATGATCTAGCTTTCTAAATTGCTTTAGTGCGCTCTTGTAACCAAGCGATGACTTTTTCATCTTGAATCTTTGGTGACAGTTCACGGTAAACTCTTTCGTGATATTGATTTAACCATGCGATCTCTTTTGCATCTAAGAGAGAAAGATCGATCAATCTTGTATCGATTGGGAAGAGCGTTAAGGTTTCGAAATACATGTAGTTGCCGAACGCTTGCTCTTTTTGAGATTTTACCGGCAATGATACCACGAGGTTTTCAATACGAATTCCCCATTCGCCTTCACGATATAATCCCGGCTCGATAGAAGTAATCATGCCTTTTTTCACATTAGATTGCTCGGAGATAGGCGCTCTGAATGAGAGCACTTGCGGACCTTCATGCACGTTCATAAAGTAACCGACGCCATGACCTGTTCCGTGACCATAATCTAAATGATTTTCCCAAAGTGGACGGCGCGCAATGGCATCTAATAACGGCATTGGAATATCTGCCGGGAATACTGTTTCGCTCATCACAATGAGGGATTTGAGTACAATTGTGAAATCTCTCTTTTGCGCATCGGTTGCCGTATTGATAGGAATCACTCTTGTGATATCCGTTGTTCCATTTTGATATTGTGCACCGGAATCAATTAAGAGTAAGCCGTTTCCTTTGATTTCGGAATGTGCTTTTTGGGTTGCATGATAATGGGGAAGTGCGCCATTTTCATTAAAGCCGGCAATAGTGTTGAAGCTTAAATCTACGAAATTCGGACGATTTGAACGCGCTTTTTGAAGCATATCGGCAACATCGAGTTCTGTTAAGTTTTCACCTTTTGCGAGCTTTTCTTCAAACTCAGTGTAAAACTCCGCCATTGCAACGCCATCTTCACGCATTGCTTCTTGAATATTGGCAATATCTTGATCGCTTTTTTGTGATTTCAATAAAGTGCTTGGATTTGGGCAATAGACGATTTCACAATCTTCATCAATAGATTCAAGCGATGCATAAGTGGTGCGTTTCTCATCAAGCATCACAACTTTGTGTGTTGGGATATTTGCAAGCTCTTCATAGTAAGCTTCGTATGGAAACACAGTGATTTTGTTATCGGAAAGATGCTTTTTCACTTCTTGCGATAATTTATCTTCATCAATAAAGAGCGTGATGGAAGAATCTGTAATCATCATAAATGCAAGAAATACAGGATTAAAGCTCACATCTTTACCACGAAGGTTGGTAATCCAAGCGATATCATCTAAGGTTGAAATGATATGAACATCCGCTTCCGCTTCTTTCATTGTTTGGCGAATTTTAGCGAGTTTACTCTTCGTTGTTTCTGATACAAATTTTGGATCATGTAAGTAGAGCGCTTCTGTTGGAAGTGGCGCACGATCTTTCATGATGAAAGAGAAAGGATGCGCATCTGTTGTGAGCGTGATCTCGTGTTCAGCTAATGCTTCATAAAGTTCTACGAAGTTCTCAATGGAAATTGTATCTCCAAGCACAGCGATATCGCTATTTGCCGGGATTTTAGCTTGAAGGAATTCTGCATATGATGGTGTTTTGCCATCGCCCATTTTCATGAGCTGAATATTGGTGCCGGCAAGTTCTGCTTCCGCTTGAACCCAATAACGGCTATCTGCCCAAAGATACGCTTTATCATTTAATACCACTAAAGTGCCGGCAGAACCTGTGAATCCTGAGAACCATTCACGTAATTTCCAATGCTCTGGAAGATATTCTGAAAGATGAGAATCAGCGCTTAAAATTAACCAAGCTCTGACTTTATCTTTCTTCATGGATTTCTGTAATGCCGCAAGACGAGAATTAATAATAGATGATTGGCTCATAATGATGATCCTTTTAACATGATTCTTTATGGAATTGTGGAGTCTTAACCGTTTCAAAAAACATGATGATCCATGTGATTTAATGGGAGTCAGTTTAGCATTATTCCTCAATTTTCGGCATTTTGCTGTGAGATATATTTTGTGTGAAATGTGAAAAAATTAGCCGAAAGATCATTTTTTCAAAATAGCGCATAATTATGGAGGAAAAACGCTCTAAGATTAGGTATGATTAATAGCTTGAAATACTAGCTTGAATCCATAACTTTTTTCGTAGGCTTGATAGATAATGAAATATGTGAGTACGCGTGGGGGCGATGCGCCCAAGTCATTTTGTGAAGTTGTGTTAGAAGGTCTTTGCCGAGATGGCGGACTATCGATGCCGGAAACCATTCCGCATGTTTCGAGAGAAACCTTAAATGAATGGCGTAACTTACCGTCTTATAGTGCATTAGCGCTTGAAGTTGCATCACTTTACGCAACGGATATCCCCCGTGAAGATCTCAAAAAACTCGTTGAAAGTGCTTACAATACAGATAACTTCGCGGTAGAAACGATTATTTCAGAACGTTCTATTGGCGATAATGTAAAGGTGTTAGGGCTTTCAGAAGGTCCAACATTTGCATTTAAAGATATGGCGATGCAATTTTTAGGTCAGCTTTTCCCGTATGTATTAGAAAAAGCGGATAAAACCTTAAATATTGTCGGTGCAACATCCGGCGATACAGGTTCAAGTGCGATTCATGCAATGAAAGGTAAGCCACGCATTAATGTTGTGATGTTAAGCCCGCATAATCGCATGAGCGCTTTCCAAACGGCGCAAATGTACTCCGTTCAAGAGAGTAATATTTACAATATTGCCGTTGAAGGCGTATTTGATGATTGCCAAGATCTCGTAAAAGAACTCAATAATGATATTGCGTTCAAAGAGAAATATCATTTAGGTGCGGTAAACTCCATCAACTTTGCGCGTATTTTGGCGCAAATCATCTATTACTTTAAAGGTTACTTCATGACAACTTCATCTAATGATGAAGAGATTGATGTGGTGATTCCTTCAGGAAACTTCGGCAATATCTTTGCCGGCATTATGGCGCGTCAAATGGGTTTACCAATTCGTAAACTGATTTTGGCAACGAATGAAAATAATGTATTAGATGAATTCTTTAAAACAGGTGTTTATAAACCACGTGCTTCAAAAGATGTGCATTTAACGTCAAGTCCTTCAATGGATATTGCGAAAGCGAGTAACTTCGAGCGCTTTATCTATCTCATTGCCGGCAATGCAAAAACAAAAGCATTGTGGGATGAGATTGATACGAGTGGCTATTTTGATCTTACAAAAGATGCATTGTGGGCAGATCGAGCATCTTGGAATATTGAATCCGGCGAAAGTACGCATCAAAACCGCATTGAAACCATTCAAAAAATCTATGCAGATGCGAATGAGTTGATTGATCCACATACGGCAGATGGCGTATTTGTGGGAAGTCATTTCTTAGATGGTACAACGCAAGTCTGCTTGGAAACTGCAAAACCAATTAAGTTTTATGAAACGATTAAGCAAGCGGTGAATGACGCGCCGTTTGATCTCGCTGAAGTAGAGAAGATCGAGGCTCTTCCTCAGTCTAAGGAAGTGATGGCAAATGATGCAACACTTCTACGTCAATTTATCGAATCCGCTTTAAATTAAGGAATACGAAATACCATGAAAAAAACATCATTTCCAAAAGATGAGATGAAAGTTGTTCTCTTAGAAGGTGTCCATCAAGATGCGATTGATTACTTCAAGCGCGCGGGCTACAACAACCTTGATATTCATTCGACAGCTTTAGAAGGTCAAGCGTTGATTGATGCATTGAAAGATGCGCATATTGTCGGAATTCGTTCTCGTACGCAATTAACAGAAGAAGTATTAAGCCAAGCGCCACGTTTAATGACAATTGGTTGTTTCTGTATTGGAACGAACCAAGTGGATTTAGAAGCGGCGAAAAAACGTGCAATTCCAGTATTTAACGCACCATATTCCAACACACGTTCAGTGGCTGAGCTTGTGATTGCAGAAATGATAATGCTTAAACGTGGCATTGCTTACAAAAACTACGTTTGCCATAAAGGTGGCTGGGTAAAATCAGCAGCGGGTTCTTATGAAGTTCGTGGTAAAACCTTGGGAATCGTGGGTTACGGTCATATCGGAACGCAAGTAGGCATCATGGCGGAAAGCCTTGGTATGAACGTGATTTTCTATGATATCGAATCAAAATTAGTGCTTGGAAATGCGCATCAAGTGGAAACATTAGATGAGCTTTTAGCGCAATCTGACGTCGTAACGCTTCATGTGCCGGAAGATGATGGTACGAAAAACCTCATGAGCCGTGAGCGTATCGAGAAGATGAAGAAAGGTTCTGTATTAATCAATGCAGCGCGTGGAACGATTGTAGATCTTGATGCATTAGCAGATAACATCAAAAATGAGCATCTTTTAGGTGCGGCAATTGACGTTTTCCCTGTTGAGCCAAAATCGAATACAGAAGAGTTCCAATCGCCACTTCGTGAGCTTCAAAATGTGATCTTAACGCCGCATATCGGTGGATCAACATTAGAAGCGCAGCAAAATATCGGTGTTGAAGTAGCGTCTAAATTGGTGCTTTACTCAGATAATGGATCAACGGTTTCAGCGGTAAACTTCCCAG
This sequence comes from Ignatzschineria sp. LJL83, assembly GCF_054871845.1. NCBI lineage: Bacteria > Pseudomonadati > Pseudomonadota > Gammaproteobacteria > Cardiobacteriales > Ignatzschineriaceae > Ignatzschineria > Ignatzschineria sp. LJL83. The sequence goes on from NZ_JBTXLY010000001.1 coordinate 98,327, forward strand.
AAGTAACATTACCAAAACAACCAGGAAGCCATCGTATTTTGCATATTCATGAAAATACGCCGGGAATTTTACGTGCGGTGAATGAGCTTGTATCTGATCTTGATCTCAATATCAATGCGCAATATCTCCAAACTTCAGGCGATATCGGCTATGTGGTATTGGACGTTTCAGGTAAAGAAGAGAACGCAATGAAATTACAAAATGGAATGAAAGACATCAAAGGTACTTTGAAATGTCGAATCCTCTACTAATTTGTAAAAAATGATTGGTTATTGAAAATATCTAAATATAATGGGCTTAAAGGATACCTTTAAGTCCATTTTTTATTGTAATTTTGCATTTGAATTTTATATTTAAATTCTATATTTAAATTCCATATTGAATATTCAATGATTACCTCTTGAATTTATCGGGTAAAAGAGAGAAGAAGATGTCATTAAGAGATCAGTTAGTGAAAGCCGGATTAGTTTCTAAAGAGAAGGCTAAGTCCGTTCAGAAAGAAAAATCAAAGCGTCAACATCAAGCACATCGTGATAAGGCTTTAAAGGCGGAATTAAGCGCCGAGAAAGCACAGAAGCAGGAAGAGATTAAGGCTTTTGATGAAGCGAAGAAAGCGGTGGATCTTGAGAAGAATCAGGCGATTTTAGCAAAACAAGAGAAGAATCGTGCGCGTGGCGAAATGCGAGATTTAATCGATCGTGAACGAGTGAATAAAGAGAAGGGCGAAGCAAGATTTAACTTCAGCCATGATGGTAAAAAGATTCGTTCTGTATTTGTGACCGATCAGCAGCATAAAGAGCTTGGTGATGGAAAATTGATGATCTGCCGTAATGATCGTGATGGCTTTGACTTTCCTGTATTGCCGGCAACCTTTAAAGAGCGTATTCATCGCTTAGAAGAGAAGATTGGCGATAAGATCTTCTATTACATCTCTTCAGCGCTCACAGAAGGTGAAGCAGAAGATGAATGGGCAGCGTGGGATGCATATGAAGCCTCATTAAAGAAAGATCCTAAACATTCTTAATATTTGAATCTGCCTGTTTAACAAAGCTGAACGTATTAAGAGCTCTAAGTGAGAGCTCTTAATTTCCGGATTCTTAATTTAGAAATTTTGAATGATTAGATGCTGGTGGAAAAATAATATTTCAGCGGATATTCATTGAAGTTTTTTTACTCTTAGAACGTTAAAAAGCACTTCCTTGAAAGAGAAGTGCTTTTTTATGTGCGTAATTTTGAAATATTTTAGTTTTGGATAACAATAACTATTTGCCGGCAGCTTCGCGTTCTTCCTTTGCTTTTTTCATAAAGAAGTGAGTTAACCACCCCATCATGATAATCATAAATACAACTCCAAAACCAACAATTGCGACAAAATAGGGATCAGCGCCAATCAATTTCATCATAGATATTTTCCTTTTATAAAATACTAGATTGATCAATTTTAAAATAAAAAATAATATTAAATCGATGCAATTAATATCCCACAAAGAGCTCTGATAATCTATCTTTTACCATTAACTATTTAATTTTATTGATGTTGATCAAGTTTTGAGAGATGATGGAATTCTAGTGATTGCAATGCTTTTAGAGTTTTAAGTAATTAGGTTTAAATAATATTTAACATAAATATTAGTAAATAATAATTGGTGTTATTAGGGTTGAAAGAGATAGAAGGATGATATATTTCAGATGAGTATTGATGAATGCTAAAAGCGGTTTTGTTGAGATTATGGAAGATAATCTGATCTTCGTTTATAAAAATAATGAGATAATAAAAAACCCACTAATTTGAAATTAGTGGGTTTCTATAAGTGGTGGCTCGAGGCAGAATCGAACTGCCGACACGCGGATTTTCAATCCGCTGCTCTACCGACTGAGCTATCAAGCCGTGCTAAGAGGTGTATTAAACAGCATTCAAGAGTTCCCGTCAAGCCTATTTTTGAAATAAATAACGAAATAGGTGGTTTTGGTAAAAACTTACTCAAAAGCAGCTTGGAAATGGGCGTGTTTGGCTTGATTTGAGTTGTTTCGATACATTTCACAGGGTTTCTTTTTTAGTTTCTTGTATCCAAAATCTCTTGAGAATATTTTAAAGATATTTGAAAAAGCTATTTTTTAGACAATTTTTGGGAAAATAACTGGAAGAAGGGGGAAGAGTGGTTTTTATAGAATACCGAGATTATTAAGAGGGGAGTTTTAGAATCTAGGAATAACAATATTTCAAAAACCGATTCCCAAAAGTATTGGAGGCAGAAATAAGATGGGAAATCTAAAGTAATCTATTCCTAGAGATGACAAATATAGAGATAATAAAAAACCCACTAATTCAAAATTAGTGGGTTTCTATAAGTGGTGGCTCGAGGCAGAATCGAACTGCCGACACGCGGATTTTCAATCCGCTGCTCTACCGACTGAGCTATCAAGCCGTGTTGATGAAGTGTATTAAACAGCATTCACTGGCATTCGTCAAGAATAGAAGATGTTGTATTATTACGCAATTAGAGCTAGCTATTGATATCACGGGTTAAAATGCCACGATAAAGTTTAAAAATAGAGGGTTTTATTAAAATGACGTGGTCTAGGGTAGAGAGATTAATCGAAGAATCGCTCCAGAAAGGATTTCCAGGTGGGCAACTTTTGATCGAAAAAGAGGACGAGATTATTTTGAACCGAGCATTTGGTGCTATCTCTTTGCCGGAATGTGAGCTTTCGTCTAAAAACAGTGCGGAAAACTCAATGATCTTCACAAGATCAGAATCAGTAACGACCAATACGCTCTTTGATATTGCGTCTTTGACCAAGATTTTTGCGGTGACATATCTTTTTCAAATCTATTTTGAAGAGAATTCACAAATTCTAGAGCAAACGATTGGCGAGATATTTCATGAAGAGATTCAATCAAAAGAGATCGTGATTTCAGAAGCCGTTGCCGGCATTTCTATTAAAGCGTTGTTATCGCATCACGCCGGTTTTGAACCCAATCCACTTTTTTATGATCCAAGTTATTCCAAAGCGCTCTATTGTCAGGTAAGAGAATCCTTTACGGCATTTTTACTGAAAGCGCCATTAATTCATCCGCCGGAAACAGTTGGACTCTATTCCGATGTGGATTTTATGCTTTTGACGTTTATTTTAGAAAAGATTGCCGGAAAATCTATTGAAGCGCAGTTGGAAGCGGTTTTTTGGAATCCTTTAAAGCTCGATCGAATCTGTTATCAGCCGTTAGAGAAAGGATTTGATATCACGGAGATTTCGGCAACAGAGCGCAACGGCAATACGCGAGATGGTTTGTATGATTATCCGAATATTCGCACCGAAATGATTCACGGCGAAGTGCAAGATGAAAAAGCGTTTTATTGCATGGAAGGAATCTCTGGTCATGCCGGCATTTTTAGTAATGCCGAGAGTTTGTTAACGCTGTTTCGCTTGATGTATCAAGGCAATTCCTTTTTTAATGAAAAGACAAAGCAGACTTTTTTATCGCCCCATTATGCTGACCGCACTTTTGGTTTAGGCTGGCGTTTAAATGGGGAAGATATGCGTTATATGTTCGGCGATGTGGCAAGTATGCAGGCTTATGGGCATACAGGCTGGACAGGATGTTTGCTGATTCATGATCCAAAATACGCTCTGACCATTATCTATTTAACGAATCGTAAAAATACGCCGGTCGTGAATCCTACCGAGAATCCCCATCTTTTTGCCGGCGATCAATTGCCAGCGGGGAAATATCTCCCTATCATTCAGGCTATCTACCAAGATTTAGGAATTTCTCAATAATGTTCAAATCCCAACCCCGTTTATTACCGCTTTTGTGTGCGCTATTCTTAGGGGCTTTAATGCCACTTAGCTTTGCACCTTTTAATCTCGCATTTTTTGCGCCGATTGCACTCACGGCATTACTGTTTTTAATAGAAGGAAAAACGCCAAAATTTGCCGGCATTTTGGGATTAGCATTTGGATTTGGAATGTTTGCTTGGGGAATTTGGTGGATTCGAATTAGTTTGATCGAATTTGGCGGTGCGCCGATGATTTTTGGGGTTCTCATTACTTTTGTTTTGGCGCTTTATCTATCCCTCTATTTTGCGATTTTAGCGTATGTGACGACTAAATCTTCGTGGGCTTTACCCCTTAAGATCGGCGTTCTATTTCCTTTAATGGGTGTATTACTTGAATACGTTCGCGGACATTTTTTGACCGGTTTTCCGTGGTTATCATTAGGATATACGTTTACTGATTTGCCCATTTCATCTTGGATATTCCCTCAAATGGGTGCATTAATGGCAAGCTTTTGGGTCTATTGGTTCGCAGGAATACTGTTTTTAATCGTGAGAACGCTTTTCATCGCTTCTGCGCGAACGTTAAAAGGATTATGGTCGGCATTCATGCCGGCAATGTTGCTTTTTTTCGGAATGGGAAGCATGGTTCTCATTTCTGCTTTATGGATTTCAGATAAAGTTCAAAAAATTGATGAGCCTTTATCGGTTGCGTTATTACAAGGAAATATTGCGCAAGAACTAAAGTTCTCTGAAGAGCAATATTACGGCATTTTAACCACTTACTTAACGTTAACGGAAGAGGTTGCCGGTCGTGCGGATTTAATCATTTGGCCAGAAACGGCAATCCCTTCTTTTTATGAGTTTGAAGAGGGCTTAGGAAATCATCTGCGAGAGCTTTCCAAAGGGCAACAAACGCAAGTGATGACCGGCATTTTCTCCGGCAATGGAAAAGTTGTGAGAAATTCTATTGTGACCTATAGCGATGATTTACGCATCAATGATCAGCGCTATGATAAAGCCCATTTAGTGCCATTTGGTGAATATATTCCATTTCGAGAGTTTCTGACGATTTTTGACAGCATGATTGAGATTCCCTTTTCAGATTTATCCAAAGGGAATCTTGCACAAGAGGCTTTTATCATTCAGAAAGAGAATGGGATGTCGTTGAAAGCTTCGGCATCGATCTGTTATGAAGCCGTATTTGGCGATGAACTTCGGGAACAAGGCGGAATATCAGATTTTCTTGTCAATGTGAGTAATGATGCATGGTTTGGGGATTCTATTGGTCCTTGGCAACATTTTCAAATAGCAAGAGCGAGATCTATTGAGCTTCAAAAAGAGATGTTAAGAGCCACCAATAACGGCATTACAGCATTAGTTGGTAAAGATGGGGCTGTAAAATCGTTGTTGCCACAATTTGAAGAGGGCGTTTTAGAAGTGAATGTCACCTCTTATACCGGCGTCACGGGATATGCAAAACTCGGCGATCTCTTTTGGGTGTTGATCGCTTTTGTCGGCATTGTTTTTGGATTTATCGGGAATCGTATCGGAAATCGTCTTCGCAAACGCCGTGCTTCATAAGATGTCATCAAGATTAGGAAGGATCATGATGAATTATGACAGAAAGTTTCCTTGAGTGATTCTAGAGCTGTTTTCAGAAAAAAGAAAAGCCACTAAATGCCGGAGCTGTTTAGTGGCTTTTGCCGTAAGATTTCTACTGATTCTTACTGATTTTCGGCTTCTATTTTGCCGTAAAAATTCTTAATCAGATTTCACAAATGATCTTGTTGTGATTTTACTGTGCTTCTTTCTTAGATTCTCTAAATGGCAATGGGCTGTATCTTGAATAGAGCATGCAACTTACGAATAAAATTGAGGTTAAGAGAAAGTAAACACTACCAATGCCGGGGTATCCTGACACCCAAATGTCGGTTGCGGCGATAAAGTAGAAGAGTGACAGGAAACTTGTCCAAGCATGCGTAAATCTTTGGGCGCGAAGCAATCCTCTTGCCGGAAAAATCAGAGGCATTAATAAGCCGATGACAAGAAACATTCTCGGTTGTTCTGGGTAGATTGTATTCGATACAATGCAGAAGATTGTGAAGAAGAACAGCGCAAAGTAGGCTAAGAGCGCACTAATTCTTGAAATAGAAACAATCGGTCGCATATTAGAGTAGGATCCTATAAAAATGGGTTATGAAACGTAGTATGTTATCACGAAAGTGAGGAGTTGGAAGTATGCCGGAATTACCAGAAGTTGAAACCGTTAAAGCGGGGATTTCGCCTCATATTGTCGGGAAGAAAGTTCGGGGAGTGGAGATTCATCATCCCACTTTACGTTACCCCATTCCTATTGAGATCGAAAAAATCTACGGCGAAGCCATTGAGAAAGTCGAACGCCGTGCGAAATATCTGATTATCTACACTTCTCATTATAAAGTCCTCATTCATCTTGGAATGTCCGGCGCTATTCGGGTGTTAGATGACGAGATTGATCTCAAAAAGCATGATCATTTTGTGCTCCAAATGGAAGGCGATAAAAAGCTTGTATACAACGATCCTCGGCGTTTTGGCTTTATTCTGCTTTATGGCAAAGATGAAGTGATTCCTTTCTTAGAAAAACTTGCGCCGGAACCGCTGAGTGATGAATTTACAGCGGAATATCTCTTTCCAAAGCTTAAAACGAGAACTCGACCCATTAAATCGCTCTTAATGGATCAGGAGTTTGTGGTGGGCGCTGGCAATATTTATGCCAATGAATCACTTTTTATGGCAGGAATTCATCCTGAAAGACCTGCGAATAATCTCACGATGGATGACGTTGAAAAACTCGTGTTTGAAGTGAAGAAAGTGCTTGCAAGAGCCATTGAGCAGGGCGGCACAACTTTGAAGGATTTCACAACACCGGATGGAAGTCCGGGGTATTTTGCACAAGAATTGTTAGTTTATGGGCAAAAAGGACAACCTTGTGTGATTTGTGACACATTGATCGAAAGGATTGTTTTAGGGAATCGAGCGACTTATTTTTGCACAAAATGTCAGAATTAGATCAAGAATTGAGGGGTTTTCCCGAGAGCTTTTGAAAAAGGGCTGTTACTTTTTTTTGAAAGGTGTTAGTGTGAATTTGTACTAAAAAACTGATGTGTAAATTCTGAAAAGAGTTTGAATCTGTTGTGAATAATAGGATTTGGCTCTCAGGTTTTAACATTTTTTTACAATTGTCATAAGATGGATTTTTGACATTTTCTAACTAAATAAAAATTGATAAACAATATTCGTAAAGGAGACTTATATGAATCTTAATTTAACAGGTCAAGGTTTAGAATTAACAGATGGATTGCGTAGCAGAGTTGAAGATAAATTTGAACGTTTAGAGCGCTACGGAGATAAAATCACATCTGCTCATGTCATCCTTTCAATTAAAGATAAAAAGCAAATTGCGGAAGTCACAATCTCTATTGCAAAAGCGAAAGATCTTCATGCGGAAGCAGTAACGGAAGATATGTATTTATCGATTGATGAGATTGCAGATAAAATTGAGCGTCAAATCATTAAACAACGCGATAAAACCATCGCATCAGAGCGTAAGCCTGGTCAAGATTACCGCCGTGAAGAAGGTAAAGAAGAATAAGATGACTTTTGATTTTTCTTTCTCAAATCGAATAGGGCTTTAAATAAGGCTTTAATAAGAGATTGAATAATTTTGAGAGAGAAATCCTGATGAAATAGGGCGCTCTGCCGAGAAAAGACGATGAATAATTAGCCTGAAAATCAGCATTTAAAAATAATTATCTTCTATTTTCAATTAATAGGCATTTCCCTAACAATCAAAATCATTAAGATCCCCGTTTTTTAACGGGGATTTTCTTTTTTCAAACGTTAATAAAGCGTATGATAAAGGGCTTGTTACAGATTATTGCAGATTATTGCAGATTAACTATCTTACTTTGATTGTGTAAAAGGATTCATCATGTTCGCAGCGGATTCAAAACATTTAGTCGTTGGCTTTGGAATTACCGGTCTTTCTATTGTGAAAGCGCTTCATAAACTCGGCGTTTCTCATATTGCGGCGATGGATTCGAGAGATAATCCGCCCAATGCCGAGGAGATTGCAGAATTCGCTCATGCGCTTCATACAGGATCCTTTCAAACGCCCTTTTTAGAGGAATGTGATTATCTTTGGGTAAGTCCGGGAATTGCCATTGCAACGCCGGAATTGCAAAAGACTATTGTACGATTGCCAAAAGAGCATGTCGGCGGCGATATTGAGCTTTTTGCACGATTAGTACAAAGCAATATTGTGGCAATTACCGGCACCAATGGAAAAAGTACGGTCACAACGCTTGTGGGAAATATTTTTGAGGAAGCGGGTTTCGATCTTTTTATGGGCGGAAATTTGGGAATGCCGGCGCTTGATCTATGGCTTCAATTTGAAGAGAATCGTACGAAATATTCTAATCCTCTCTTTTTGCTTGAGCTTTCGAGTTTTCAATTAGAAACTACAGAAAGCTTGAAAGCGGATATCGGCGTTTTACTCAATTTATCACCGGATCATTTGGATCGTTACCGAGATTATCAGCATTATGTGGAATCGAAGTTTAAGCTCTTTGCCCAATCAAAAACGATTGTGATTCCGGCAAAAGAAACATTGGTGGATGCAGCACTTTTGGATGCGCGTTTTCAAGGATTTTCAAAAACGGTGAGATTTTCGCTAGAAACAGAAAATCAAAACGATAACAATGACAACAAGGATAGCGAGGATAACAACGATATTTGCGCATATTATTGGGCGAATTTGGCAAGTAAACAGATTGAGAATAATCAGGAAGAATCAGGTTCTGCTTCTATCTCCTATGCCGGCACGAAGTTGGGCGGCACGCATAATATTTTAAATATCGTATCAGCGGTGGCGATTGCCGAGAGCTACGGCGTTCAGAAAGAAGCGATAGAGCAAGGAATCATTAGCTATGAACCTTTAGCGCACCGCTCTGTATTTGTGAGGGAAATTGCCGGCGTGAGTTACTTTAATGATTCAAAAGCCACGAATCTCTCTTCCACAGAAGCGGCCATTTTAGGGTTTCCGGAAAGAAAGTGGCTTATTTTGGGGGGGGTGACAAAAGGACAAGATTTCTCATCACTTGAAACGTTACTTCTGAATAACATTGCCGGTGTTGCGCTTATCGGCGTGGATTACTCTACGATTCAGCCATTCATTCCTTCTCATATCCCTCTATTTGAAAGTGGGACATTAGATATCGCTTTGAAAACATTGAAAGATCAAGCGAGATCGGGCGATATTATTCTCTTTTCTCCGGCATGTGCGAGCTTTGATCAGTTCAAAGGATTTGAACACCGCGGGGATGTATTTGAGAAACTTGTGCGTCAACTGTAATGAAGTTGAGATTGGCTGTTTTAAGTCATAACGATTTACATCGTTGATGTGATACAATTTTCAGCGTATTGACTAAATTTTAGGTGTGTTTTGAAGAGCTCATTGTTAAATCAAAAAATAAGAATAGATCCATGGTTGTTAGTTACCTCATCCCTCTTTTTACTCATTGGGTTATTGATGGTGACAACTTCATCGGGTTATATTGCCGAATATTATGGATTATCGCCTTACCATTATGGAATTAGACAGATTATCTATATTGTGGCAGGCTCGGTATTAGGATTTGTAGCTTATCGAATTGATCTTGAAAGTTGGTACAAAATAACGCCCCTAGTTGGCATTGTGACTTTTGTGAGTTTAATATTGGTATTGATTCCCGGCATTGGACGAGAAGTGAATGGTGCGCTTCGTTGGATACCGATCCTCTTCTTTAACTTCCAGCCTGCAGAATTAGCAAAGTTTGCAGCGCTGATCTATATCGCTTCTTATCTTAATCGTCGAAAAGACACGATAGATAAGAGTATGACAGCACTAGTCGTTCCACTTGGAATGATGGGAGTTTTTGGAGTTCTACTTTTGTTAGAACCTGACTTTGGTTCTACGGCAATTATTTTCGTCATTGGTTTAGGGTTAGTCTTTATTGCCGGCGTGAGCTTGTGGCGTTTTGCGATTGTGTTAGTGCCAGTTTTAGTGGCAATGGTTTTAGTGTTATATACATCTCCTTATCGAAGAGCTCGTTTATCAGGATTTATGGATCCGTGGGAAGATGCTTATAATCAAGGTTATCAGCTTGTTAACTCTCTGATTGCTATAGGTCGAGGTAAGCTTTCGGGGGTTGGCATTGGCGAAAGTATGTCTAAACTTGGGTATTTGCCGGAAGCTCATACAGACTTTATTTTTGCGATTTATGCCGAGGAATTTGGATTCTTTGGTGTTTTATTTCTGATTTTTATCTATATGGCATTCGTCTATAAAACCTTTAATTTAGGGGCGAGAGCTGAAAAACTACAGAAATATTTTGCAGCTTATGTGGCTTATGGAATGGGGCTTTGGTTTGGGACGCAAGCGTTGATTCATATCGGCGTTGCATCGGGAATATTGCCGACCAAAGGATTAACATTGCCACTGATGAGCTACGGGGGTTCTAGTATGATTGTCATGATGATCGGACTTGGACTGCTGTTTAGGGTGGATAATTTTGTACAAAGTACCGCAAGACAGGAATATCTCGATAAACAAGAGAAAGAGATGCAACAAGACATTGCGAGATCTGCAATGAAAGGAACTGCGTAAATGGAGCAAAAAAATATTGTCATTATGGCGGGAGGTACCGGTGGACATATCTTTCCGGGGCTTGCAGTGGCAGAAGCTTTAAAAGAGAAGGGCTATTCTATCTATTGGCTTGGAGCAAATGGTTTAGAGTTGAAGCTTGTACCACAATATGGATTTCCTTTGCACTCTCTTTCTATTGCAGGTTTACGCGGAAACGGTGCCAAAGGTTGGTTGCAGCTTCCTTTTAAATTGAGTGGTGCTGTGAAAGATGCTCGCAATTTTTTGAAAAAAGTGAAGCCACTTTGTGTCATTGGTTTTGGGGGATTTGCGGCGGCGCCCGGCGGAATTGCTGCTAAAACATTAGGGATTCCCATCATCGTGCATGAGCAAAATGCCGTTCCGGGGCTTGTGAATAAGGTATTATCCCGTCTAAGTAAGAAAAATCTTGCGGCATTTAATGAGATGTTACCGAATGCAACGGTTGTTGGAAATCCTATTCGCGAAGGTTTATTGCAGATAAAGCCTTTTAGAGAGCGATATGCCGAAAGAGGTAATTCTCCCATTAGAATTTTAGTGGTTGGAGGATCTCAGGGTGCGCGAATTTTAAATCATCTAATGCAAGATTTTGCACAAACAGAAGATGCCGGCAATTTTGAAATTTGGCATCAAACAGGACAAGCATTTTATGATACACATAAAGATGCGCCCTATTTTACAACAGATCACTATCACTTAGCGCCCTTCATAGAAGATATGATGACGGCGTATGAGTGGGCTGATTTAGTGATTTGTCGAGCCGGAGCATTGACGGTTTCAGAAGTGTTAGCCGTCAATGTTGCGAGCTGTTTTATCCCATTTGCAAAAGCAGTAGATGATCATCAAACAAAAAATGCGAAAGCATTACACGACATAGGAGCGGCTTTTCTATATAGCGAAGAGGAGATATCTCTTCCGATATTGGAGGAGTTGCTGCGTAATTTTACGCGACAGGATGCCATTGAAATGGCATCAAAAACAGAAATTTTAGCGAAGCCAGAAGCAACTAAGTTGATTGTTTCAGAGGTGGAAAAGGTCATACAATCATGAATCATAAAAGTTATATTTGCCCATCAGACATGCGCCGTATTGAGAGAATTCACTTTGTGGGAATCGGCGGGTCAGGAATGTGTGGCATTGCAGAAGTATTGCTGAATTTAGGATATGAAGTCACAGGTTCGGATATCTCAGAATCTCCAGTTGTTGAGCACTTAATTGATCTTGGTGCTTTAGTCTGGATTGGACATCAAAAATCCCATGTTTTGGGTGCGGATGTGGTTGTTACCTCAACGGCAGTGAAAGAAGATAATCCTGAAGTTGTCGGCGCAAAAGAGGCGCGTATTCCGATTATTCAACGCGCGCAAATGCTAGGGGAATTAATGCGTTTCCGTTACGGCATTGCCGTTGCCGGAACTCATGGGAAAACAACAACAACAAGTTTACTTGCTTCTATTTTGGATGAAGCAGGACTTGATCCAACATATGTAATTGGTGGTCGTTTAAATAGCTCGAATGCCAATGCGAAATTAGGACTTGGTCAATATTTAGTAGCAGAAGCGGATGAATCAGATGCGTCATTTTTGAATCTTCATCCGATGTCGGCAATTATTACTAATATCGATCAAGATCATATGAGCACTTATGGTGGCGATATTGAAAATCTTCGTCAAACATTTGTGGATTTCTTACATCTGTTGCCATTCTATGGCTTTGCGGTTCTCTGTATTGATAATGAAGAAGTCGCTAATTTAATCCCGAGAATCCATCGTCCGATCATTACTTACGGCGAGCATCCTGATGCGGATTATCAACTCTTGAATTATGAATCTCGCGGAATGGAAACCTACTTTGAAGTAAAAACACCACACGGCGTAAGTGAGTTTATGGTGGCGCTTCCGGGAAAATATAGTGTATTAAATAGCTTGGCTGCAATTGCAATTGCAAGTGATTTAGGGGTTCCTAATCCAGCAATTAGAAGAGCATTAAGACGATTTAAAGGCGTTGGTCGCAGATTCCAAATTCATCCATCGGTATCTCTGAAAGCAGGTGGAAGTGTAATGGTGATGGAAGATTACGGGCATCATCCGACAGAAATTCAAGCGGTACATGAAGCGTTAACAGCAGCCTATCCAGATAAGCGTATCGTTGTTACATTCCAGCCTCATCGAAATTCCCGAACGGCGGAGTTATATACTGAGTTTGTAAATGTATTGTCAGAAATTGATACGGTATTAATTACAGATATTTATTCTGTTAGAGAGCCTGCAATTGAAGGCATTAGTGGAGAACAGCTGACTTCAGATGTTGTTGCCAAGGGCGGTAAAACAGCATTGTTTGTAGGAAGTATTGATCAGATTCGTGAGTGTTATGCCACAATTGCTAAGGATGGCGATCTCATTGTTATGATGGGAGCGGGAAATATTGGTGGCATTGCTGCTAATTTCTATAAAGGAGAAGACTTGTAATGACAACGACAACATTTAAATACCAAGATCCTAAAGTGTTTGGGAAAGTGGCAGTTGTTTATGGTGGAAACTCTATGGAGCGAGAGGTTTCTCTCTGGTCGGGAGCTGCAGTTTTAGAAGGTCTTCAAGCGAAAGGCATTGATGCTCATGGCATTGATGCAAAAGATGAAGGGCTTTTAGTTAAACTTCAAAATGAAAATTTTGACCGAGTATTTATCGTACTTCACGGTCGCGGAGGGGAAGATGGCGTATTGCAGGGAGCATTAGAGCATCTTAATATTCCTTATACGGGGAGTGGTGTACTGGCAACTAGTTTGGCAATGGATAAAATTAAGACGAAGCAATTATGGAAGGCCGTGAATCTTCCAGTACTTGAATCTTATATTATTGAAGACGAGGAAGCTGCTCTAACATTACAGAATCAATTAACATACCCTGTTGCGGTAAAACCTGCAGAAGAAGGTTCGAGCATCGGTGTTAGTCGTGTGGATCATGCGGAAGATTTGGTAAAAGCATGGAAAGCGGCCGGTGGTTATAATTCTCCGGTATTTGCTGAAAATTGGATTATCGGTAATGGGGAATATACGTGCGCTATTTTAAATGGCAAAGCGCTTCCTATTATTCGTATGGAAACAGATTTGGCATTTTATGATTACGAAGCTAAATATCTACGCGACGACACAAGATATCATTGTCCATCAGGATTAGCAGAAGCGGATGAAATGCGTTTTCGAGAACTCTGTGAAAAGGCTTTTGCATCTATCGGCTCTAAAGGGTGGGGACGAGTGGATTTTGTGGTAGATAAAGATAATCAGCCATGGCTTTTAGAGATTAATATGGTGCCGGGAATGACGAATCATTCGCTTGTTCCCATGGCAGCAAAAACAGCGGGAATCTCTTTTGAAGAGCTCTGTTGGTTGATTCTAGAAGACTCAATGCCGACGGTGTAGTTTTATTTTTGCGCAATAAGAGATAGGTCAAGGTTTAACTTGAAGAGATCGTATAAAACATCACATACTCATCAAAGAAAGATGCGTAGAAAAAGACGGCATCAGTTTGGTGTTGTCCAAAAAAAGTCTTTTAATTGGAAACGATTTGGGTATTTGCTTTATCGATTCATAAGATTTTTACTGCTTTTGACTCTATTGGTCGGCATTGTTGTCGGACCTTATTATGGTTGGCAATATTTAAAAAACAATAATACATTTTTTAAAATAGAGACTGTTTCGGTATATGGAGAAATAGAGTATTTGCCACCAGAGAAGGTAAATGACCTCGTTAAAAGTGCAATGAATCAAAATCTAATTGGGCTTGATATGCAGCAATATCAGGATGATATATTGCAAGAGTCTTGGGTAAAATCTGTTTCACTGAAGAGGCAATGGCTTCATGAGTTAGAGGTGCATTTGGTGGAGGAATCGCCAATTGCGATCTGGAATGATCAATATATGGTAGATGCGAATGGCGGTGTTTTTGAGCCTTCATTTATCCCTGAAAAGGATTGGGTTTATTTATCGGGACAAGATTCTAAAATTAATGAGATTCTTTTGGTGTTTGAAGAAACAAAAAAACAGTTAGCAAAATCGGGGTTTATCTTAAAAAAGATCGGGTTGGATGAAAATGGATCATGGACTATACTACTTAGTAATGATTTATTGCTCATTATGGGATCGGAAGATTATTCTCAGCGACTGTCACGTTTTTTACGGCAATTTCCAGATCGAGATGTATTAGAATTAATACAGCATATTGATTTTAGGTATAAAAATGGATTCTCCGTGAAGTGGCGAGAGGATCAGGTCAAAGATGAGATTGAGATGAGCAGGCAGGGTAAAAGATAGATGGCGGAGACTTCAGTGGAATCAACAGGCGTTTGCATCGATATTGGAACTCACAAAGTTGTCGGAATGATAGCGGATGTGCGAGGTGATGGATCAATAGAGGTTAGAAAGATGATCTCAAAACCATCACGTGGTATAAAAAGAGGCGTTATTACAAATATTGCCCCTATTTCAAACATTATTAGCGACATGATTCATGAGTTTGAAAAAGAGTGTGAGGTGGTTGTGCAATCTGTATCAACTTCAATCACAGGATCTCACATTCGAGGGCGTAGTAATAATGGGGTTGTGACAATATCTGGAGAGCGATTTTCAGAAAAAGATCATGAGCGCATTTTTGTAGAGGCCGGGAAAATTAAACTGGATGTAGGCGAAAGTGTACTTCACGTATTGCCACAAAAATATATTATTGATGGTGGACAGCCGGTTGAAAATGCAATTGGTCTATCAGGCGTGAAGTTTTCACTAATCGCCCATCTTGTTACCGCGGCAACGAATGAAATTACCAATATTACTAACTGCATCGCTGAAAGCGGTGTGGAAATAGATAATATTATCTATGAAGGAATATCTTCAGCTATTAGCGTTTTGAGTGATGATGAAATCGATAGAGGCGTGACACTGATTGATATTGGTGCAGGTGTTACAGATGTTGTCGTATATAAAGCAGGAGTAGTTGTTTATCACGCCTCTATTCCGTTGGGTGGCGATGATATCACATCAGATATTGCAAAAATCAAGCGGTTTTCAACGCAAGTGGCTGAAAGTATTAAGATTGAGTATGGCGGATGTGTCGGGTTTTTGAGTTATGATGATGTTTTTACTTTACCTGTCATCACGAACCAAAGTGAAAATCGCACAATGTCCAAAAGAGAGCTCTCTTCAATTATTGAAGCTAGATATCGAGAGATTTTAGAATTTGTAAAATCAAAAATTGAGGAAGCGGATGTATATCAGGTGCATGATGCGGGAATTGTATTAACAGGCGGTGGAAGTCTATTGCCGGGATGTGTCGAGTTGACTCAAGAGATTATGGAGAAACCTTGTAGAATTGGGCTACCCATGAATGTTGTTTGTAAGGATGGTGCAAGATTGACTCCGGAGCATGCAACAGTTGTTGGATTGCTCGCATCGCATAAACATGAGCATATTTGGCAAAAAGAATTGCAAAAAACAATGCCAAACGGGAATTTTTTTAGTAACATATGTAGGAAAATCACTGGAATGTGCCAACGCTATTTCTAGTATGACAAAGAATACGAATAAATTGAGGATTAAGAATGTCCATATTTGAACTGCAGCAAGATCTTAACGAAGATGGGCCGATCATTAAAGTCATCGGTGTAGGTGGAGCTGGTGGTAATGCTATCTCGCACATGGTTAACTCGGGGTTGACGGGAGTCACTTTTATTGCGGCAAATACGGATTCACAAGATCTTCGTGAAGCTAAGGCGGATATCCGCATTCAATTGGGTGAAGAACTCACGCGAGGGCTGGGTGCTGGGGCAAATCCTGAAATTGGAAGGCAAGCCGCAGAAGAAACGAAGGATCATATTAGAGCTGAGCTTAATGGTGCTGATATGGTCTTCATTGCTGCAGGAATGGGCGGTGGAACAGGTACTGGTGCAGCTCCTGTTGTTGCGGAAATTGCGAAAGAACTTGGTATTTTGACAGTAGCGGTGGTTTCAAGACCCTTTTCTATGGAAGGGCGTAAACGAGATCAAGCGGCGAGCCAAGGATTAAAGCAATTAGCACAACAGGTAGATTCACTCATCACAATTCCTAACGATCGTTTAATGAGTGTTTTAGGAAAAGGTGTAAGCTTGTATGATGCGTTTAATGCCGCTAATAATGTGCTTTTTAATGCAGTTCAGGGAATCACTGATAGTATTATCAAGCCAGGAATGATTAATCTTGACTTCAATGATGTTAAAACAGTTATGAAGCAACAAGGTTTAGCGATGATGGGTGTTGGTCTGTCATCCGGTGATAATGCTGCTCGTGAAGCGATTCAACAGGCGATCTCTTCTCCTCTCTTAGAAGAAGTTAGTTTGGCGGGAGCAAAGGGTTTGTTAGTCAATATTTCTGGCGGTTTTGGATTAAGTATTGGCGATCTGCATGATATCGGTGAGATTATCGGTGAGTACGCAAATGAAGAAACAACTGTAGTGCTCGGCGCTGTTATGGATGAGAATATGGGGAATGAGATTCGTGTAACGTTAGTTGCAACGGGTCTTGGTGAATACCAATCTCCGGTTGATCGAGGAAGTATTGCGGATCAATTGTTGGGTAGAGTTGCAAAGCCTGTGCAACAACAGGTTTCAGAGCCTGTTCAGCGTGAAGCGACGAAGTCATCGACTCAATCATCAGGATATTTAGATATTCCTGCGTTTTTAAGAAAAAACTCTTAATTTCTTCATATTAATTTAATATAAGGATGTTTTAATCAGCGTTATGATAAAACAAAGAACAATAAAAAATATCGTTCAAACCACAGGGGTGGGTTTGCACTCTGGTAAAAAGGTTTATTTAACCTTGAGACCGGCAGGAGTCGATGAAGGGATTGTTTTTCGTCGAACGGATGTTCCTTCTCCAAATATTAAAATACAAGCAGATTCGGTTGTAAGTACGCAATTAGCAACAATGATTGCTTCTCCGGAAGCACCTGAAGTAACAATCTCAACAATCGAGCATTTAATGTCTGCATTGTGTGGTTTAGGGATTGATAATATTATTGTGGAAGTAAGTGCTCCAGAGATTCCAATTATGGATGGGAGTTCTGCTCCTTTTGTCTATTTAATACAATCGGCAGGAGTGCAAGAGCAGGATGCTGCAAAGAAATTTATTAAGATTAAAAAGCCAGTTGTTTATAAAAACGAAGATAAGGTTGCAAAGTTATTGCCTTATAACGGCTTTAGATTAGACTTTACTATTCAGTTTAACCACGCTGTATTGGATAAAACGAATCCTCAACATCGTTGTGAATTTTCTAGTCAATATTATATTGAGGAAATTTCAAGAGCAAGAACTTTTGGATTTATGAAAGATCTAGAGATGATGAGAGAGTTAAATCTTGCGCTAGGCGGTAGTATGGATAATGCTATTGTTGTAGATGACTTTAGGGTTCTGAATAGTGATGGACTTCGATATGAAGATGAATTTGTACGTCATAAGGTCTTAGATGCAGTAGGAGATCTTTATGTCTTAGGTCACCCAATTATAGGGGAATTTGTAGGATATAAAGCAGGCCATATGATGAATAATATGTTGATCAGAGAGTTGGTTAAAGATCCGAGTTCTTATGAATTAGTGACGTATGATGAAGTAGAGACATCACCGATAACATTTACGGTGCCTGCTTGGAATTAAATTTACTTTAAGACTTTTAATTTACTAAAGATTAGAGTATAGTTTGTGGTTTACGATTTTATATTGAATAACGTGTCTCTATGTAATATAAAAAAGTTTTGGATTATAGTTGAATATAGGATATAAATTTTTATGGTTACAATTCGTTTAGCTCGTGGAGGCTCTAAAAAGCGTCCTTTTTACCAAATCGTTGTTGCGGATCAAAGAAACTCTGTAACGGGTAAATACATTGAGCGTTTAGGTTATTTCAACCCAATTGCTAAGGGTGGAGAGAAGCGTTTAGAGCTTGATACAGATCGTATCAACTACTGGGTAGGCGTTGGAGCTCAGCCTTCAGAGCGCGTTGCATCTTTAATTAGAGAAGCAAACAGAGCTTTAGCGAAAGTAGAAGCTTAATTTACGAGTAGTTCAATAAAAGCCACCTTACAAAAGTAAGGTGGCTTTTTTATTAAAAGGAATAGAAGATCAATGAGTGAAGAAAAAATCATTATTGGTAAAGTGAATGGATTTCACGGGGTAAAGGGTTTTATTAAAGTTTTTTCTGAAACAAGACCTAGAGAAGGAATTCTACAATATCCCCGATTTTTTATTAAATCTGGTGGAGATTGGAAGGTTCTTGATGTGGAAGTTGGTCAGAAGCACAGTAAGCATGTACTTTTGAAATTTGTAGGATATGACTCAAGAGATGCCGTTGAGCCTCTTTTGGGGGTAGAGCTTTATATTCAGCGAGAAGATATGCCGGAGCCTAAAGAGGATGAGGTTTATTGGGTCGATCTTTATGGGTTAAAAGTGATTAACCAAGATGGGGTTGAGCTGGGTATCATTGATGATATTTTTGAAACAGGTGCGAATGATGTGATGGCTGTCAAAAATGGAAAAGAAGAGATTTTAATCCCCTACTCTTTAGAGTACATCATCATGGAGATCAATTTAGAAGAAGGTTATATACAAGTTGATTGGGATGAAGAGTAAAATTGTTATAGATGTTATCGCTCTAATACCGGAGATTATAGAGCCTATCATCAAGGATGGAGTTGTTTCTAGAGCACATAATAAGGATCTTTTTGAGCTGCGGTTTTGGAATCCTAGGGATTACTCTGTAGATCGACATCATACAGTGGATGCTCGCCCCTTTGGTGGTGGGCCTGGAATGGTGATGATGTATGAGCCGTTGAAAAAAGCCTTTGATGCTATTGAAAATTTCCGAGAAAGTAGAGGTTTTAGAATCTATGTTTCGCCTCAAGGAGAAGTTTTAAAACAGGAAAGGGTGAGGAAATTATCGGAGTTGGAACATATCGTCATTCTTTGTGGTCGCTATGAAGGAGTGGATCAGCGTATTATTGATCATGAGATAGACTTAGAGTTATCGATTGGGGATTACGTGCTATCAGGAGGAGAGCTTGCGGCGGCAGTCATTGTTGATTCAGTTGTTCGAGTACTTCCTGATGCCATTTCGAATGAAGAATCTCATTTGAATGATTCTTTTAGTGTTGGAGATCTATTAGATCATCCTCACTATACAAGACCAAGGGAGATTGATGGTTATGTTGTACCTGAGGTTCTATTCTCGGGGGACCACAAAAAGATCCAGGTATGGAGAGAGAATAAGGCGAAAGAGGCTACGCTCTTGCGTAGTAAAAAGGAAGGTAAGATATAGGTTTTGATTGAAGGTAATTTATTAAATACATATAATTTTATTAAGTTTTATATTATAAATAACATATCTCATTAACCTAACTCAATTTCTTTTAATTTATTTAAAGTATAATTTATATTTAATAATTGACTGATTTGTATGTTGATATTATGATTACAAATCAGTTTTATTGATGTTCGGATGCTTTTTATGAAAGAATAAGGGGAGTAGACTTGTTAATATTAACTAGAAAGCCTGGTGAAAGGCTAATTATAAATGATGATATCACGATTACGATATTGGAATTTAAAGGAAATCAGGTGCGAGTAGGCATAGATGCTCCTAGTGATGTCACAATTTTTCGCGAAGAAGTGTATAAGACCATTGTGAAAAAAGAAGATGAAGAAGAAAAGTGATTTAAGTGATTTAGATAGTGATACTTAAAAGCCTCAAGTAATAGGAACATTACTTGAGGCTTTATTGTAAGGGGGGTTATCCTTGTTGTTTAGATGGAATAGTAAAGTTTGTATTCCATAGGATGTGGTGTTTCAGCAACTTGATTGATTTCATCCTGTTTTAGTTTGATGTATGCATCAATGAGGCAATTGCTAAATACATCCCCTTTTAATAAAAACTCACGGTCTTGATCGAGAGCTTCTAATGCTTCATCGAGCGATTTACTGACCTTCGGGATTGATTGGAGGATGTCGCTTGAAAGATCGTAGAGATTGTTGTCAAAAGCCTCTCCCGGATGAATTTTATTTTCAATACCATCAAGACCTGCCATTAATAATGCCGAAAATGCAAGATATGGATTTGCTGTAGCGTCTGGGAATCGCACTTCGATTCTTCGCGCTTTTTCATTAGAGATGTAAGGAATTCTAATAGAAGCCGTTCTGTTTTTAGCAGAATATGCTAACAAAACTGGCGCTTCGAAGTGAGGAACTAAACGTTTATAGCTATTTGTTGAGGCATTGGTGAAAGCGTTCAATGCCTTAGCATGTTTAATGATCCCGCCAATAAAGTAGAGCGCTGTTTCAGAAAGGTTGCTGTATTCATTGCCGGTGAAAATATTTTCGCCATCTTTAAAAAGAGAAATATGAACATGCATTCCTGAGCCACTTTCGCCGGCATAAGGTTTTGGTAAAAATGTTGCGCTTTTACCAAACTGATCAACAGTGCCTTTCACGATATATTTTAAACGTTGAACTTCATCTGCTTTTTCTAAGAGCGTATTAAATCTCACGCCAATTTCAGATTGTCCTGCTGAAGCGACTTCTCGGTGATGTATTTCAACCTCTAAGCCTGTTTTTTCAATATTAAGGCAGATTTCATTGCGTAAATCATGAAGTTTATCTACAGGATAGAGTGGTGAATAGCCTTCTTGTTTTTCAGCGAAATGACCGGATGCTGTTTCTGATGTTTGAGAATCCCAATACGCCGTATTAGAATTCAGCTCATAGCTCATATGGTTTGGGCTGTTGCTGTAACGCACATTATCAAAAATAAAGAACTCATTTTCAGGGCCAAAAAATGCTGTATCTGCAATATTGGATTGAATGAGATAATCTTCCGCTCTTTTCGCAAGTGCTCTTGGATCTCTGATGTAATAATCCATCGTATCTGGCTCAATCACATCACAAATTAATACTAAAGTAGGATGCGTTGCGATCGGATCGATAAAAGCACTTTCAGCTTTAGGAATAAGCACCATGTCAGAGCTTTCGGTCTGTTTCCATCCTTTGAAGCTAGATCCGTCAAAAAATTTTCCTTGAGTGAAGAGTTCTTCGTTTGCCTGTCGTGCGGGGATAGTAAAGTGGTGTTCTTGGCCGATCAGGTCTGTTAAACGAAGATCGATAAATAAAATTCCATTCTCTTCAATGAGATCCAAAATGGAACGAATACTATCAGCAGGCATGCTCACTCCTTAAAATTCTTGTGTCAATTTTTATTTCATAAACAGGTTATTCTACACTACTTTTGCTTAAAAAAGCTGAATAAATGGGGTTTTCAAATTTACTGGCAGAGAAGGATTATTGCACCGAGCTTTTGATTTGCAGAAGAGTTCCGTAGAATGGTGTTTTGTTAGAATTTAACTAGCAGATCAATGAGTCTATTTCTCTTATAACTTTAATTATATTTTAACGATAAATACATTATGAAAATAACAACTTGGAATGTAAATTCCGTGAATGTGCGATTGCCACATTTATTGGAGCTATTAGAAAAAGAAGCGCCGGATGTGATTGGCTTGCAGGAATTGAAATCTGTGAATGAGAAATATCCCTTGGAGGAAATTTCTAAATTAGGATATTTTTCAGCCATCAATGGGCAACCTACGTACAATGGTGTCGCACTTATCTCTTCGAAAGAGATTACGGATATTGTTTACGATATTCCAGGATTTGAAGATACGGAAAAACGGGTCGTTACGGGAACGATTGATGGAATAAGAGTCATTAATGCTTATGTTCCCAATGGGCAATCACCGGAATCAGATAAATATCAATACAAATTATCTTGGCTTTCAGCATTCAAGGGGTTTATTCAGTCTCAGTTGGATATTTATTCAGAACTGATTGTCATTGGAGATTTTAATATTGCTCCAACAGATGATGATGTTCATAATCCCGCAAGTTGGTCGGGGAAAATTCTCTGTACGGATCAAGAACGTGAAGCATTTTTCTCTTTATTGAAGTTAGGACTTCTAGATGGGCTTAGGATCGAAGCACAACCCAAAGGTTTATTTACTTGGTGGGATTATCGAGAAGGTGGATTTGAGAAAAACAGTGGTATTCGTATCGATCATCTATTATTATCAAGAGAATTGAGTCGCCGATTTAAATCGTCAGCTGTACATTTAAATTATAGGGCTATGGAGCGGCCCTCAGATCATGCTCCGGTATCAGTTGTATTGAAGTGAAAAATGAATATCCGTATATAACTGATAACGCAAAAAGTAAGGAGAGAATATATGTTTGGTGGTAGTATTGTTGCAATCGTAACCCCGATGTTTCCTGATGGCCGTATTGATTTCGATTCATTTGAAAAATTGGTGGAATTCCATATTCAAAATAAAACGGATGCGATTGTTGCGATGGGAACAACAGGAGAATCTTCAACTGTAAACTTTGAAGAACACCGTGAAGTTGTTAAGAAAGTCGTACAATATGTAGGTGGCAGAGTTCCTGTGATTGCGGGAACAGGCGCTAACTCTACAGAAGAAGCAATAAAGTTAACGCATTGGGCGGCAGAAGATGGCGCAGATGCATGTTTATTAGTTGCGCCATATTACAATAAACCACCACAAGAAGGTCTTTATCAGCATTTTAAGCTTATTGCTGAAACCGTGGATATTCCTCAAATTCTCTATAATGTACCTGGAAGAACGGCATCAGATATTTTGCCTGATACAGTCGAAAGATTGGCAGATCTTAAAAATATTGTTGCGATTAAAGAAGCAAGTACCTTTGAGCGTGTAGAACAGTTAGTACGTCGTGTTGGCGATAAGATCGATGTTTTGACGGGTGAAGATGGCATTTCTGCAAAATGTGTATTAGCAGGTGCTAAAGGTGTTATCTCTGTAACGGCTAATATTGCGCCACTTCAGATGCATGAGATGATGCAAGCAGCGATTGTTGGTGATGAAGCGCGTGCGTATGAGATTAATGAGCAGATAAAAGAATTACACCATGTGCTTTTCTTAGAAGCGAATCCTATTCCAGTGAAATGGGTGCTCCAAGAGATGCGGAAAATTCACGCAGGAATTCGTTTACCACTCGTTCCTCTCGATAAGCAATATCATTTAACAGTGCGTGAAGCGATGAAGACAGCAGGACTTCTCTAAATAGATTCTTTTAATGAAGTGAAAATGCGCATAAAAAAAGCAATTAAATGATTTTTCAGGTATAATTCCACTTGAAAGAATTTGGTGATTGCTTTAATCGCTCGTATAATGACAAGAATTTTATTCAGTAAAGGTTAGTCCATGTATACAAAAAAAATAGCGTTTGCAGTATTGCTATCAGGCTTAATAATTAGCGGTTGCTCTACTCAGAAAGTGCAATCGAGAGATAGCTTGCGTTATTTATCATCATCGCAAGTAAATCCTCTAGAGTATCCACCTAGCTTGGTGAAAAAGACGGAGACTGATGTACAAGCGACAACAACGCTTAAAGAATATCGATTACATCAAAAACAGGTCGCCCAGAAAGTCCTTCCTACAAGTGGTGCGGAAGGAATCACGTTTATTGAATCAGAAAATGGTCGTCGTTGGATTAATACTGGTCACACAGCTGATTTTGTGTGGTTACAAGTAAACCAGTTAGTCCGACAATTAGGATTAGAGATCGAAAGCTCTAGTCCAGATGTTGGTATTATCGAAACTAAATGGGCTGAAAACCAAGCGGATGTACAAGATGGATTTATTCGTAATCTCATTAGTAAAGTTGCCAGTAACTTATTTGGTGCGTCTTCGAGAGATAAATTCAAAATACGTCTAGAGCGTGATGGTGATCGAGTACTTGTATTCGTGACACATTATGCGATGAAAGATGAAGCCACAGGAAATGATGATCAATACCACCGTTGGGTAAATGCGCCGAGCGATCCTGAACTTGAAGCAGAATTTGTTGCTCGTCTTGCTGCAAGGTTGGGAGGTGATGGCCAAAGTGCCTTGGGAAAGTCGGCGCTTCCCGTGACTGACCGGGAAGGAACCCGCTTAACAATTAATAATCGTTCACAGCAGGATGTATGGAAGCAAATCGGTAATATTTTAGATGATGGTGCGCAATATAACGTGCTAGAGCAATATTCTGATATTAATACTATCCGTGTTGGTCGTACTGTGAAAAAAAGACGTTTTTGGTTCTTCACGAAATATGATCGGGAAGGGGAAGTCTACTACATTCGAATCAACCCAGTTGGTGAGAATAAGACCCAAATTGATGTATTGCCGGTGCTAACTTTGAATCATTTGGAAGAGATGATGGATCGAGTCACTACTCAATTAAAATAGTCTGAAACAATTTGATAACATAGAAAACGCCTGATTTAATAGATCAGGCGTTTCTTATATCTAAACGTTTATAAAATAGAGAGTAGAAATCAAAGATGAGCCAGCGAATTGCGAAGTTAGATCCTCATGTCATTAACCAAATTGCCGCAGGAGAAGTGGTTGAAAGACCGGCTTCTATTGTTAAAGAGCTAGTAGAAAATAGTATTGATGCCGGAGCGACCAATATCATTATTGATATTAAAGGTGGTGGTATGGATCATATTATTATTCAAGATAATGGTCATGGCATTGAAAAGGATGATTTAAATCTCGCGCTCTCAAGTCACTCTACAAGTAAAATTAGAAGCGCTGATGACTTGGTGGAAGTATCCACATTAGGCTTTCGCGGCGAAGCTTTGCCGAGTATTGCTGCCGTTTCTCGTTTGACGCTGATCTCAAAAGCGCAAAATGCGGAATATGCCTTCAAAGTGCAAGGTAAGGGATTTGATGAAATTAATGAGCCAATGCCGGCATCTTTACCGGTGGGGACTCGCATTGAAGTCTTGGATCTTTTTTTTAATGTACCGGCAAGACGAAAGTTCCTTCGAACGGAACGCACAGAATTCAGTCATATCGAAACCTTGGTAAAACGCTTAGCGCTGATTCGTTACGATATTGCTTTTACCTTAATTCATAATGGGAAAGAGCTATTCTCAGCGCCGGTTGCCGAAAGTATGGACGAGAAGCAGATGCGAATTGGCTCTGTATTTAGTCCTGAATTTTTGGCGGAGAGCTTTCACTTTACGCATACGAAAGAAGTGCCGCTAGATGATTACGATATTACTCGCACATTAACGCTTGAAGGGTGGGTTGCAAAACCAACCTTTTTCCGTAATAACAACGAGTGGCAATATGTGTATGTGAATGGACGAATGGTAAAAGATCGCCTTGTGGCTCATGCCATTCGCCAGGCGTATCGTGATGTGATGTATAGCGACAAACATCCAGCATTTGTGATCTATTTAACGTTAGATCCTGCAGCTGTAGATGTGAATGCGCATCCGCAAAAGCATGAAGTGCGCTTTCGAGAATCTCGCATGGTGCATCATTTCTTATTTAGCACATTAAATCATGTGATCTCTCAGCCGGAAGTAATGAGCGGACATGAGAAAATGCCGGTCATTGCTTCCTTAAATGGCGATGAAGTGAGTGGCGAAAGTTCTTCAGATATTCCCGTTCAGATTGAAGGAACGGAAATGCTTGAGAAACAGAGCGGTTTTAATTTCAATAGAGGCAATATCCCGAATCGACCTTATAAACCGGTCAATATCTATGAAGCGATCGGCGCCGGAAATATTAGCGCTCTCGATAATGCCGGCAATGAAAATGCAGGATCAGCACGTGATATTTCTTCTCTGATTCAGCAAGCTCGAGGACAAAGTTCCAATACTCAAACAGCATCTATGAGTGAAGATTCGGATGAATCTCTAAACCCCGATGAAGCGCCGTTAGGGTATGCATTAGGGCAATTGCATGAAGCGTATATTTTGGCGGAAAATCGTGATGGTTTAGTGATGGTAGATATGCATGCGGCGCATGAACGCATTATCTATGAACGTTTTAAGCAGTCGATGGGAACAGAACAAGGAATTATTCGTCAAGCATTGTTGATTCCTAAATCCATGGAGGTTTCTTCAAGACAGATTGCGATTGTGGAAGAATTTCAAGAAGAATTGCAGTCTTTAGGATTACTTATTGAAGTGTTAAGCCACGATAGTATTGTGATTCGAGAAGTACCGGCAAGCCTGATTCGAGCCAATAGTGAGAAGCTCATTACAGAAGTGTTGAACGATTTCGATCGTTACGGTTCGAGCCAAAAAATTACAGAACATATGAACGATATTCTTTCGACAATGGCATGTCATAGCGCCATTCGTCATCATCGCCGGTTAACACTTCCGGAAATGAATGCGCTGTTACGAGATATGGAGCGAACAGAGCGATCAGGGCAATGTAATCATGGAAGGCCCACATGGCGATCTTTAGCGATTACGGATTTAGATAAGCTTTTTTTCCGTGGGGAATAATCGCAATAATGATGACAGTGATAATGAGATTTCAAAAAAGATCATAAGAAATAGCTAATAAAAAATAAAAAGAGGATTTGTAAAGTGAGCATAGAAATAACCAACGAACATTTATGCGTGATTTTCGGGAATCCCGTTGCGCAATCTAAATCACCGGAAATGCAGAAGCAGTTTGCGAAGAATGCCGGCATTGATTTGGAGTATTTAAAGGTATTGGCACCATTAGATAACTTTAGTGGCGCATTAAAAGAGTGGATTGATAACGGCATTATCGGTGCAAATATTACGATCCCTTTTAAAGAAGATGTTTTAAAGTGTTGTGATCATCTCACAGAAGAAGCGACTTTAGCGCAAGCAGTCAATACCATTCGTATTGAAAATGGCGAAATTTATGGTCATAACACTGATGGTATCGGGTTGTTACGAGATATTACGGAAGTAAAACAGCAAAATCTTACCGGCAAACGAGTATTAGTTTTAGGTGCTGGAGGTGCTGTCAGAGGAATTTTAAAACCGCTTCTTGACTGCAAACCAAGTGAAGTCATTATTACCAATCGCACATTATCTCGCGCCGAAGGATTAGCTTCGGAATTCTCTCGTTTTGGTAATATTAAAGCCATGAGTTGGCAGGAGCTTTCCGGCGCATTTGATTTTATTATTAATGCCACAAGCGCCTCGCTACAATCCACGTTTCCAGAATTGCCAAAGGGCGTCATTAGTAATTCTAGCGTTGGGTATGATCTTGTTTACGGCAATGAACCTACATCATTTATGCATTACTTTTTAGAAGAAGGTGGGGCAAAAGTATTTGATGGTTTAGGAATGCTCATTGAGCAAGGCGTTTATGCCTTTGAGTTTTGGTTTAATGTTACGCCGAGCCGAGAAGGTGTATTAGAAATTTTTGGGCGTGCTGAATCTCTATCTGAATCACCATCTGAATAGTCATCTAAATAGTGATATTACAGTGATGCTTTGAAAATATTAAATAGTAGAGAAGAGTGAAGTAGAGAAGAATGCAGTTTTGAAAACTTGCTTTGAATAGTGATTGGAAGTCGTTAAATAAGCAGTCAATGAAAGCATGCCTTTAATCAGGCATGGAAGATAGGATTTTGTTATCATTTCAGGATGATTACATAAGGATAGAGAATATGTCTGAAGAAAAAACCCATTTTGGTTATCAAACAGTAAATAGTGATGAGAAAGAAGCGCGTGTTGCGGAAGTTTTTCACTCTGTTGCAAGTCGTTATGATGTGATGAATGATGTGATGAGCTTCGGTATTCATCGCTTATGGAAAAATACGGCAATGACATTGTCGGGCGCAAGAAAAGGGCAGAAAGTGCTTGATCTTGCCGGCGGTACAGGCGACTTAACAAAGCGTTTAAGTAAGCGTGTTGGTTCTGAAGGATTGGTCGTATTATCCGACATTAATGAATCCATGCTTGAAGAAGGTCGCAAGCGTTTAATTAATGAAGGCATCGTTGGGAATGTGGAATTTAAGCAGATTAATGCGGAACATATTCCATTTGAAGATGCGACATTTGATTTGGTGACGATTGGATTTGGTCTTCGAAATGTGACGGACAAACTCAAAGCACTTAAAGAGATGCGCCGAGTGTTAAAACCAGGCGGAAGATTATTAGTATTAGAATTCTCAACGCCGGTTGTGCCTGTTTTGGGAACACTTTATGATTTTTATTCTTTCCAAATTATTCCAAGAATGGGCGAATTAATTGCAAAAGATGGCGATAGTTATCGTTATCTTTCAGAGTCCATTCGTATGCATCCTCCGCAAGATGAGCTTCGCGATATGATGTTAGAAGCTGGATTTGATGAAGTGGATTATAAAAATCTTACCGGCGGGATTGTGGCAATTCACCGTGGATTTGTCTACTAATCAGTAACCTTTGAAAGGGTTTTCTTTTTGATATTTTGCAAAGGGTTTCTGGATGATCTCTCGTAGCTTGAGAATGATAAAAATTTGGTGGGTTTTATTACGCTTTGGTCTTTATGATCTCGCATTTATGATTCCCGGCTTTAGGCATTTACGCTTTTTACAGCCCATTTTATCGCTGTTTAATGGATATAAAGATACACCACTTCCTGTGCGTATTCGCTTGGCATTAGAAAGTTTAGGTCCGACTTTTATTAAGCTTGGGCAAGCGTTATCAACGCGTTATGATCTGTTAGATAAAGATATTGTCGATGAGCTGATCAAGCTTCAAGATCAAGTGCCGGCATTCTCATCGCAAGTAGCGATTGAGATCATTGAGAAATCCTTAGAAAAACCATTAGAAGATCTATTTGCAGAGTTTGTGGTAGAACCGATTGCGGCGGCTTCCATTGCTCAGGTACATAGTGCGAAGCTTCATAATGGGCAAGAAGTCGTTGTAAAAGTTGTGCGCCCGAACATCCAAAAAGTGATTAAACGCGATATTGGTTTAATGAAGATTTTAGC
The DNA here is from genome assembly GCF_054871845.1 of Ignatzschineria sp. LJL83. NCBI lineage: Bacteria > Pseudomonadati > Pseudomonadota > Gammaproteobacteria > Cardiobacteriales > Ignatzschineriaceae > Ignatzschineria > Ignatzschineria sp. LJL83. Next base: position 127,656 of record NZ_JBTXLY010000001.1, read on the forward strand.
TGAGATGGTGGAGCGTTACTATCTTGATGGCAAGCGCCTTCGTCCTGTTGAAATTGTTGAGGAATATGCGCGTACGATTTTAAATGAGCTTGATCTCACAATTGAAGCTGCAAACGGCACACAACTGCGTGAAAACTTTAAGGGCTCAAAAGAGCTCTATGTGCCGGAGATTTTTTCAGAATTCACGCGTAAAAATGTTCTTGTGATGGAGCGCATTTACGGTGTTCCTGTGGGCGATATTGCGACGCTTAAAAAGCTTGGTGTGAATATCCCCTTATTGGCGGAAAGAAGCGTTGATATTTTCTTTAAGCAAGTCTTTGAACATAGCTTTTTCCATGCAGATATGCATCCCGGCAATATCTTTGTGGATGTGAGAAATCCTAATGATCCCACCTATATTGCGCTTGATTTTGGGATTATTGGCACGCTTAATGAAGATGATCAGCACTATTTAGCCAGTAACTTTTTAGCATTCTTTAATCGCGATTATCTAAAAGTGGCAGAGCTTCATGTGGAATCTGGTTGGGTGCCACCGGATACGCAAGTTGCGGACTTTGAAGCAGTGATTCGTTCACTGTGCGAGCCAATCTTTAATAAGCCTTTAAAAGACATCTCTTTTGGTGCGTTCCTTCTATCGCTCTTTCAAACGGCAAGACGATTTAAAATGGAGATGCAACCACAGCTCATTTTGCTTCAAAAGACGTTATTTGCCATTGAAGGTTTGGGTCGAGAACTCTATCCAGAGTTAGATTTATGGAAAACAGCAAAACCTTACTTAGTAAATTTTGTGAAAGAAAAACGAGGTCCTAAAGCACTTGTAAAGCGCTATCGTCGAGATATTCCTGTTTGGATTGAGCAGTTCCCTGATATGGTGCAAAATGCCAATCTTACCTTAAGACAAGCTGCGCGCGGAGATCTGAAGATTAATCTTGCTGCGAGAGAATGGGAAAAGCTTGCCAAAATCCAAAGAGAAGAGCGCCGGAAAAAAATATTTGGGGCGATCGGCTGTGTGTTTTTATTAGCACTACTTTTGAAATTTGAAGATTTTAATGATGTGAGTTATTGGTTAACGGCTGGAATTGCTGGGTTATCGGCATTGCTATTACATCATTCATTGAAGCGAAAATAGAGATTGTCATCTTTCTATAAAAAACTGATGCTACCGTGAAAAGAGAATGAAGGATCATTACGTGCAATATTTGCGATAAATATTCGCAATCGCTATATAAAAGTTTTTATATTTATACAAAATATTTAATTAATAGTAATATTCTTTAGATAGCTTCATTTATAATCAGCGATTGCATAAATGATTAGTTTTGAAATATGTTTGAAATAACTATCTAATATAGATTGAATCTAAGTTTTATCGCCTATTTGGCATTTGAATTTTTGAAAGGAGTAGTCAATGAAAAAATTAGCACTTACTGCAATGTTAGCTGTTGCAACGATGGGAATTTCTACAGCAGCAGTTGATACGGATGCAACGATTAAATATCGTAAAGCGGCATTTACAGTTGCAGGTTGGAATATGGGTATTCTTGGTGGCATGCTTAAAGGCGAAATCGAATACAACCCTGAAGAAGCGGTTGCGGCTGCAAAACGCATTAACGAAATGGCGAAAGCTGTGGGTGCAACGTTTGTTGAAGGCACATACGAAGGGACAAATGCAAGTCCTAAAATCGCAGAAGAGCGTCAAGATTTTGATACAAAATTAGCGGCATTTATTGAGCAGAGCGATATTATGGTAGAAGCTGCTGGCGATAAGAAAACATTAGCAGCACAAATGGGGAAACTTGGCGGTACTTGTAAGTCATGCCACGATTCTTACAAAATTGACTAATTAGAATTTTAAGAATTATCACTTTTAGATATTACATTTTAGATAGTGTATTTAGATCAAATTTTCTAAATGCCTTTAAATGTTTATAAGATAAAATTAAAGTGTGATATAAGAATGAAGCGGTTGGTGCAAGATCAACCGCTTCTTTTATGTCTACCCACTTTATAGGAGAAATAATAAAGTGATGAAAAAACTAAAGTTAACGGCTCTTTTATCCCTAGGGTTCTTAATTGGTAGTCATACAGTAAGCGCACAGGAAGTACGCGTTTATAACTGGACGGACTATATTGATCCTGAATTAATTACCGAATTTACTGACAAAACTGGTATTAAAGTGATTTACGATACCTTTGATAGTAACGAAGTATTATTAGCAAAAACATTAACAGGAAACTCCGGTTACGATATTGTTGTGCCATCTGATTACACGTTAATCTATATGGTTCAAGCAGATGCCGTACAGAAAATTGATCGCAGTAAATTGTCGAATATCGATAATATTTGGCCATTTGTAGAAGAAAGATTAGCAGATCTTCCGGGTGCAACAGAGTATTCAATTCCCTATATGTGGGGAACGACGGGTATTGCTTACAACGTTGCAAAAATTCAGGAACTTGTACCTGATGCACCGTTAGATTCGATGGAATTACTCTTTAATCCTGAATATGCATCCAAGCTTGCAAGTTGTGGAATTTATGTGATCGATTCTCCGAGTGAGTTCTATCCAATGCTCATGCGTTATTTAGGATTGCCGGCAGATAGCACTTCTAATGAAGATCTTGCGAAAGCAAATGAAGTATTACAATCGATTCGCCCCTATATTACGAAATTCCATTCATCAGAATATATCAATGCGATGGCAAATGGCGATGCATGTTTAACGCTTGGTTGGTCAGGCGATCTATTCCTAGCAAAAGCGCGAGCAGCAGAAGCAGATGCCGGCGTTGAAATTGAATACTTCATTCCAAAAGAGGGTGGTTTACTCTGGTTTGATCAGTTAGCAATCCTTAAAAACTCTAAAAATACCGAAGAAGCTTATGCCTTTATCGATTATTTATTAGATGCAAAAGTGAATGCAAGAGCGGCGGATTATGTGGAATATGCAACCTCAAATGAAGGTGCATTTGAGTTTGTAAACCCCGATCTTTTAAATGATCCAACACTCTATCCAACAAAAGAAGAATTATCGCTTTTAAATGTAAAACAGCCTTATACGCAAGCAGAGCAGAAAAAACTGATGCGCCAATGGTTGAAGATTAAGGCACAGCGTTAATACTATTTTTAGTATTTCAGAAGCCTTTGAGTAAGGCTGTAAGAATGCATTGATGCGATATATTAGAAGGGCTGATCTTTAAAGGATTAGTCCTTTTTTATTGTAAGATTGATTTAATAAAGGCTTGTTGCACAACACGAGCTGATTCGTGGCTGGGTCGAATGCTTGCATGCTTATCAATATCTCGTGCCAGCAATGTTGATCCTTTTTAGCAGTTTGAATCGGTTGATTCTTGATTAATTTAGGAATAATTGCTCTGACTTAGGAGCGATCTTCGCTTTTAAGGTATAATGCGGAAATATAAATTTACATAAAAATTGAGATTGAGGGATTTTATAATATGAGCGAAGTACATCACTCTTTAATCGTGTTAGGTTCAGGTCCTGCGGGATATACAGCGGCGCTTTATGCGGCAAGAGCAAACTTGAAACCGGTTGTGATTACCGGTATGCAAATGGGCGGTCAGCTTACAACGACAACAGATATCGATAACTGGCCATCGGGTGCTGAAGGTTTAACAGGTCCTGTATTAATGGATCAAATGCGTGAGCATTGTGAGCGTTTTGGTACTGAAATCCTCTTTGATCATGTCAATAGCGTCGATCTCACTAAAAAGCCTTTCACGCTTTTCGCGGATAATGCAACGTATACTTGTGATGCGTTAATTGTCGCAACAGGTGCTTCGGCGAAATATTTAGGTTTACCTTCTGAAGAAGCATTTTTAGGACGTGGCGTTTCGGCATGTGCGACGTGCGATGGTTTCTTCTATCGTGAGAAAGAAGTGATTGTTGTCGGTGGTGGAAATACTGCGGTTGAAGAAGCGCTCTATTTGAGTCAAATCGCTTCAAAAGTACACTTAGTTCATAGAAGAGATACATTTAGAGCTGAAAAAATTCTCATCGATCGCCTTTACCGCAATGTGGAAGAAGGAAAAATCGAGCTTCATTTAGATGCAACATTAGAAGAAGTCTTAGGCGACAATGCCGGCGTTACCGGTGCTGTAATTGCTTCCGTGAAAGATGGCAGCACGAAAACCTTAGAAGTGCCGGGCGTGTTTATCGCTATTGGCCATGCACCAAATACGGAGATCTTTAAAGATCAGTTAGAGATGCGTCATGGTTATGTTGTAGTAAAATCTGGCATTGACGGCGATGCGACAAGTACCTCTATTCCTGGTGTATTTGCGGCAGGTGATGTGATGGATTCTCACTATCGTCAGGCGATTACTTCAGCAGGATCAGGTTGTATGGCAGCATTAGATGCTGAACGTTATTTAGATGGATTGAAATAACAACACGGATACGACAAAGGTTGTCGTAAAGAAAAAATTAAAGAAACAATTAAATAAATTATAGAAGCGTTGATGAAGAATATTGAGAGCATGAATGACTCATGAATCATCAAATGCTGGTATCAACGATTCGAAATAGCATTAAACAGAATTTTTTAACATTATTTTGATATTAAAGTAGCTTAATTGCGAGGATGGCAAATGAAATTTAATACTTTGGATGATCTTAATTTAGAAGGTAAACGTGTATTGGTTCGTGAAGATTTAAACGTACCCATTCATGAAGGGGAAATTACTTCTGATGCGCGTTTAGAAGCTGCGTTACCAACGATTGAGAAAATTCTAGAAAAAGGTGGGGCGGTAATGCTCATGTCTCACTTAGGCAGACCGACAGAAGGCGAAGAGAGCAAAGAATTCTCTTTAGCGCCGGCAGCAGTTTGGTTAACAAACCGTTTAGGAAAACCTGTTTCATTAGTGAAAAACTGGATTAACGGCGTTGAAATTCAACCGGGCGAAGTAAAACTTTTAGAAAATGTACGTTTCTTAAAAGGCGAAAAAGCTAACGATGAAGCGCTTGCTAAAAAAATGGCAAACCTTTGTGATGTTTACGTGATGGATGCATTTGCAACCTCTCATCGTAAAGAAGCCTCTACTTACGGCGTGGGTTTAGAAGCGAAAGAAGTTGCAGCGGGTTTATTGTTAGAAAAAGAGCTCAATGCTTTAACAAAAGTGATTCAAAATCCTGAAAGCCCAATGGTTGCGATTGTGGGCGGTGCAAAAGTTTCGACGAAACTTACTGTATTGAATACGCTTCTTGATAAAGTGGATCAGCTAATTACTGGTGGTGGTATCACGAATACGTTATTACTCGCAAAAGGTTACAAAGTGGGTAATAGCTTAGTTGAGAAAGATTTAGTACCGGAAGCGAAGAAGCTTCTTAAACGTGCAGAAGCAGAAGGGAAAGAGATTCCACTTCCCATTGATGTCGTTGTCGGAAAAGCATTCTCAGCCGATGCAGAAGCTGTGATTAAGCCAATCTCAGAGATCGCAGAAGACGATATGATTATGGATATCGGTCCTGAAACAAGTGCGCTCTACAGCAAAATTCTCGCAAATGCAAAGACGATTGTTTGGAATGGCCCAGTTGGCGTATTTGAATTTGCAAACTTTGCAGAAGGCACAAAACAATTAGGCGAAGCCATTGCGAAAAGTGATGCATTCTCCATTGCCGGCGGTGGTGATACCGTTGCGGCAGTAGAAGAATTTGGATTAAAAGAAGATATCTCTTATATCTCAACAGGTGGCGGTGCTTTCTTAGAGTTATTAGAAGGTAAAGTATTACCTGCAGTTGAAATGTTAGAAAAGCGAGCAAACTAAAAATGAACAATAACGAAATCTTAATTAATATTACGCCGAATGAAACGAGAGCTGCTGTCATTAGCAATGCGATGGTTCAGGAAGTGCTGATTGAAAGAGAAGAGAAGCGCGGACTGGTCGGCAATATTTATAAAGGCGTCGTTATTCGTGTTTTACCTGGTCTTGAGGCAGCATTTGTCGATATCGGTCTTGATCGAGCAGCATTCTTACATGTCAGCGATATTCAAACAGCATGTAGCGATTATACTCCGGACGAATGTGAGAGCTGTAATGATGGCAATGAAGCGGAACGATTACCGACAAAGCGTAATCCGGAAGCGATTGATATCACCAAAATTCTGACGCAAGGCCAAGAATTAGTGGTGCAAGTGATTCGTGATCCCCTTGGAACAAAGGGCGCACGAATCACAACGCAAGTATCGATTCCTTCTTGTTATCTTGTCTATTTAGCAGATTCAGATGTGATCGGCGTTTCAATTCGTATTGAAGATGAAGAAGAACGTGATCGTCTAAAATCTACATTGCAGGAATATCAGAAAGAGATTCCCGGCGCCTATATTGCTAGAACGGCAGCAGAAGGCGTTGATCCTTGGGTGCTTCGTGCCGATATGCAGTTCTTAAATCGCCTTTGGGCAGATTTAAAAGAGCGTATTGCAAAAGCGAAAGTGGGAGAAGTAATTTACGGCAACTTCCCATTAGAGCTTCGAATCTTACGAGATTATATCTCTAAAGATATTCAGCGCGTTCGAATCGATTCGATGGAAGGCTACAAGAGCATGATTGATTTCACCACGCTCTTTTTGCCGGAAATGACAGAACGTATTGAATATTACGTTGGACCAAGAGCGATTTTTGATCTCTTTAATACAGAAAGAGAGATTAATCTAGCGCTTGAAAAACGAGTCGACCTTAAATCTGGCGGTTATTTAATGATCGAACAGACAGAAGCGATGACAACGATTGATATTAATACCGGCGGATTTGTAGGATTTCGTAACTTAGAAGAAACGATCTATAAAACGAACCTAGAAGCAGCGCAAGCCCTTGCAAGACAAGTTCGTCTTAGAAATCTTGGCGGTATTATTATCCTCGACTTTATCGATATGCAGAGCGAAGAGCATCGTCAAGGTGTGTTAGAAGAGCTTCTTGAGCATCTTTCACAAGATTATGCGCGTACTTCCGTGAGTGAAGTGACTTCTCTTGGATTAGTGCAGATGACACGTAAACGCACGAGAGAAAGTCTTGTGCAGTTAATGTGTGAGCCGTGCCCTAAATGTCAGGGAAATGGTTACGTAAAAACCAGTGCAACGGTCTGTTTTGAAATTTTACGAGAGCTCATTCGTGATGGAAAACGATTCCCAACATTGAAAGAATTTCTCGTATTAGCAGCGCCGGAAGTGATTGAACGTCTGCTTGATGAAGAAGCGCACAGCGTTGCCGATCTTCAAATTCAGATTGATGCCAATATCCGTCTGCAACCGGAAGAACTCTATCCTGTAGAGCAGTTTGATATCGTACCGATGTAGTTTTAGGTTAGAAATCTATCAGAGTAGTATATAAAGCTAGATCTAAAAGAAGCCTCAAATATTTTGATAATGTTTGAGGTTTTTTCTTATTTTTCGTAAATATTTCTTTGATCGATCGAAAAATTGATTTAGGGAAGTATGATTGATTCATTAGGAGCTGATGTGCGGCTGGTTCGAATGTTTGCATTCTTTTGAAAATCTCGTGCCAGCGTTGTTAAATCTTTTTGAGTAAGTTCTTTAGGTTTAAAACTAAAAGGATGATATGTGTAATTTGGTTAGGAACATCCTTTAATAATTTTCTATGATTTTTTTTGGGAAATATCAAACCTAACACTGCACTGTTTAATGCTATGATACGACAATCGTGCGAGTATTAATAAGGGTTAAGGAGCATTTGAAATGAACATTGTTTTGGGCGTAACGGGCAGTATTGCGGCATATAAATCCCCTGATCTTGTGAGAAGATTGAAGGAAGTGGGATTTGATGTTCGTGTGGTGATGACGAAAGGTGGGCTGAGTTTTGTCACGCCATTAACATTGCAAGCCGTTTCCGGTTATCCCGTTGTTTATGATCTGCTTGATCCTGCGCATGAAGCTGGAATGGGGCATATCGAACTTGCGCGCTGGGCGGATTTAATTTTAATCGCACCGACAAGTGCCAATACGATTGCTAAGTTAGCACAAGGATTTGCGGATGATCTGCTTTCAGCTATCTGTTTAGCGACTGAAAAACCCATTATGCTTGCGCCGGGAATGAATCGTTTAATGTGGCAAAATATTGCGGTTCAGGACAATGTTCAAAAATTGAAATCTCGCAATATTCATATTTTGGAGCCAGAAAGTGGCGAACAAGCATGTGGTGAAATCGGGCAAGGAAGAATGCCGGAGCCAATGCATATTCGGGACGCTGTTTCAGCGTTTTTTGCGAATCAAATCTCCCAGAATGTGAATGAAAAAATAGTGATTTCAAATCCATTACGTGGGAAAAAACTCGTAATCACAGCAGGACCAACGGTTGAAGAGATTGACCCTGTACGTTATATCAGTAATTATTCTAGCGGAAAAATGGGGTACTCTTTAGCGATTGCCTCTGAGAAACTCGGGGCTAATGTGACGCTCATTTCAGGACCGGTTGCGTTAGAAGCACCTAAAAATATTGAATTAATTGCTGTGAAGAGCGCATTAGAGATGATGGAAGCTTCGTGGAATGCCACAAGAAATGCCGATATCTTTATTGCAGCGGCTGCCGTTGCCGATTATGCGGTGACAGATCGAGCAGAGCAGAAGCTCAAAAAGACAGATGATTCAGAATTTCTGACGCTGACATTGAAGAAAAATCCTGATCTTTTAGCAACCATTGCCGGCGGAGAAAATCGCCCACCTATTTGTGTGGGATTTGCCGCAGAAACAGAGAATATTGAAGCAAATGCACAATCAAAGCTTCAACGTAAAAATGTCGATATGATCTGTTTAAATGATGTTTCCGGCGGTAAAGTGTTTGGGGAAGAGGAGAATGAAATGCTGCTCTTTATGAAAAATGGCGATATCAAACCGATTGCAAGAACGGATAAAAAGCTCGTTGCCGAGAAAATTTTAGAAAGCATTTCGTCGCTTATTACGCAAACGGAAGTAGAGTAAAGCATGGAACTTTCCATTTCTCTTTGGGAAGCATTGTGGCTGTTAGCGGTTTCTAGTTTCACTTCCTCAACGATATTGCCGGGAAGTTCTGAAGTCGCACTCGTCACGTTTCTTTACCATTTCCCCACAGAGATTTGGATTGCTTTTTTTGTAGCAACGATAGGAAATACGCTCGGAAGTATTTTAATGTTATTAATCGGGCGATTTTTTCCGGAGAAGAAACAGAAAAAGCTCTCTCCGAAAACGCATCGTTTTATGCAACGTTACGGTGCATTAAGCTTGCTCTTTTCGAGCTTACCCATCATTGGGGATATTTTGCCGATTGCTGCAGGTTGGCTACGATTGAATATGTATAAATGTTTAATCGTGCTTCTCATTGGAAAAGCGGTACGTTATTTGCTGATTATTTATCTTTTAGATTTTACGCCCATTATTTAGAAGCACTTTGAAGACAAGGAATCGTCGTGTTTACATTTTTTTTAATCCTATTTCCCATATTTTCAGTCTTTATTGTGGGTTTTATTGCACAGAAAATTCTGCATTTCGATATTCCGAATCTTTCCAAAATGTCGCTCTATGTGCTATCGCCATTTTTAGCGTTTAAAACTTTCTATTCTCACGAGATTTCCATCGATTATCTCTATTATGCGAGTTATGTTTTTGGGCTCTGCTTAGTATTAGTTTTACTGATTTCTATTATTTCCAAGTGTCTTCGCTACGATGAAAAAACACGTTGTGGCATGATTTTAGGATCTTGCTTTATGAATAATGGGAATTATGGAACGCCGGTAATTTTGGCATTTTTCGGACCTTTAGGCTTTGATATTGCCATTATTATGTTGGTGCTACAGCAAGTTGTGATGAATACGATCGGAACTTATTATGCGGCAAAAGGTTCTAGTCGGGAGATTGTAGGAAGCTCTGTAAAATATGCATTACGGAATGTGGCAAAAATGCCCACCGTTCATGGAGCGATTTTAGGTGTTTTATTTCAATTACTGCATATTCCTTTGAGTGATTCGCTTTACAGTTCTATTGCAATGGTGGGCGATGCGTCTGTTGTGGTTATTATGGTCATTTTGGGCATGCAATTAGCGAATATTCGTCTGACGAATGTGGAGTATTCTAAACTCTCTATTAATCTGACAGTGAAGATGTTAATTTCCCCGATTATCGCTTTTTTCCTTGTGCAATGGATGCCGATAGATCTTTTTTATAAGCAGATTCTTATTGTCCTTGCGGCAATGCCGGCAGCGGCAAACACCACCTTATTGGCGGTTTATTTTGATACGAAACCGGAGATGGTTTCGAGTGCAACATTTATCAGTACGCTTTCAAGCTTAATCACGCTTCCGATTGTTTTATTATTACTGGGAATTACGATACCTAGTTAGAAATGCCAGCATCCCATCTGTTGAAAGAAATTGGTTGAAGGAGACAATAACATGCATAAAAGAGCCTTAATGATGGCGCATATTGCCGCTGTTTTATTTGGTTTAACCGGCATTTTTGGCGCGCTGATTCAAGCAAGTGCAGAATCCATCACATTTGGTAGGGCGCTCTTTGCTGTTGTGGGATTATTGCTGATTTTAATTTGGCAGAAAAAATCTCTATTAAAGGGAATCACTCGCGTAAAAGCGGGAATGTTACTTCTTTCCGGCGCATTACTTGCCATTCATTGGGTCACTTTTTTTATTGCCGTAAAAGTCGGAGGTGTTGCTGTTGCCACATTAGGTTTTGCAAGCTTTCCGGCATTTATCACGGTAATTGATTGGGGTGTTTTTAAAGATCGAATTACCTCAAAAGAATGGTTATTATTGTTACTCATTTCAATCGGTTTAATTTTGGTAACACCGGAATTTAGCTTTCAGGATAGTGGCACAATCGGCTTATTGTGGGGAATTCTTTCGGGATTCTCTTTTGCCGTATTAGCGGTGACCAATAAGCGAGGTGTTCAGGGAATTGATGCAATGCAAGTCGCCTTTTGGCAAAACTGTGTCGTGATGCTTCTGCTATTACCATTTTCACTATTTGCAATGCCGGCATTAAGCCATATGGATTGGTTCTATCTCGCGCTTTTAGGGATTTTCTGCACCGGCTTATCGCACTATCTTTTTGTGAAGAGTTTAGAGCACTTGAATGCCCGTATTGCCGGCATGATTATCGCCTTAGAACCTGTGTACGCTATCGGCATCGCTTGGTGGTTATTTGGTACAGCGCCGACAATGACAATGATCGTGGGCGGTTTACTCATGATCTTTGCGATAGTATTGGCATCGAGAAAGAAGTAGGAAGAAGAATAATTTGATGAATTTTTAGAGAAAATCATAAAAATCCACAAAAATTAATAAAAACCAATAAAAACATTAAATCGGGTGATCCTTATCGTTTTTCAATAAGTGCGCTAGACTGAGATCATATTTTTTATAAAGTGGTTTTAGAATAAAGTTTAAAATTTTTTGTAAAACCTTTTATAAAACCTTTAGCAACCGTAGATAAGGAGTTTCATGATGGATGACGAAGAGTAGTTTTTCTAAATAGTTCCGCTGGGTTTTTCCAGTTGATAATACGAAGTTGCAAAAAGAGAAGGTCATTCAATGAAAGCCTTCTCTTTTTTTGTGTGGATGATAATGACTTAAATAGTTATTACTTTGTACTTTGCCGTTATTACCTATAAACCTTTGCTGTTTCGAGCCTGTTTAACTTCTTCAATCGTCACGGGTTGTCCTTGATTTCCCCAGCTTGTGCGAATGAAGGTAGCGAGATTTGCAATATCCTCATCACTGAATCGATCGGACTCATTTGGCATCACAAACTCTGTGACTGCTTGATGCGTACCATTTAAGATACTTCCGGATGTAATGATTTTAATAACGGAAAGGGGGCTTTCTGCCTGAACTGCAGGATTTCCTGCTAATGCCGGAAATACGCCTGAATAACCCATTCCATCGGTTCTGTGGCAAGTAGCACATGCATCGATATAAGTGGAAGCGCCTATCATGGAATCATTGCCGGAGGCGAGCGCTTGATGCGTTGCATCGTTATATACGTAAGGAGGATTTTGCGGGTTTACCGGCGGTAGTGTTTTGAGATATTTTGCCATGGCCGTAATATCTTCTTTCGTTGCATATTGCAAAGAGTTATCAATCACTTCACGCATTCCGCCAAAGACCGCATTATGTTCACTTCTACCAGTCCACAAAAGGGTTGCAAGATCATCCGTACTGATTCCTCCAAGACCGGTAATATCATCTCCTCGAAGATTAATCGGCATCCAACCATCAACAGGGACATTGCTTCCCATTAAGAATTTTGGATTAGAATCATTATAGGCTTCTTCATTTAGTGCAAAACCTCGGGGCGTATGGCAACTGCTACAATGCCCTAAACCTTGTACGAGATATGCGCCTCGTGCGATTTCAGGATCGGCATATTTTCCTGCATCAAACGCTTCCGGCGTGGGTGAGAAGATTAAACGCCATGCAGTGAGTGGCCATCGCATAGAGAGAGGCCATGTAATTTCTTCTTTGGGGGGTGCAATGGCAAGAGGTTTTACGCCTTGCATAAAGTAGGTATAGAGCGCGCGTATATCATCTTCAGAAATCACTGAATAATCGGGAAATGGCATTGCCGGATAGAGTGAAGCGCCATCTTTTCGAATTCCAAAGCGTACGGCATTGTCAAAATCTTGTAAGGTGTAATTGCCAATTCCATAGGTTTTATCCGGCGTAATATTCGGCGTAAAAATAGTACCAATGGGGAGATCAAATGAAACACCACCGGCAAATGGTTCATTTTCATTGCCGGTATGGCAAGAAGTACAATCTCCAAGCCGAGCTAAATATTCGCCTTTTTTGATGAGATTATCTACGGATCCTGCTGTTTTCGTTTCAATGGTCGATGTCGGGCCTTGATAGAAGTGAAGTCCAACCGCACCGATTACGCCAATGCCGACAATTGTTAAAACAGAACGAGAAATAAACGATTTAATTGTCATGAGTTTCTCCTTGAATCGTTACAAGCGGACCTGGATGAGTAAGGTAACGATCTTTAATCTCTTTCACTGAATGATAAGTAAGTGCACCAATTAAACCGGTGGGATTATAGGACATATTCTGCGGAAATGCGCATGCGCCGTAGACAAATAGATTCGGCACATCCCAAGATTGCATATATTTATTTACAACACTATTGCTAGGATGATCGCCGGTAATTGCACCTCCGGTAATATGAGTTGATTGATAGACTCTCGTATCCCAATTGCCGGTAGTTTTATTAATGGTGTAAGATTCGATCTCATCTCCCATGGCTTCGCAAATTTTTTCATATTGTTTGGCAATATAATCGCCTTGGCGAAGCTCATTTTCATGCCAATTGAAAGTCATGCGAGCAAGTGGTAAACCCCAAATATCTTTATAGGTTGGATCAAGATCGATGTAAGCATCTCTATAGGACATCACAGAACCTTCCGCATCCATGCCGACAATTCTTTGGTAGCCATCTTTTTTCCCTTGTTTCCAGCCTTTTCCCCATTTCGGAGTATTGGGGGCAGTGCCAACTTGTGCAATAGGGCGACCGCCGGCATTCGCGGCCGTAATATATGCACCACCAATAAAATTTCCTTCTCGGTGATCAAAGTGCAAACCATTGCAATCATCAATCACAACGCCGGCAGCACCTGCGCCAATAAAGGGATTATTTTGCGCACCTTCTTTGAGATAAACGGTCGCATTCGTATAGTACTGATAAGCGAAGTTTTTCCCGACAACGCCTTCTCCGGTGTAAGGATTATAAGGCTTGCCAATTTGTGATACAAGAAGGAGTTTGACGTTATGAACTTGGAAAGCACAGAGCAGAACAAGATCAGCAGGTTGAAAGACGAGCTTTCCTTCAGCATCTACGTAAGTCACGCCGGTGGCTTGATCGCCTTGATCATTGGTATTGACTTTAATTACTTCAGATTGTGTTCTTAGTTCAAAATTTGGGCTTGTTACTAATGCCGGCAAAATGGTGGTTTGTGGACTTGCTTTAGAATACATAAAACAGCCAAAGTCTTCACAATAACCGCAGTAGTTACAAGGTCCTAAACGAACGCCATAAGGATTAGTGTAAGGTTTGGAAGCATTAGATGCCGGAAGCGGGAAAGGATGAAAACCGACTTTTTTAGTAGCTCTTTCAAAAAGAGCGCCACTAAACAGCGTTTTTAAAGGCGGATTGGGATAATTCGCCGATCTTGGCGCTTCAAAGGGATTTCCGCCGGGAATAATTTTGCCATTTAAGTTGCCGGCTTGCCCAGATGTCCCGCACACTTTTTCAAACATATCAAAATAGGGTTCAAGATCTTCATAAGTGACGGGATAATCTTGAATCGTCATCTCTTCAGGGATAAAATCTGCACCATATTTTTCGGTATACATGGAGCGAATTTTGAGATCTTCCGGCAATGCGCGCCATGTCATTCCATTCCAGTGAAATCCACAACCACCGACATCTGTTCCCAGATAAAAAGACCCAAGTTCACGATAAGGAACGGCGGTATCATCCAAGTTATAACGAATGGTCACGGTATTATTCTTCATCCGTTGAAAGAGCTTAAAGCGCTGAACGTAAGCCAATTCATCCGCAACATTCGGATAAGGTGCATCCGATGATGTGGTTCGATGTTCTCCACGTTCTAAAGCGACAACATCGAGTCCTGCATCTGTCAGCTCTTTTGCCATAATGGCACCTGTCCAACCTAATCCTACGACGACCACATCTTTTTTAGGCATGGTTTTATCAGCTTTTTTTTGTAATATCATGATTTAACCTCTCTTACCGGCAATATCAACAGGACCATAAGGATATTTTGTGCCGGGTTTATCTACAAAATCCATAAAATCAGCTCGAGCACCGGGAAATCCAACAAGTTTCCAACCAATCATATTTTTATTACCGCCATATTTTGGATCAGAGAGAAATCCTTCTTGGGTATTTTGCCAAATAAGATTAAAAAAAGTCGTGGAGGAAGAGATGCCTTCTAAAGGAATATTTCCAGCTTCAATTTTTTCCATCACTGAAATTTGATCATCTTCATTGAGCTGATCAAATCGTTTTTGATATTGCTTTTGAAGGAATTGATTGATTTGAGCGATGCTCTGTTTGTAGAGTTCATTAGGCGGATATTGTTCTTGATAGCCAAGCGTGGGTAGGGCATCTACATGAAAAGGCGCTTCCATATAAAATAGCTCGCCTGTACCAAAAGTTGTTAGCATTTGTCGATCAATAAACTCAGGAACACCAGCAACAAGCGCACCGCCACCGAGTTCATCTTCGGGAATTAACTGATTCGTAAAAGCTTTGATAAATTCCCACTCTTCGCTATTAAAGTATTGAGGAGAATATTCTGTATTCGCTGTTTGAGCGAAAGACATCGTGGGTAATAAACAGATGGATGAGGTCATTACCGTGGTTGTCTTAATAAAGTTTCTGCGTGAGTGATTATATTTTTTCATGAAAGATATCCTATTTACATTCTGAATTTCCGTTAATCTCATTTATTAACTAGGATGATACATATAAGTTTACATATATTTATAAGTTTATATATTAAATATATTACTTAAATTTCTTTTGTTAAACTTTTGTTAAAGAATAAAGGCAACTATTTTTAGTAGTTGCCTTTGTTTTAAAATTTTCTCAGATTGTATTTGAGGGGGTATCGTAAGACTATTTTATGAAACCCTTTATTAGGGAAATTTCTTGCGTGAGATTTTCTTGCCTAAGATGTTAGTCATCCCAACAATCTGTATTCTTTAAGCCTTGGATATTTTTCGCTTTAAATATAGGATTTTTCCCTTCTTTAAGCTGACGATAGAAATCGTGTGCTACTTTAAAGGCAATATTGCCGAGGATTGCGATGACAACAAGGTTGATAATCGTCATTAAGCCCATAAATAAATCCGCAAGATTCCATACGGTTTGCATACTCATAATGGCGCCGAACATCACCATCACTAATACAAGTAGACGATAGAAGAGAAGAGCCCCGGAGCTATCTTTAATAAATTCGATATTGGTTTCGCCGTAATAGTAGTTGCCGATAATGGAGCTAAAGGCAAAAAATAGAATGGCAATGGCGACAAAGTATTGCGCCCATTCACCCACTTGAAGCGCTAACGAATGTTGTGTTAATACCACGCCTTCGCCGTGCGCATCTCCTGTATAAAGACCTGATAGGAGAATGATAAAAGCCGTTGCCGAGCAGATAATCATCGTATCGAAAAATACGCCAAGGCTCTGCACTAATCCTTGTTTTGCAGGATGCGAAACATTCGCCGTAGCCGCAGCATTTGGCACGCTTCCCATTCCGGCTTCATTAGAAAATAATCCTCGGCGAGCACCTTGCATAATGGCTGCACCAATTCCACCGCCGGCAAATTCTTCGATCCCGAATGCGTTATTAATAATAAGCATAAACATTGCCGGCACTTCAGCAATATTTACGGCAAGCACATAGAGTGCAATCCCTACATAAAAAATTGCCATAATCGGCACACAAATTTGGGTGAATTTTACAATTCTGCGAACACTGCCAAAAACAATAATGCCGGTGGCAATGACTAAGATTGCGCCGGTGGTGATAGTTTCTAATCCAAATACCGCTTCAAAGGATTTGGCAATGGTATTCGATTGCACCGAGTTGAAGATAAAACCAAAGGTAATGGTTAATAGAATCGCAAAAATAATGCCGAGTTTATTCCAGCCGAGTGCTTTTCTCATATAGTAAGCAGGGCCGCCTCGGAAGTTATCGCCGTCTTTGACTTTATAGACTTGCGCAAGCGTACTTTCGATAAATGCTGTAGACATGCCAAGAAGAGCGATCATCCACATCCAAAACACAGCGCCAGGACCGCCCATAGCAATGGCAATGGCAACGCCGGAAATATTTCCTGTTCCCACGCGACTTGCGGCACTAATGGTGAAGGCCTGGAATGCCGAAACGCCGTCTTTACTCTCATTTTTTTCAACGGTTAATCGGAACATCTCTGTGAAAAGTCTGATCTGGATAAAGCGAGTTTTAAGTGTGAAGTAGATTCCTAGAGTAATCAGAAGGATGATTAAAATATAACTCCAGAGATAGTTGTTTAAAGTATCGATTAGCCAGTTGAGGGAATCCATGATGTCTCCTTATCCTCTAAATATTCTTAGATAGTATAGATGTAATATCTTTTTAACTTTGGAAGTATTTGAATAATTGTTGCTATGCCACTGTTTTAGGCTATTTATATATCTTGTTATTTCTTATTCTTACTTTTATTTTCATGAAGATTGTAGAGTAGCTTGCTCTTAAAAAAAGCGCAACTTCTCCCTTTTTGCATGGTAAGGATTAAAAGAAGAAGGCAAATATATCCGTAAAATTTTATGATTTTAGAATGAAAATGAAGTTTCGAAATATTGTGTTTTATCACAAATATTTACGTTAAATATCATGATAGTAATCTTTGTAATCAATCTATATTGCTAGTAATTGAAGAATTCATGAAATCTGATCTAAGTTAAAAACCGAAAGGATTAATATAAATTAACTTAAAGAAATGTTTTTTTATGATATGTTCAAAAATAGCTCTTTTTATAAAGAGTGAATAAGAACGATATGAAGAAAACACTATAACGCATCATTCATGGAGGAATGTGTATTTATGAATACAATGATTAGGAAAGTTGTGGCATCGACGCTTCTTGTAAGCGGTTTAATGTTTGGAACATCGCAAGCGGCGGATGATCCGATTGTGATTAAGTTTTCCCATGTAGTTGCGGATACGACGCCAAAAGGGCAAGGAGCACTTCTTTTTAAACAGCTTGCGGAAGAGCGTTTGCCGGGACAAGTGAAAGTAGAAGTTTACCCAAACTCTTCACTTTTTGGTGATGGACAAGAGATGGATGCGCTTCTTGTGGGCGATGTGCATATTTTAGCGCCATCACTTGCGAAATTTGAACATTATCAGCAGAAAATCCAACTTTTTGACTTACCATTTATCTTTGATGATATGGATGCGCTAGATCGTTTCCAACAATCAGAAGCAGGGCAAGAACTGCTTACAAGTATGGAAGATAAAGGAATTACAGGGTTAGGTTATTGGCATAATGGCTTGAAACAGCTTTCAGCAAATAAAGCATTGCATGTACCTCGTGATGCGCGTGGACTTAAATTCCGAGTTCAAAACTCAGCGGTATTAGATGAGCAGTTTAAAGCGCTTCGTGCAAATCCTCGTAAGATGGCATTCGCCGAGATGTATCAAGGTTTACAAACCGGCGTTGTAAATGGTGCTGAAAATCCTTATACCAACATCTATTCGCAAAAAATTCATGAAGTACAAAAGTACATCACTGAATCTAATCATGGTGCTTTAGATTATATGCTCATTACCAATACTGATTTCTGGAATGGATTGCCGGAAAATGTGCGTGATGAATTAACAGAGATCATTGCAGAAGTCACGGTTGAAGTGAATAACCAAGCCAATGCTCTCAATGAGCGTGATAAGCAGAGTATTTTAGATGCCGGAACGACAGAAATTATCTATTTAACGCCAGAAGAGCGTGAAGAGTGGAGAGTTGCGGTAAGACCTGTTTGGGAGAAATTCCAAGATCAAGTAACGCCGGAGCTTATTGAAGCGGCATTAAGCGCAAATAAAACAGAGCAATAAAATTACCGTACTGAGCTTTATTAAACCCTAAATGATTGAACCCTAGGTTTCACTGCGATACTTAGGGTTTCATTCATCATGATTTATTACGAGTTGAATATTGAGCTTCAATATTGATTCTCAAAATTAGAAGAGAGGAGTTTATGTTTCTTTCTGTATATCAAAAGCTAGATCGAGGTTGGCAAACGACCGAAAAAATAGTCACGGTATTTATTTTATCGGCGATGACGTTTGTGACTTTTATCTATACGATGCTAAATAATCTCTATACGCCCTTTTATAGCTTGGCGGATTTTTTAGGCGAACGAGGATATACCTCCATTGAAGATCATCTCTTAAATGCCGGTGATTTTATGATGGATTTAGCGACCGCAATGAATTGGTCGAATCGTTTTACGGCAGCCTGTTTTGCATGGTTGATTTTCTTCTGTATGTCTTATGGCGTCAGAATCGGCGGACATATTGGCGTGGATGCTTTAGTGAAGTTATTTCATCGTCCGATTCAAAGATTCCTCGCTTATATTGGTCTAGGCGCTTGCCTTTTATATGGAGGAATCATGCTCTTTGCGAGTCTTGATTGGGTTTTAAACTTTTATAAAATTGGCACATTTGCCGAAGATTTAGATCGATTTGGCGTGCGCCGTTGGCATATTGCGATGATTGTTCCTATTGGATTTTTCTTGCTTATTTTGCGTTATTTAGAGATCGGTTACCGAATTGTGACGCATCAACAAGATAGTTTAGGATTAGCAGATGAAGCAAAAGATGTGATTGATGAAATTGCGAAAGCGGAGCACGTCACAACAGCAAATGATGCCGAGGTACAAAAATGACCATTTTATTCTTATTTGTTTTACTCTTTGCGTTAATGCTCATCGGCGTTCCTGTGGCAATCTCTTTGGGGTTATCGAGTGCATTAACCATTATGTTTTTCAGCCCAGATTCTCCAAGAAGCTTGGCGATTAAAATGTTTGAAACTTCAGAGCATTCAACGCTCTTAGCCATTCCATTTTTCCTAATTGCCGGCGCATTTATGACAACGGGCGGTGTTGCGCAAAGATTGATTGATTTTGCCAATGCATGTGTAGGGCATATTCGCGGTGGACTTGCCATTGGTTCTGTATTGGCATGTATGCTCTTTGCGGCGCTTTCAGGATCAAGCCCGGCAACGGTTGCAGCGGTAGGATCTATTGCCATTGCCGGCATGGTGAAATCAGGGTATAGCCAAGAATTTGGTGCGGGAATTGTTTGTAATGCCGGAACCCTTGGAATTTTAATTCCGCCATCGATTGTCATGGTGGTATATGCGGCGGCAACGGAGCAATCTGTTGGGAAAATGTTTATGGCAGGCGTGATTCCGGGTGTTTTACTCGGCATTGCATTGATGGTTGCCATTTATGTTGTGGCGCGTGTGAAGAAATTGCCGGCACAACCTCGTGTGAGCGTTGTTCAGTGGTTAGGTTCTTTTAGACGTGCGCTTTGGGGATTGCTCTTAATGGTAATCATCCTCGGTGGTATTTATAGCGGGATGTATACGCCCACGGAAGCGGCAGCAGTTGCAGCAGTTTACTCCATGTTTGTGGCGCTTTTTGTCTATAAAGATATGAAGATCACAGATTTCCCAAAAGTGATGCTTGAATCTGGGAAAATGACGGTGATGCTAATGTTTATCATCGCCAACGCCATGTTGTTTGCCCATGTTTTAACGACTGAGCAGATTCCGCAATTTATCGCCAATTGGGTTTCAAGCATGGGATTATCGCCATGGATGTTCCTCATTATCGTCAATATTGTGCTACTGGTTGCCGGTAGTTTTATGGAACCTTCTGCGGTTATTTTAATCCTTGCGCCGATCTTCTTCCCAATTGCAATGGAGCTTGGCATTGATCCGATTCACTTAGGAATCATCATGATCGTGAATATGGAAATAGGCTTAATCACGCCACCTGTCGGGCTCAATCTTTTTGTATCCTCGGCAGTTACCGGCATGCCGATTACAAGTACGATTAAAGCGGTATTGCCGTGGTTAACGATCCTTCTGATCTTCTTGTTATTGATCACCTACATTCCGATGATTTCATTAGGATTACCGAAATTCTTAGGAATGATGTAGTGAAGAGAATATAGTGATATCGATTTGAAATTCTAAAAAGGATTAATCCTGCTGGCGCAGGGTTCTCAGAAGAATGCAAGTATTCGCACTAGCGATGAATCAGCCACTGTTTTACAATTGGATTTTTTACACCGATTTCACTATCGATATTTCGGTTGAAACTCTAAAAAGGCTAGATTCTGCTGGCGAGGGATTCTCAGAAGAATGCAAGCGTTCGACCCAGCGATGATTCAGCTCTTATTAATCACAAGGTTTTTTAATCGTTCGGTATAAAACTCTAAGAAACAAAAAAGGCTAGTGCAGAAACACTAGCCTTTTTTTAATATCACATTTTATTGTTTAATCACTTAATAGTGAGTATTCAATATATGTAATGAAAATGTTGAATCATGAAATTATAATGCTTCAATCTTAACGAGTTGCTGTTTTAACTCTTGTAATTGATTTTCCGCATCTTGTAATTTCGCGCGTTCGCCTTCTACCACTTTTGCCGGTGCTTTATCTGTAAATCCAGGATTTGACAGCTTGCCGGTAAGTGCTTTGATGATTGGCTCAATTTTACCAATCTCACGATTTAAACGAGTCAGCTCTTGCGCTTTATCGATTAATCCTGCAAGAGGAATGAGAAGACGCATTTTACCAATCACGACAATTGCAGATTCAGGCGCATCGCCTTCTACTTTTGTGAAGCTTTCAAGACGCCCCATTTTTTGCAAGAAGTTCATGTTTTTCTCGATACGAGCAAGATCTTCATCTGTTGCATTTTCATAAAGCACATCAAGTGGTTTACCTGGTGAAATATTCATTTCCCCACGAATACGGCGAACCGCTAAAAGCACGTCTTGTAACCATGTGACATCCGCTTCAAGTGCTGTATCACGTTGATCCACAGAAGGGTAATCCGCTACAGAAATACTCACATCTGTTTTAAGTGTTGGTGCGATTTCTGTGAGTTTCTGCCAAATTTCTTCTGTGATATATGGCATAAACGGATGAAGTGCTTTGAGAATAGAATCTAACACAAAGAGCAAGTTGTAACGAGTTGCCGCTTTCTCTTCTTCGCTGTAATCGCCATTTAAGATTGGTTTTGTCAGCTCTAAATACCAATCGCAGAACTCATGCCAGATAAAGTCATAAAGCGCTGCCGTTGCTAAGTCAAAGCGATATGATTCGATATGACGATTCACTTCTGTCAGCATATGACTTAAGCGTGAATTGATCCATCTGTCGATATGAGAGAGTTTCGCACTGTTTTCACATACTTCTTTATCTTCTGTATTCATAAAGACAAAGCGAGATGCGTTCCAAATCTTGTTACAGAAGTTGGAATAACCCTCAATACGACCGACATCAAAGATGATGTCACGACCATTTGTCGCAAGGGAAGTAAAGGTAAAACGAAGGGAATCCGTACCAAATGCTTTGATGCCTTCAGGGAAGTGACGGCGAGTATCTGCTTCAATACGTGCAGCCATTTGTGGTTGCATTAAACCTGTTGTACGTTTTGTTACTAATGATTCAAGATCAATTCCATCGATCAAATCGATTGGGTCTAAAACGTTCCCTTTAGATTTACTCATCTTCTGACCATCTTGGTCACGCACTAAACCATGGAAGTAGACTTCTTTGAAGGGGATTTCATCCATAAAGTGAAGTCCAAACATGATCATTCTTGCAACCCAGAAGAAGATAATATCAAAGCCTGTTACGAGCACTGATGTTGGGTAGAATGTTTCAAGTTCTTTGGTTTTTTCAGGCCAGCCAAGCGTTGAGAAAGGCCAGAGCGCAGAAGAGAACCATGTATCTAAAACGTCATCGTCTTGTTTGAGAGAAACGCTTGCATCGATGTTGTTATCACGGCGAACTTCTTCTTCGTTTTTACCAACATAGATATTGCCGTTTTCATCATACCAAGCAGGAATTCGATGACCCCACCAAAGCTGACGTGAAATACACCAATCTTGAATGTTGTTCATCCATTCAAAATAGGTATTTTCCCAGTTTTGAGGAATGAATTTAATGTCTTTGTTTTTAACCGCTTCAATGGCAGGTTTTGCAAGTGTTTTTGCATCTACAAACCATTGGTCTGTTAAGTACGGTTCAACGATCTGATTCGTACGATCACAGCGGGGGATCATGAGTTTATGCGGTTCGATTTTATCGAGTAAACCTGCTGTTTCAAAATCAGCAACAATCTGTTTACGAGCATCAAAACGATCAAGACCACGATAAGCTTCCGGCATTTCATCATTAATTGCCGCATCATCTGTGAAGATGTTGATCATTGGAAGGCTGTGGCGAACCCCCATTTCATAGTCATTGAAATCGTGTGCCGGCGTGATTTTAACGCAGCCCGTTCCAAATTCAGGATCCACATAATCATCTGCAATAATCGGAATTTGACGATTACAGAAAGGAAGATCAATGGTTTTACCAATAAATTTCGCATAACGCTCATCTTCAGGATGAACTGCAACTGCCGTATCGCCGAGCATGGTTTCAGGACGAGTTGTCGCAACGACTAAATACTCATCTGTGCCGGTAATAGGGTAGCGAAGATGCCACATGAAGCTCTCTTCTTCTTTGGATTCTACTTCAATATCTGAAACCGCAGTTTTAAGAATCGGGTCCCAGTTAACAAGGCGTTTTCCACGATAGATTAAGCCATCTTTGTAGAGCTCAATAAAGACTTTTTGTACTGCATCCGAAAGACCTTCATCCATCGTAAAACGCTCACGGGTCCAATCAGGACTTGCGCCCATTCTACGGAGTTGCTGCGTGATGTTTCCACCAGATTCTTCTTTCCATTCCCAAATACGATCTACAAATGCATCACGACCTAAATCATGACGAGTTTGACCGTTTGCATTGAGTTGTCTTTCAACAACCATTTGTGTTGCAATGCCGGCGTGATCCGTTCCTGGTTGCCAAAGAGTGTTTTTACCTTTCATGCGGTTAAAACGGATTAAAAGATCCATAATGGTATCTTGAAATGCATGTCCCATATGTAAGCTGCCGGTAATGTTTGGCGGCGGGATGACGATGCAATAAGGGTCTTTGGAAGTATCTCCACTTGCTTTAAAGAGATTATTTTGTTCCCAAAATTGGTACCACTTTTTTTCAATTTGTTCTGGTTGATAGCTCTGTTTCATCTACTGATTCCAAGTCGTGTTAAAGCATTAAAATAATGCTCAAAAGTATAGCATTAACTTGTGGTTTAGTCGCCACATACTCCATGAATTGTCTTTCTTAGAAGCAAAAAAAACTAGCCCTAGAGCTAGTTTTTGCTGAGACCGGTTAATACTGATATTATTTTAAGCGGGCTTCAGTGTAAAGAACGTGTTTACGAACAACTGGATCGAATTTTTTGAATTCTAATTTTTCAGTTGTTGTACGTTTGTTCTTAGTGGTCGTGTAGAAGTGACCTGTACCTGCTGAAGATACTAATTTTACTTTTTCTCTCATTACCTACTCCTTAGAATTTTTCGCCCTTAGCGCGAAGATCTGCTAAAACTGCGTCGATACCTTTTTTATCAATGGTACGAAGACCCGCTGGAGAGATACGAAGTGATACGAAACGATTTTCGCTCTCAACCCATAAACGGTGAACCTGAAGGTTTGGGAGGAAACGACGACGTGTTCTATTGTTTGCATGGGAAACGTTGTTACCAGTCATTGGCCCTTTCCCAGTTACTTGACATACTTTACTCATGATTAATAACCCTGATCTTAATTGTAATATTAACCCCGGCCGCCAGCTAAAAAATTTGATGTGCGGACTGAACCCACGAATTATAGTGGAAACTTCTCCCTATTGCAATAATTTGTCGCTATTGTCGCTAGATTACGAATAGATTTCGGGATTAAGTAAATTTTGTGCCTTTTTGGCGAACAAGTCAGAAAGTATACCACTTTTTTGTAAAAATTCTATATGCTGTTCGAATGATTGCATGCCAAATTGCTTGCCAGTCTGAATAGCACTAGGTATTTGAGCGATTTGATTTTCTCGGATTAGATTAGAAATTGCGCTATTTACTGTCATGATTTCAAATAAAGTGACTCTTTTTTTATCCGTGTTGATAAGTTGTTGGGCAATAACTGCCTTTAAACTCTCCGCCAATTGGGTGCGAATTTCAGCTGATTGATCGCTTGGAAAATAACTTAAAAGCCGGTCAATGGTTTTAGGTGCAGAATTGGTATGAAGCGTGGATAACACTAAATGACCTGTTTCTGCGGCTTGTAATGCGAGTTTTACTGAATCCTGATCTCGAAGTTCTCCGATTAAAATAATGTCAGGATCGGCTCGTAAAGCATCTTTGAGCGCATGATGAAAGGCATTGGTGTGTTCATGCAGCTCTCGTTGTTCAATGAGGGATTTATGGGATTGAAACACTCTTTCAATGGGATCTTCAATGGTAATAATGTGCTTTTCTTCCTGTTGATTGATCTCATGAATCATTGCCGAAAGCGTCGTTGATTTGCCGGAACCTGTAGCGCCTGTTACTAGAATTAGTCCATTTTTTTGCCGTAAAACTTTAGTGATGATTGCAGGGGCATACAAATCTTTTAAACTCATAATGTCTGTGGGAATTATTCGAAATACCGCCGTTAAACCTTGTAAGCTCTGAAAATAGTGCGCTCGAATTCTTAAAGAACTACTTTCGAAGTTGAGCGTATAGGCAAAATCGATTGCGTGATATTGATTGAATATCTCTCGATTTGCATCATCTAACAGAGGAAGTAGAAGTGTATTTAAAGATTCTGCCGATAAAACTGTTTTAGTTAGCGGGATTAATTGTCCTCGAATTCGAGCATACGCTTTTCGATTCGCACAGAGATGAAGATCTGAAGCATGTTTCTCATGAGCAAATTGAATCAGGTTTTTAAGCATCCGATGTAGATTCCTATCAAAGTTTTATTTTTCAAGATTGATGAAAAAGAGGAAGCTAATAATCAAACTTGAAGTCAAAATGAAATAAAAACGAACAATAAAGATAGGAGAGCAGAAGCGATATAGAGGATTTG
Source organism: Ignatzschineria sp. LJL83 (assembly GCF_054871845.1). Taxonomy (NCBI): domain Bacteria; kingdom Pseudomonadati; phylum Pseudomonadota; class Gammaproteobacteria; order Cardiobacteriales; family Ignatzschineriaceae; genus Ignatzschineria; species Ignatzschineria sp. LJL83. Next base: position 153,431 of record NZ_JBTXLY010000001.1, read on the forward strand.
GAGTAATGCTATTTTAAAATCTAAAAGAATTGAAATCGCTGGCACGAGATTTTTAAAAACATGCAAGCATTCGAACCAGCCACGAATCAGCTTATATTATGCGATAGATTGTGTAGTCGATTTAATGTAAGCATCATAAAAAAGAAGATACAAAAAAGCACCGTTTACATACTCACTCTTAGAATTTTAGATAGAAACTTAAACGATGCTTTTGATAGTTCTTTGAGAATGTGTTTTTTGAAAAACACTTTCGGAAAGAACTCTCGGAAAACATTTTCAAAAACTCAGATTAAATTATGCGAGTTCTTTCTTCATTTTGCCGATAATATCTTGATAGCTTGTACCGCTATTGAAGATTGCGCTTCCGGCAACGAAAGTATCGGCACCTGCTTCAGCGATCTCTTTGATGTTGTGAAGATTCACGCCACCATCGATTTCTAAACGAATTTCACGATCTGTGCCCGCAGTTTTCTCATCAATGATTTGGCGAAGCATTTTGATCTTGTCTAAGCTTGATAAAATAAATTTCTGACCACCAAAGCCAGGATTCACGCTCATCACGAGTACCATATCGAGATAATCCCACACATGATCTAAAACGCTGATTGGTGTTGCCGGATTTAACACTAAACCTGCTTTACAGCCTAACGATTTGATGAGCTGTAATGAACGATCGACATGCATGCTAGCTTCAGGATGGAACGTGATGTACGTTGCGCCGGCTTTAGCAAACGCTTCAATCATGCGATCTACAGGGCTTACCATTAAATGCACATCAATGGGCGCTGTCACGCCGTAATCACGAAGGGCTTTACAGATCATCGGTCCAAAAGTGAGGTTTTCTACGTAGTGATTATCCATTACATCAAAGTGGATAATATCTGCACCGCCGGCTAATACTGCATCAACTTCTTCGCCGAGTTTTGCAAAGTTTGCAGAGAGAATGGAAGGGGCAATCCAAAGGGGCTGTTTCATGATTTTTTACTCTTTAGTGAACGATCTATAAACAAATGAATATGAAGACTGGGATCTATGAGGAGGGTATTAGAACAATCATCATAGATTAAAGATTGATTGAAAATAAAAAGGGAGAATGCAATGAAACATTCTCCCGATATTTTATCGTGCTTAACTCAATTAAGCCATTTTAGATAACACACGATCCATTGCTGCAATCGTTGCATCAAGATCTTCATAAGTGTGTGCACTTGACATAAAGCCTGCTTCAAATGCGCTAGGTGCGAGATAAATCCCTTCTTCTAACAAGCCGTGGTAAAACGCTTGGAAGAAATCAATATCTGATTTTGTCGCATCTGAGAATGTGTTAACTGCATCATTTGTGAAGAAAAGACCAAACATGCCGCAAACATGGTTTGTGCTGAGTGGTTTGTTGTGTTTTGCAAATACTTCTTTGATGCCTTTGATGAGGTAATCCGTTTTTGCTTCAAGATCTTCGTAGAATCCATCTTGTGAGATAAGATCTAAAGTTTTAATGCCGGCAGCCATTGCAACAGGGTTTCCTGATAAGGTTCCTGCTTGATATACCGCACCATTTGGCGAAAGATGATCCATGATCTCTTTTTTACCACCAAAAGCACCGACCGGCATTCCGCCACCGATGACTTTACCGAATGTAGAAAGATCTGGCGTTACGCCGTAAAGACCTTGCGCTGAGTGTTTATGAACACGGAAACCTGTCATTACTTCATCAATGATAAAGACAGATCCTGCTTTGTCACACTCTTCACGAATGGTTTCTAAGAATCCAGGTTGTGGTGGAATACAGTTCATGTTGCCGGCAATTGGCTCGATGATCACACACGCAATCTCTTTACCATATTTTGCAAAGGCTTCTTTAACCGCTTCAGGATTATTGTATTCAATGACAATTGTGTGCTGTGTTAAATCTGCTGGAACGCCTGGTGAAGATGGCTCACCAAATGTTAAAAGACCAGAACCGGCTTTCACTAAAAGTGAATCTGAATGGCCATGGTAGCAACCTTCAAATTTTACGATTTTATCGCGACCGGTATAACCACGAGCAAGACGAATTGCACTCATGGTTGCTTCTGTACCGGAACTTACCATGCGCACTTGATCCATTGAAGGAACAAGCTCTAAAACACGTTTTGCAAGTTCTGTTTCAGAAACCGTTGGAGCACCAAATGAGAGCCCATTTTTCGCAGTTTCAATCACAGCATCTAACACTTCAGGATGCGCATGACCAACAATCATCGGCCCCCAAGATCCTACATAATCAATATATTTCTTTCCAGCTTCATCATAAACATAAGCACCTTCGCCTTTTTTGAAGAAAACCGGCGCACCGCCAACTTGTTTAAATGCACGAACAGGAGAGTTCACGCCACCAGGAATATATTGTTGTGCTTCACGATATAATTCGTCAAATTGACTCATAAATGATGTCCCTTTATAAAGATTTTAGGTAGTAAAAATAGATTTACGTATTATGAAGCTAAATCTTCATTTGTTCAACAGGCGGAAATTCACTACAATAGCGCAGAACAATTAAATAGAAGGAATCTGTATGATCGCTGAAGCAAAAGATAAGTTAGTAAATGGTTTAGATGAAATTAAGGCAATTAATCCTTTAGCATTCGATGTTGACGGCATTGTTAGCTATGCGGATTGGGTTGTTGTGGCATCTGCAACCTCAGGTCCACATTTAAAAGCGTTAGTGCGTAAAGCTGAAGAAGTGATGTTGAAAGAAGGCATTAAGCCAATCGGGATTGAAGGAATCAATAGTGCATCTGATTGGGTTTTAATCGATTTCGGCGATATCGTGGTACATCTTTTAACAGAAGAGAAGCGAGATTTTTATAATCTTGAGAAAATTTTTGTTCGCGCTGAATAATTTGAGCGGTGTAATTTTGATGCGAAAGTCTGAAGGAAACTAGAATGATTGTCTATCTCATAGCAGTTGGTAGTAATATGCCGGCGTGGGTTAAAACAGGATTTGAAGAGTATTCTGGTAGGCTTCGTCATGATGTTGAACTGAAACTGATTGAAGTTCCGGCATTGGTTCGGAAAAAGAACTCTGATGTGAAGCGCATTTTAAAAGAAGAGGGCGATAAACTTTTAAAAGCGATTCCAAAAAACTGTTTGATTGTTGGGCTCGATGTTGTTGGGAAGGAAGTAACAACGCCGGAGCTTAGTAAAAGAATGGAATCGTGGATGCAATCAGGACAAGATGTGGCGCTATTAATCGGCGGGCCTGAAGGGTTTTCTCCGGAAATTAAAGCGCTCTTTCAACAATCATTATCGTTATCTAAATTAACGCTTCCCCATCCAATGGTGCGGGTTTTGGTGGCTGAGCAATTGTTTAGAGCTTGGAGCATTATTAATAACCATCCTTATCATCGGGAATAGAAGCATTGCATATTGCGTGAATTTTAAAAAAAACAGTGTAAATTTTTGCGATTTATAAAAAGAACATATAGAATATGTTCTTTTTTTTTATATATTTATATAGTAATTTAAACAATTGAAGTGATTTTGTAAGATTGGTCAAGGTTGATCAGCCATATAAAAAATACTGTATAAAAAGTAGTTGGTTAAAAATAGCTTTGATCCAAGACCTTCTAGTAACTCTTTCAGAAAATATTGAAGAGATATTTTCTAGGATAAGGAAGGTTGTATGGGGCAAAATCGGAAATATCGTTTTAAAAAGAGGTGCGTATGAAGTTTATTCATAAGATGGTATATGTGTCTCTCCTGTCATTGTTGTCGCTTGTGAGTGCATCAGATTTAGGAGAGAAAGTGTATACAAGAGGTGGTGAAAATCCGATGGCAATTGCATGTATGACATGTCATGGAGTCCAAGGGGAAGGTCTTGCTGTAGCTGGCTATCCGGCGGTAGCAGAAATGCCGGCAGGGTATTTAGCAAAACAAGTACAAGATTTTAAAGCGGGAGCACGTAAACATCCTGTAATGGATGGCATTGCGGCTGCTTTAACACCTGAAGAAATTGAAGCAGTATCCGTATATATGCAAGCATTTACAGCGCCGGCAATTCCTGAAATTACACGTGCAACGCAACCTACGGATTTAGGTAGCCGATTAGCACTTCGTGGCGATTGGAGTCGTAATGTTCCAGAATGTGTCGCATGTCATGGTCCAAGTGGTGTTGGTGTTGGGAATACTTTCCCAAGATTAGCAGGACAAAGTGAGCTCTATATTGTCAATCAGATGAATGCTTGGAAAAATGGCACACGTCAAAATGATGAAGCAGATCTGATGGGGCATATTGCGCGTGAATTAAATGATGAAGAAATTCAAGCAGTCGCAGTGTATTTCTCAAATATTGGGAAAACAGGGAAGTAGAATATGAAACAGTTAATGAATAAAAGCATTTTAACGGCATTATTGTCGTTTGGGGCATCTGCTCTGTTTGCACAAACAGGCGTTGTATCCATGGATGACCAATCTCAGATCCCGCATGCGCCGGTGATTGGGTCAGGGGAAGAGTATCATCAGCCACCATTAGATAGTGATATTCCGAATAATGCTTATGGCGATATGATCCGTAAAGGACAAGCAATTTTCGTGGATACAAAACGTGAAGCATCTGAGTTTGTTGGCAATGGTATGAATTGCGTCAACTGTCATATGGATCAGGGTAAAATGGCAAATGCATCGCCTTTATGGGGCGCATATCCAATGTATCCGGCATATCGTAGTAAAAATAATCGTGTAAATACTTATGCGGAAAGAATTCAAGGATGTTTTGAATTTAGTATGAATGGAACACCACCGCCGGCAGATAGTGAAACAATGACAGCATTGATCACCTATTCTTATTGGTTAGCAACAAATGCACCAACGGGTGTATCGTTACCGGGAAGAGGTTATCCGCAAGTGCCACAACCAGAAGCGGGATACAGTATTGAGCGCGGAGAAGTTGTGTATGCAGAAAACTGTGCGGTGTGTCATGGAAATGATGGATTAGGGCAAAAAGTAGATGATCACTATGTATTCCCACCACTCTGGGGGCAAGATTCCTATAACTGGGGAGCTGGAATGCATCGAATTAATACGGCAGCAGACTTTATTAAAACGAATATGCCATTAGGACAAGGTGGAGCTTTAACAGATCAACAAGCTTGGGATGTTGCGGCATTTATGAATAGTCATGAAAGACCACAAGATCCACGTCTGATTGATGGTTCTGTTGAAAAAACACGTGAGAAATATCATGCAAATGATGGGGTAAACCTTTACGGCGTTGAAGTAAATGGTACGATTTTAGGTCAAGGAATTTAATATTACGATTCAGTGATCATGATTCAAAATAAAGATTCAAACTCATAATGCATGTTGATGATGGAGTGATGAGTTTTAATGCATCAATCTAGTATTCTATTGCAAATCTAAGCGTTGGATAAACGTAGCATTAAGAATCGGAAAATTGCTTGAATGATTGGAATCGATTGAACTGTTTGACCAAACGAAAAAAATGAAAAAAAGCAAGATGAAGTCGGTAATGACTGGCTTTATCTTGCTTTTTTTGTTTTTTGAAAGTTTGTTGTGATCTTATTGATATAGATGCTGTTAGCTATTATTTATATTCAGCAAGATAAAACTGGTAAGGAAGTTGGGAGTGTGATGTTTTGTTTTCAATAGGAGTCAATGTTTGAGCCGTAAGTATCATAGGTGTAATACTTGAGTGTTCTGTGCTAGCCATTTCACACTCGGAATAGAGTGAAGAAATAGAGTGCTGAGATCTTCCTGTAATTTCTTGAGATACTTTGGGGGTGCAAGCATCTTTAGTGATTTCCCCTTGAAATATAATGGACCCTCTACCAATGACAGTTCCTTTCATAGTTTCAGTAGCATTTGCAAAAATATTAAGAGAGAGGAAGAGAGATATCAGCATTACGTACGACAATTTAAACATTTTGAACTCCTTTCAAAAAGATTTAACTAAGAAGTAGATACATCATGTATCCAACAAGTTAAATAATTGTATAGGAATTGTTATTTTTTGTTATCAAATGTTTTAATGAGTCAATTTTACAGTTTGAATTATAAATATATTTATTGATTTGTAGGTTTTGTTTACATTGATTTTTTTCTTATCATAATGAGTTATTTGTATTTTAAATTTCGCATTTATGTGTGTACTACTAGGATTTTAGCCATGGGGTATTTTTGAAATTTACGACAATTTACAATAATTTTCAAATTTAGCTCAAGATAATGTCGAATGAAGGCAGATAGATATAGTAAATAAGTCTTAATATTGAGGTAGATCAAGTCCATTTTGAATGAAAATATCCGACGGTCTATTTTTACAAACAACAAGATTGTTGTAAAAAATATTAGCTCAGTTATTACAAACAGAGCTAGTTGGTTCATCGTTTGTTTAAATCAAGAATGAAAAGAAGCATAAAAGCTATTATCAAAGCTATTCTAGCTATAAGTTGTAGAATAGCTTTGATACGAACTAGGCAGTTTTATGCTGATGATGAGCTATTAGGTTTTCTTTCTCCTATCATTGTCATCACGAGAAGTATGACGGATAAAATACTTCCCACAACCATAATGATGAAAGCGCTGTTCCAGCCAAAGGTACCCACAGACCAACCGATCAGCGCACTTGCGGCAACAGATCCACCAAGGTATCCAAATAATCCGGTAAATCCAGCGGCGGTTCCGGCAGCTTTTTTCGGAGCGAGTTCTAGCGCATGTAAACCAATGAGCATGACAGGACCGTAAATTAAGAATCCGATAATAAGTAAACAGATCATGTCAATAGAAGGATTTCCAGCAGGGTTTTTCCAATAAACAACAAGGGCGATGGTCACTAAAACCATGAAGAAAATGCCGGTGGCGCCTCGATTGCCTTTAAAGATTTTATCAGACATCCAGCCACAGACTAATGTACCGGGAATGCCGGCATATTCATAAAGGAAGTACGCCCAAGAGGATTTATCAACGGTAAAACCTTTCACTTCTTTCAAGTAGGTAGGTGACCAATCTAAAACGCCGTATCTCAAAAGGTAGACAAAGACATTAGCGATCGCGATGTACCATAACAATTTATTATTAAAGACATATTGCATTAATATCTGTTTTGTAGAGAGTTCTTCCTCTGAAGCTTCCGAGTAATCATCCGGATATTCGTTTTTATATACTTCTATTGGCGGAAGCCCACAAGATTGTGGCGTATCTCGCATTGCTAGCCAAATAAAAGGCACCATAATTAATGCCGCCATTGCCGGTAAATAAAGGGCAGATCGCCAATCGTTGAAGTAATACATTCCCACAATAAATAGAAGAGCAGGAATTCCGCCACCGACATTATGTGCGCAGTTCCAAATGGAAACAATTGTTCCTCGCTCTGATTTTGACCACCAATGCACCATGGTTCTGCCGCAAGGGGGCCAGCCCATTCCTTGAACCCAACCATTAATAAAGAGCAGAATAAAGATGATCCAAACGCTAGATAGCGCTAAATCAGAAACTCCCATAAATAACATGATGAGTCCTGAAATTAATAGGCCTAAAGGAAGAAAGTATCGGGGATTAGAGCGATCGGAAACCGTTCCCATGATAAATTTGGATAATCCGTAAGCAAGGGAAACGCCCGATAATGCAAATCCTAATTCACCATGTGTATACATGCCTTCTTCGATCATATTAGGCATAGCGAGGGAGAAGTTTTTACGAACAAAATAGTAAGCTGCGTAACCAAAAAAGATTCCCATAAAGATCTGCCATCGTAATCTACGATAGGTTGGGTCAATTTTTTCTTTTGATAATAGGGCTTTATGTGGGGCAGCCTTTAAAAAGTTAAACATTTAAGACTCCTTTATAAATTCAAATTCATAAACTTATTTGAAATCAATAGATAAGTAGGTTTAAGTCAATTAAGAAAAGATTTTAATTATTAATAATGGTGTTTATTTGTTATTAATATAATAGTTATTAATATGTAAATTAATTTAATGCTCTCTTAAACATTGAAAATGAGGAAAAGAAATGCCCATTTATCTAGCCGAATTTATAGGAACCGCCATCATGATTTTATTTGGTGGTGGAGTGGTTGCGAATGTTGTTTTGAAAAAGTCCAAAGCTGAAGGTGGTGGCTGGATTGTGATTATTATGGGGTGGGGATTTGCTGTCATGTTAGGTGTCTATGCAACGAGCAAATATAGTGGCGGACATCTAAACCCAGCAGTGACGTTAGGATTGGCAATTGTGGGTAAATTTCCTTGGGCGCATGTGCCGGGATATATTATCGCTCAGTTTCTAGGGGCAATGGCAGGTGCTTATTTAATTTGGACTCACTTTAAACCCCATTTTGCTGTGACAGAAAATCCTATTGCAAAGAGGGATATCTTTTGTACAACGCCGGCAATAGAGAGTTTTCCGAATAATGTCATGTCTGAAGTGATTGGGACTGCCATTTTGATGTTGGCCATTTTATTTATTGGGATCAATGATGTTACAGGCGGATTACAACCCGTTGTGATTGGTTTCTTAATTATGGCAATTGGTCTAAGTCTAGGGGGAACCACAGGATATGCGATTAATCCTGCACGTGATTTAGGCCCAAGATTCATGCATATGCTTTTACCAATCCCTGGTAAAACGGATTCCAATTGGAAATATGCTTTTGTGCCGGGATTATCTCCGATTGTGGGAACGATTATTGGCTCTGCACTTTACGGTATATTATTTAGAGTAGGTGCAGGAGACGTCATCTCGCTAACAGCTGCTTGGAGTTGGTTAATTATTGGTTTTCTTCTATTGGCGGGATTACTTTATTATGCAAGGTGTCAGCAGTTATTATTGATCAGTTGCAAGAATCAGGGTCAGTAAAGATCATTAATGATGAAACATTGAAATTAGAATTTGAAGTGCTACAGCGAAGTGTTATGCCATTTCAAAGAAAATCAGAATCCTTTATCAGGATTGATAGGAGATACATATGAAGCAATATATTATGGCGGTTGATCAGGGCACAACGAGCTCACGAGCCATTATTTTTGATCAACAAGGACGTATTATTGGAAGCTCCCAAAAAGAATTTCGTCAAATATTTCCTCAACCAGGTTGGGTGGAGCATGATCCTACAGAAATTTGGGCATCGGTATTGTCTGTTATTACAGAAGTACTGACAGAAAATAATATTGAACCCAAACAGATCGCCGGCATTGGGATTACTAATCAACGTGAAACAACGGTTGTTTGGGATAAAACCACAGGGCTTCCTATCTATAATGCGCTTGTATGGCAATCTCGGCAGACAGTTGGCATTTGTGATTCTCTGAAAAAAGCTGGACATGAAGCCATTTTTAAACAAAAAACAGGGTTACTCATTGATCCTTATTTTTCCGGCACAAAAGTGACTTGGATTTTAGATCATGTGGAAGGTGCGCGTGAAAGGGCAGAAAAAGGGGATCTTCTCTTTGGAACGATTGATACTTGGCTCATTTGGAAACTTACCGGCGGCGCTGCGCACGTGACAGATTATTCCAATGCTAGTCGAACGTTGATGTATAACATTTTTGATCTAAAATGGGATGAAGAATTACTCACCTACTTAAATGTGCCGGCAGAAATGTTGCCGGAGGTTCATTCGTCTTCAGAAGTATATGGTAGAACAAGTCCACAGCATTTCTTCGGAGAAGAAGTGCAAATTGCCGGTATTGCCGGCGATCAGCAAGCAGCGCTCTTTGGGCAAACATGTTTTAAAGAAGGAATGGCGAAAAACACTTACGGCACAGGTTGTTTTATGCTGATGAATACCGGCAATACTCCTGTACTTTCTGAGAGAGGCTTATTAACAACAATCGCTTGGGGCATTGATGGAAAAGTGAGTTATGCGCTAGAAGGTTCTATTTTTGTTGCAGGTTCTGCGATTCAGTGGCTCCGTGATGGGTTGAGAATGTTTGCGGATTCGAGTCTTTCGGAAGATTATGCGAGTAGAATCGATTCAACGGATGGCGTTTACGTTGTGCCGGCATTTGTAGGATTAGGAACGCCATATTGGGACTCTGAAGCGAGAGGTGCGATTTTTGGCATTACAAGGGGTACGGAGAAAGAGCATTTTATTCGTGCGACTTTAGAATCTATTGCGTATCAATCACGAGATGTCTTAGAAGCAATGGAGCATGATTCTAATCTGAAATTAACAACGTTAAGAGTCGATGGCGGCGCGTCTTTAAATGGGTTTTTAATGCAATTTCAAAGTAATATTTTAGGCGTAGAAGTGGATCGCCCTAAAATCAATGAAACAACGGCATTGGGCGCTGCTTATTTAGCGGGATTAGCGGTCGGCTATTGGCAATCTATTGATGAAATTGATCATATTTGGGCATTGGATCAAAAATATACGCCAAAAATGGATAAAGAAACTCAAGATACCCTTTATAATGGTTGGAGATGTGCGATTAAAGCAACTCAAGCGTTTAAACCATAAAGGTATGAGTAATCTGGAATACCTTCAGCCGGAATAAATCGTTGGCGTTCTTGCAGTCCATATTTTTAATTTTTAAAGCTCTTAAGATACTGAATGTTTTTTTAGAGTGAAAAGTATCTGTTATTAAGGAGATAAATATGATGTTTTCAGCTTCGAAGCGAGTAGAAGTGGCTCAGCAGTTAGCCGGAGAAACCTATGATGTTGTTGTCATTGGTGGAGGTATTACGGGAGCAGGGATTGCTTTAGATGCCTCAAAACGAGGAATGAAGGTAGCACTGATTGAGATGCAAGATTTTGCGGCAGGAACAAGTAGTCGCTCAACAAAGCTGATTCATGGTGGGCTCCGTTACTTGAAGCAATTACAAATTTCTGTCGTGAAAAGCTCAGGACAAGAGAGAGCGATTGTCTATGAAAATGGACCGCATGTAACAACACCTTTATGGATGCTTTTGCCATTTCATAAAGGGGGAACATTTGGGCCTTTTTCAACTTCTATTGGGCTTCGTGTGTATGACTATTTAGCGGGCGTTAAGAAAAATGAACGCCGTAAAATGCTGAGCAGAGAAGAAACCATTCGCCGAGCGCCACTTGTAAAGAAAGATGGTTTAATTGGAAGTGGTTATTATGTGGAATATCGTACAGATGATGCAAGATTAACGATCGAAGTCATGAAAAAAGCGGTGGAACTTGGTGCAAAAGTTCTGAACTACACCAAAGCAACCTCTTTTCTTTACGATGAGAATGGGAAAGCCAATGGCGTTGAAGTAGAAGATATCTTTACCAAGCAAACATTCAAGATACATGCGAAAAAAGTCATTAACGCAACAGGACCTTGGGTGGATGAAATTCGTAAAAAAGATGTGAGTAAGGTCAACAATAAACATTTGCGATTAACGAAAGGGATTCACTTGGTCATTGATGCTAAGGATTTCCCATTAGAGCAAGCGGTTTATTTCGATACAAAAGATGATAAACGCATGATCTTTGCCATTCCTCGAAATGGTAAAACCTATGTCGGTACTACAGATACTGTATATGAAGCTGATAAAGTGCAACCTGTTGCCACAGCTGAAGATCGGGATTACCTACTTTCAGCCGTGAATTATATGTTCCCAACCATAAACTTGAAAAAGGAACATATTGAATCTTCTTGGGCGGGAATTAGACCGCTTATTTGGGAAGAAGGGAAAGATCCTTCAGAAATTTCTCGTAAAGATGAGATTTGGGAATCTGATAGCGGATTACTCACGATTGCCGGCGGTAAATTGACAGGATACCGTCATATGGCGGAAGAAGTGGTAGATCGCTTAGCAGAAGTTCTAAAAAGAGATTTTAATGAGCATTTTAAACCTTGCCTAACAAAGCACGAACCTATTTCAGGGGGAAATGTGGGCGGTGCAGATCATTTTGAAGCGTATATTGCGGCGCAAGTTAAAAAGGGAATCGCGCTTGGATTAACGGAAGAAGAGAGTCATTTTCTTGCGCGTTATTACGGCACGAATTCTGAAATAATCTTTGATCATTTCAAGGGTGGAGAATTTGTAGAACTTGAAGGGCTTTCACGTTTAACATCATTGCGATTATGGTATGCCTTAAATTATGAAAGCGTTGTCTGTCCTGATGATTTCATGATTCGCCGTACCGGCAATCTGTTTTTTAATATCCAAGCGGTTTATCAGGAAAAAGAAGCAATCATTCATCACATGGCGGCGCATTTCGGTTGGAATGAGGAAGTGAAAGCACAAATGACGGCAAGAATGGATCAGCTGATTCAAGATGCGGAAGCTTTTCCAGAAGCGATTGCGTAGTAAAGTTAGGGATAACATTATCAATGCGGGATATCGCATAGTTATTTAGACATCAAAAATAAAAAAGCTGATTTGAAATTCAAATCAGCTTTTTCTTGTTCACTTACTTTTATTGATCTTGTAATGATGGTTGTTAAAGGAAACTAACCTTTATAACGGCTTAATACTAATGCCGAGTTTGTACCACCAAAACCAAAGCCATTATTAAGAACGTTATCCATTTTTGCATTATCGACACGTTCACGAACGATCGGGAAGTGTGCAAGTTTAGGATCCACTTCATTAATATGAGCGCTTTCTGTGATGAAGTTATTTTGCATCATTAAGAGGCAGTAAATTGTTTCATTCACACCAGCAGCACCAAGCGCGTGACCAGTTAAAGATTTCGTTGAGCTGATGGGTGGAACTTTATCGCCAAATACTCGGCCAATTGCTTCCAATTCAGGAACGTCACCGGCAGGTGTTGAAGTACCGTGAGTATTGATGTAATCGATGTCGCCTTTTACAGTTTCAAGCGCCATACGCATACAACGTTCAGCACCTTCACCGCTTGGAGCAACCATGTCATAACCATCAGATGTTGCGCCGTAACCAGTGATTTCAGCATAGATCTTCGCGCCACGTTTTAAAGCGTGTTCTAATTCTTCAACAACAACGATACCGCCACCGCCAGAAATCACGAAACCATCACGATCTTTATCGTAAGCACGTGAAGCAGATTCCGCTGAATCATTGTACTTAGAAGAGAGTGCGCCCATTGCGTCAAACATTGCGCTCATGTACGGATGAAGTTCTTCACCACCGCCGGCAAATACGATATCTTGTTTGCCCATTTGGATCTGCTCATAAGCATTTCCGATACAGTGAATGGAAGTTGCGCATGCTGAACTGATGGAGTAGTTTAAGCCTTTAATTTTAAAAGGCGTTGCTAAACAAGCAGAAACAGTAGAACCCATCGTACGAGTGACCATGTATGGTCCAATACGTTTTGTAGCGCCGTTTTTACGAAGAATATCGATACTATCGATTTGGTTCTTTGTAGATGCACCACCAGAACCCACAATAAGACCTGTTCTTGGGTTAGAAACTTCTTCTTCAGAAAGTTCCGCATCCGTAATTGCTTGTTTCATCGCAATATAAGCATACGCTGCAGCATCTGCCATAAAGCGGAAATCTTTACGATCAATTTGCGATGCAAGATCGATATTCACAGCACCATGTACATGTGAACGGAATCCAAGATCCGCCATCTCTTGCGAAAACTCGATTCCAGATTGAGTATTGAGGAGTGATTGTAAGACTTCATCTTTATTGTTACCGATACTCGATACAATGCCAAGGCCTGTAATAACAACACGTTTCATGAATAAAATTCCTCCAAAAATTAAAAGTTGTCCGTTTGTGTGAAGAGACCAACTTTTAGATCTTCACCAACGTATATCTCTTTACCATCTACTTCCATGGTAGCATCTGCGATACCCATTGTTAGAGATCTTAAAATAACACGTTTCATATGAATGTTATAAGTGATTTTCTTTGCTGTTGGGAGCACTTGACCACTGAATTTAACGTTGCCTGCACCTAATGCACGACCACGGCCTTTACCGCCCATCCAGCCAAGATAAAAACCAACCAATTGCCACATTGCATCAAGACCAAGGCAACCAGGCATAACGCTGTCACCGATGAAGTGGCAAGGGAAGAACCAAAGATCAGGATTAAGATCTAACTCAGCTGTGATTGATCCTTTACCATATTTACCGCCGTTTTCAGTGATGGAGATAATGCGATCCACCATAAGCATTGGTGGCATTGGAAGTTGAGCATTTCCTTCACCAAATAAGTTACCTTTTGCGCACTCGATAAGCTCATCATATGTGAAGCTTGATTGGGTTGTAATTCTAGTCACGTCTTATTGATCCTATGAAATTATACAAAGTTAGATTATTGGTATCTCTATGAATAGATAGGGGATTCCCCTTTTTTATAACAGAGATAAATAATTTCTAACCTGTGATTATACCTAAAAAAAGTCGTAAGAGTTAACCTCTTTCATATTGAGGGGCTTTTTAAGACTTCTTTTTCGAAATAAGGCTTTATATTTTAGAGGTTACCTAAGATATATTTTGCCTATTGTACTGCTTGATTGTTTTTTTGTATCAATTTTGTTCGTCATTACGATTAAATTGAGCGTTATAAGTCCTGATACAGATCAGGCTCCCCTTGTGGGCGAGTTTTAAAACGTCTATGAGCCCAGAGATATTGCTCAGGAGCATCCATAATCCACTGTTCAAACATTTGATTTAATCGTAAGGTGTCGGCTTCCAAATCTTTGGTGGGAAAATCCGTCAACATGGGTTTGATAATGATGTGATATTTATTCTTTTTGCGAATCACGTAATAGGGAAGTGCTTTCGCTCTTCCTAAACGACACAATGTGGAGGTTGCAGTAATTGTGAGGGCATTGACCCCGAAGAAAGGAATGAACACATGATCCGTGCTTCCATAGTTTTGATCAGGCGCATACCAAATGAGATCTCCCTCCCGAAGAAGTTTGATCATTCTCCGAGTTTCGTCCCGAGTAATGGGTTCAAGCCCTGATTGATCATAGCGACCTTGATATTGCACATGTTCGTAGTAGGGATTTTCGTGGGGGCGATACATGCCTCTAACTTTAGTTTTGAAAGAGATGGCTCTTCCGCCCAGTTCTAACGGGGTCATGTGAAGCGTGAGAAGCAGAGCACCTAATTCACTCTCTTCATACTCTTTTAAATTTTCTAAACCTTCATAGACAAGATGCTTTTCGAGCTGTTTTTGTGGCATATACCACGCAATAATCACTTCGAAAATGGCCATACCCATGGATTTGAAATTCTCTTTAATGAGTTTTTTTTGGGAGGCTTTATCTAACTCAGGAAAACAGAGTTCAATATTTCTTTGAATAATTTTTCTACGGCTTTTAGCAATATAATAGGAGATACGCCCAATGATTCTGCCGAGAAATAGTAAGAAAGGTAATGGTAAATGTGCAATTAATTTGGCAAAAAAGATGCCAACAGCTAAGAGCTTATGATCAGATGCTTTTGGTACGGTATGTTTGCCCATAGGTCCATTGAATAACTACAAATAATCGTGAATTATAACAGTTTTAATCAGAAAGCGAGAGTTGATCTCTTTTACAAGGTAAAACTTCAAGGATTATTTTTGAAATAGAGGGGATTTGGGATAGCAAGAAAATATTTATTCTGAAAGCATAGTTATTTACAAATAAGCTGAATTATATCAATGGGATTAATTCTTATTCTGCGGTAGAATCTGCTATCTAGCATTTTTGACACGAAACTTTCTTTAATTTGAATATGGTTTAAAATAGGTAAACTTTGATTTTGATCAAGTTATTTTATACCCTATGAGGTGTTTTTTGATATGAAATTACAATTTCGAGCGAAGTACATAGTGTTACTCGGCCTGTTTACGTTATTAGTAGGTTGTGGGTTTCATTTACGAGGCGATATCTCATTGCCAGATCAGTATCAGACTGCTTTTATCGAAAGTGATGAGCCAGCGTATTCTCGTGAAAGTGTAGAGTTCTATGTAAAACGCGCTTTAGGTTCGCAGTTGAAATTTGTAGATTCAAAATATCAAGCAGATCTGATTATTACTATTGATGAAACGTATGACACAAGAGTTGTTGCAAGTAACTT
The DNA here is from genome assembly GCF_054871845.1 of Ignatzschineria sp. LJL83. NCBI lineage: Bacteria > Pseudomonadati > Pseudomonadota > Gammaproteobacteria > Cardiobacteriales > Ignatzschineriaceae > Ignatzschineria > Ignatzschineria sp. LJL83. Next base: position 169,393 of record NZ_JBTXLY010000001.1, read on the forward strand.
AAGTGGAATACAGCGAGAATATAGTAGTTATCTGACAGCAAATATTTCGGTCGTAAATTCTCAAGGAGAGATTGTTTTTCCAACAGAAAGGTTTGTAAGATCTCAAGATTATTCTTTGGATGAGCGTGAACCTTTGGCAAAAACGACGGCAGAAGAAGCGATTAAAAAGGAATTGTCGGAAGGGGTTAGTGATGCCTTCGTACGACGCTTAACAACCGTTATTAGAGCAGTGAAATAGGGAGTATTCGTGAGTAACGAACAGATTACCGCCATCAAAGATGTGCAAGCGTATGAAGATGAGCGCAATGTTGAAATTTCAAAAGTGGGAATTAGCGGTTTACGCTTACCATTAACCTTTAAAAATAGTGATGTTGAGCAAGGCACCGTCATGGAAGCGGCTTTCACTGTGACTTTACAAAAAGAACGTAAAGGTACGCATATGTCCCGCTTCATTGAAGTTTGGGATAATCAGCCAAAGCCTTTCGGTTTAGAAAGTGTCAAACCACTTTTGAATGAATTAGAAGCAAAATTAGATTCAAGTAACGCACAGTTCCATTTGAAATTCCCACTCTTTTTTGAAAGAGTTGCGCCCGTTTCAAAAGCAAAAAGTGTGATGGATTTTAACTGTGAAATCGTTGCGAAATCGAATCATGATAATGCCGGCAATGATTATTATGAATTAGTGCTTATGGCGCCGGTAACGAGCCTTTGCCCATGTTCTAAAGAGATTTCTGAATTTAGTGCGCATTCACAACGTTCACACTTAACAATTTCTCTGATCTTCAAAGATCAAGTGTCATTTGAAGGTTTGAACATTGATCAAATGCTTCATGATATGGAATCTGTAGGTTCTTCAAAACTCTATCCATTACTCAAACGTCCGGATGAGAAATATGTGACAGAGCATGCTTACAGAACGCCAAGATTCGTAGAAGATTTAGTGCGTGATTTAGTGGTGCTTTTAAGAGAACGTACAGATTTAACAGAATTCTCGGTACAATCTGAGAACTTTGAATCGATTCATAACCATCAAGCTTACGCAAAAATTAACTATACATTCTAATTCTAAATTTCATTCTAAACTGAATTCTAAGTTTAAATCTGATTACCAATATCGCTAGTATTGCCATATTGCAATGCGATTTTGAGATAAAGTCATTAGATAAGTTACGAATGAATACAGATCAACGCCGTAATGATTCTTTGAAAAGAGAGATCATTGCGGCGTTCTTTTTTGGTAAGATAGCCTTTCATTAAATGAGAGATACAGTTCAATTAAATAAGGGGAATGAATGTTAGAGTCAGATCGACTAATTGTCAGCGAGCAGCCTTTGGAAGAAGATAAGGTCATTGATCGTGCCATTCGCCCCAAAAAGCTCACGGATTATACAGGACAAGCACCTATTCGCCGGCAGTTAAATATCTTTATTCAAGCGGCAAGGCAACGAGAAGAAGCGCTCGATCATGTGCTTCTCTTTGGTCCTCCGGGCTTAGGGAAAACAACGCTAGCGCATATTATTGCTTATGAAATGGGCGTTGGCTTAAAGCAAACTTCAGGGCCGATTTTAGAGAAAGCCGGCGATTTAGCGGCGATTTTAACGAGCTTGGAAGAGAACGATATTCTCTTTATTGATGAAATCCATCGCTTAAATCCTGCTGTGGAAGAGGTGCTTTATCCGGCAATGGAAGATTATCAGCTCGATATTATGATCGGAGAAGGTCCTGCCGCTCGTTCTGTGAAGATTGATTTGCCAGCATTTACACTGATTGGTGCAACTACACGAGCGGGACTTTTATCTTCGCCACTTCGTGATCGTTTCGGGATTGTTTCTCGGTTAATGTTCTACACCAATGATGAGCTGACAAAAATCGTCAATCGCTCAGCAAGCCTTTTAGGTGCGCCTATTACAGATGAAGGTGCGTTTGAAATTGGTCGACGATCTCGGGGAACGCCGCGTGTTGCTAACCGCTTACTGCGCCGAGTTCGAGATGTCGCAGAAGTGGAATCTAACGGCGATATTACTATTCAAATTGCACAAAGTGCGCTAGAAATGCTGGATATCGATAATGCCGGATTAGATGAGCATGACCGCAATTTCCTGCGTTTAATTGTGGAGAAATTTGATGGTGGTCCTGTGGGAATTGATACGTTAGCAGCGGCACTTGGCGAAGAGAAGGGCACGCTCGAAGATATGATCGAGCCATTTCTCATTCAAGAAGGATTTATCATGCGAACGCCGAGAGGACGAGTTGCTACGAAGCATTGTTTGCGATATTTCGGCATGAATGTGGATGAACTCAATGATGAAGATTCTGCCGATGAATAGCGAAACAATCATTCCAAGATAAATTGCAAAAAACTCAAAAAAACCCCAGAAAAATAAGACTCAAAACAGATCGTGATTTAAATGAATATTACTTAAAGCAAAAGAAACATTATGAATTTTTATGAACGTGTGGGCGATGCCCTGTATGAAGCGGATCCTTTTTTAAAATGCCGGAAAGTCGATCAACTATATGAGGATCTCATTGCCGGTAATATTGTGCCATTTACGGCGGAAGATGTGACGGAGATTCTGCCGGCGGGAAGACCTGCAAAACCGGAACTTATTAATCCGCAAGATGTTCCTCGCCGAGGATTAGGCTCAAAAGAGGGAATATTAGCCCTTGTACATGCTATTTGTCATATTGAATTTAATGCGATCAATCTTGGATTAGATGCGGCATTTCGATTTCGGAATATGCCGGCAAAATTTTATGAAGATTGGCTCTTTGTCGCAAAAGATGAAGCAAAGCACTTTTTAATGCTCACAGGATATTTGGAATCGTTTGATTCTTTTTATGGCGCCTTTGAAGCGCATAATGGCTTATGGGATTCTGCAGATAAAACAGCGCATGATCCCTTGATTCGAATGGCGCTTGTGCCAAGAGTTTTGGAAGCGCGAGGACTTGATGTCACGCCGGGAATCATTCGCCGTTTACAACATGCGAAAGAAGATGAGCTCATTGGTTTATTAGAAATCATTCTTCAAGAAGAAGAAGGGCATGTTTTAGTGGGAAATCACTGGTATCGTTATCTTTGTGATGAGAGAAACTTGCCGGCAAAAGAGACCTTTTTTGATCTCATCAAAGAATATGGACAAACCCTAAGACCGCCTTTTAATGTAGAAGCTCGATTACGTTCAGGATTTACCCAAGAAGAAATTGATTATTTAGTAGAATCCATTGATTTAAAATAATCTCATTGAAAGGATAGGCTTGTGATGGTTTTTTCAAAATATAAGTATGGCTTAATAGCATTGATTGCACTGTTTTTTTCTTTTAAGGCAGTTTTTGCTCAGGATGTTTTGACTCCTGATGAGGCTAGGCGCTATCTATTGGAAAATTACTTTGATAGTAATAGTGTAAATGAGGAGCGACTTTATGTTAAACAATGCTTTAAAGATGATAATCCATATCACTACTGTTTAGTAAGATTTAATTGGCAATGGTATTATTTTGATAAAAATTTACAACAGCCTTATGATGTTTATATGTTTGATAATGGACCTGATTATTCTTCAGAAGGATATTATCGTATTCGTAAAAATGGCAAAATTGGGTTTGCGGATGAAACTACGGGTGAAATCGCGGTTTATCCTATTTATGAATGCGCTCATCCTTTTCGAAACGGTCGAGCTGAAGTGGGACTTAAATGTCAGACAATTAGAGATGGCGAATATTCTTATTGGGAAGCTGAAGAATGGTTTCTTCTTGATAGACCTGAACGCTAACAACATACTTGTTGAATAGAGGGATTTAAATATATGGGAAATGTTTTGGTTGCTAGAAGTACACACATTCGTGAGCAGTTATTATCGTTACAGTCATCTGTTTTTATCGGAATCTCTGGTATTTTTCTAACAGATGAAGAGAAAGAATGGTTGAAGCATCCCCTTGTCGGCGGTGTGATTTTGTTTGCACGAAACTATCAAGATATTCCGCAGCTCTTAGCATTAACGGCAAGTATCAAAAAGATTAATTCGGCATTATTAATCTCTGTGGATCATGAAGGTGGAAGGGTTCAACGTTTCAGAGAAGACTTCACAGCAATTCCGGCAATGCGAACGTTCGGCGAGTTATATGATGAAGATCCGGAAAAAGCTTTAGAAAGCGCTTATGGTGCCGGTGCGCTGATTGCAAAAGAGCTTCGAGAAGTCGGTGTGGATTTTAGTTATGCGCCGGTGTGTGATCTTGATTATGGCGTGAATCCCGCCATTGGAGATCGTGCTTTTCATTCAGATGCGGCGGCTGTTTCTAAGCTTGTAGTGCAATTTTATGAAGGCTTGAAAAGTGAAGGATCTATCGGCGTTGCCAAGCATTTTCCAGGACATGGATTTGTGAATATTGATACGCATTTGGCGATCGCAAAAGATGATAGAACCCTTGTGGATCTAGAGCAAACAGATTTATTACCGTTTAAAAAACTCATTCGTGCCGGCATTGAAGGAATGATGCCTGCGCATATTATTTTCTCGGCATTAGATGCTGAAAATACTGCGGTCACTTCTCCGAAATGGATGCAATATCTTCGAGAAACTTTAGGATTCTCCGGCGTTATTATTAGCGATGATCTCGATATGAAAGGCGCAGATCATTTAGGAACCGTTCAAGAGAAAGTATCCGCATGCTTTGATGCCGGCATTAATATCGTTCTACTTTGTAATGATATGAGTGCAATTAGAGCGCTATTATCAGAAGATTGATATAGATCTAAGATAGAGATTGTTTACAAATACTTGCATAACTCTGACTATGATAATTAAGAAATTTTTAAAAGAGTGGATTAATTATCATGACGCAAATTATTAAAAGATATCGTCGCGCACAATTCTGGAGCTTTTCATTTAAGAGTAATGAATATATAGGAAGATTAGAATTTGCTGCATTTAATTTGTTGGCAATTATTTTAATATCTATAATCGCTCTCATATTACATTTCTTATTATTACTCCTAGGAGTGTATACACAGACTAGCCTAGTCCAGCGGTATCTAATTTTATTAATAATTTCTTTGCCTTATCAATGTTGTTTTTTTAGAACGATAGTTTTACGGTTGAGGGATATACTTCCAAAACTAAAGTATTTAAAGATCATTATTATTTCTTTAGTTTTGTTTTTTTTGATCCAAATTTTAGGGATTACGTTATTTGTAATGCGTGGCTTTAGCATATATGTGGAAAATTTAGGAATTTTTGAACTGTTTTCTATGATTTTGGCATTACCTGTGGTTACTGTATTGTTTTTTATTCCAGGTAGAGAAAAGCCGAGACCTGAATAGTGATCAGAAGTTATGGGGAGATATGCACAATTTCTGTGGATAACATTTAGGACAACTTGATCATAGTTGTGGGATAAGCAAGATTCTGTTGTAATCTATTGATTTAACTGGCTGTAAGCTATGAATAACAAGTAATAAAAAACCGCTTAATTATTAAGCGGTTTTTGTTTTGAGGTAAAACTTCAATAATGATCTTGATTCAATTACTCGTCTTTCGCAGCGCGTTGATTTTTACGGCGATCTGCTTCAGAAAGGTAACGCTTACGAATACGGATTGATTTAGGGGTTACTTCCACTAACTCGTCGTCATCAATGAACTCAATTGCACGCTCAAGTGTTAATTTGATTGGCGTTACAAGTGTTAATGCTTCATCAGTACCGGCAGCACGGATGTTTGTCAGTTGTTTTGCACGAAGTGCGTTCACAACTAAGTCATTATCACGGCTATGAATACCGATGATTTGACCTTCATAAATCTCATCACCATGGCTTGAGAAGAGGCGCCCACGATCTTGAAGGTTGAAGAGTGCATAAGCAAGTGCTTTACCTTGACCATTAGAGATCAATACACCGTTTTGGCGTTGACCTACAGAACCTTTCTTAATAGGACCGTAATGATCGAAGTTATGGAACATTAAACCTGTACCGCTCGTTAATGTCATAAATTCTGTTTGGAAGCCGATTAAACCACGTGATGGAATCATATATTCAATACGAATACGGCCTTTACCATCTGGAACCATGTTTACAAGTTCCGCAAAACGATTTCCCATTTGCTCCATGATGACGCCTTGATGCTGTTCATCTAAGTCAAATGTTAACGTTTCATACGGTTCCATTTTTACGCCATTTTCTTCGCGAATAATGACTTGTGGACGACCAACAGCCATCTCAAAGCCTTCACGGCGCATGTTTTCAATGAGTACAGAAAGATGGAGCTCACCACGACCTGATACTTTAAATACATCCGCACTTTCCGTTGGTTCAACACGAAGAGCCACGTTATGAATCAACTCTTCTTCTAAACGCTCTTTGATTTGACGAGAAGTAACGAATTTCCCCTCTTTGCCGGCAAATGGAGAAGTGTTTACTTGAAGCATCATCGATACTGTTGGCTCATCAACGGTTAAAGGCGGAAGCGCTTCAACGTGTTGTGGGTCACAAATAGTATCTGAGATATAAAGAGGATCAAGCCCTGTAAAGCTGATGATGTCTCCCGCTTGCGCTGAATCAAATTCAATTTTATTTAAGCCATGAAAGCCTAAAATTTGTTGAATTTTACCATTACGTTTTTTGCCTTCAGTATCAATCACTGTGACTGACATGCCTTTTGTAACTTTACCGCGTTTGATACGACCAACACCGATAACACCTACATAAGAGTTGTAGTCAAGTGAAGATACTTGAAGTTGGAATGGTGCATCTGCTTCAACATCAGGTGCTGGAACGTGATCTACGATTGCTTGATAAAGTGGCTCAAAGTCGCCGCTACGAACATCGTCTGTTAAACCCGCAAAGCCGTTTAAACCTGAAGCGTATACAACAGGGAAGTCTAATTGCTCATCCGTTGCACCAAGGTTATCGAACAATTCGAAAGTTTGGTCTAAAACCCAATCAGGACGTGCGCCTGGGCGGTCAATTTTGTTGATCACAACAATTGGTTTGAAGCCCATTGCAAACGCTTTTTGTGTTACAAAGCGAGTTTGTGGCATCGGGCCTTCAACTGAGTCAACAAGAAGAAGAACAGAGTCCACCATTGAAAGTACACGTTCAACTTCTCCACCAAAGTCCGCATGTCCTGGAGTATCAACGATGTTAATACGGTAATCTTTCCAGTTGATTGCAGTGTTTTTTGAAAGGATCGTGATTCCACGCTCTTTTTCAAGTTGGTCTGAGTCCATCACACGATCTGCAACTTCTTCTCTCTCATCAAATGTGCCCGAGCTTTTTAAAAGCTGGTCAACGAGTGTTGTTTTACCGTGGTCAACGTGAGCGATGATGGCAATATTTCTTAATTTATCTATCATTTTCTCTTCTTTAAGTCTAAGTCCCCTAATGAAAATTAAGGTTTTCATTAGGCAATCCAATGTGGCTGTCTATTTTCTAGTCGGGTATTATAGCGCATTTTGCGATTATTTATTGAGTTAATTTCTTTTCTGTTTTTATGATAAGAAATGGCTTTAAATGCCGATAAATTAGTAGGTTAGGGAATGATGTGATCTAGACTTTATTTATAAAATAAATAGTCTTCTTCAAGAGATTGACAACATCTTAAAACACTAGTAATTTGCGAAGAGGCGGGTAATTTGTTTTCCTATATCGCTTTTAACAGGCTTTAGGCTGAAGTGAAGGAGAAAAATGACTCGCGATTTTGATGAATTTTTCATAACTACAAAGTAAAAATTCAAATAAAAATAAATAGATAAAATAAATAAATATTTCAAAAATATAGAGCAAATGAGGAACTCCATGTCACAACAACCTTCTACAGATTTCAAACGTCTTGATTTACTGCCACCTTATGTTTTTAGCGTGATTGATCAGCTTAAAGCAGAAGCCGCAGCCGCCGGGCAAGATGTGATTGATTTCGGAATGGGCAATCCCGATCAACCAACGCCGAAACATATTGTCGACGCCATGGTTGAAGCCGCCAGAGAAGGTGCAAATCATCGTTATTCAGCCTCAAAAGGCATTGAGCCAGTACGAAAAGCGATCTGTGATTGGTATAAGCAAAAATATAATGTCGATCTTAATCCTGAAACGGAAGCGATTTATACAATTGGTTCGAAAGAAGGATTAGCAGATTTAACGCTTGCGGTGTTAGATAAGGGCGATGTGATTCTTGCGCCTGATCCTGCATATCCAATTCATCCTTATGGGCCGATTATTGCCGGCGCAACCGTTGTGAATATTCCGGCAGGTCCTGAAGATGATTTTGAAGCGAATCTTAGAGACGCAATTGAAAACACTTCGCCAAAACCGAAAATGCTCTTTTTGAATTATCCATCTAATCCAACATCTGAATGTGTGGATTTAGCATTCTTTGAGCGTATTGTGAAACTTGCAAAAGAACACGGCATTTGGATTGTGCACGATTTAGCATATGCAGATCTCTCATTTGATGGTTATAAAGCGCCATCGATTTTAGAAGTAGAAGGGGCGATTGATATTGCCGTTGAATCTTACACACTTTCAAAAAGCTATAATATGGCAGGTTGGCGCGTAGGTTTTATGGTGGGCAATCCGACATTAATTGGTGCACTTACTAAGATGAAATCTTATTTAGATTATGGTTCATTTGCGCCGATCCAACATGCTGCGGTGACGGCATTAACAGGACCGCAAGATTGTGTGGAAGAGATTCGCCTCCGTTACCAAGATCGCCGTAATCTTCTTTGCGAAGGCTTATCTGCGATTGGTTGGGATGTGAAAAAACCAAAAGCATCCATGTTCCTTTGGGCAAAAATTCCAGAAGCTTACCAGCATTTAGGTTCTATGAAGTTTGCGGAAAAGCTTATTAAAGAAGCTTCTGTTGCCGTAGCACCGGGAATTGGTTTTGGAGAAGGCGGAGAAGGGTATGTACGTTTTGGTTTGATTGTAGAAGATGAACGTACCGAAAAAGCGCTTGAGAATCTTCGTAAGCTCTTTATTAAAGACGGGCTTCTTGCAGAATAAAAAGCATTAGAGATTCATATCCTGATAGATACAAACTCCTTATAGCAATGGCTTAAGGAGTTTTTTATTGTTTGTGTTTCAAAGCTGTAGTTTTATTGGGCTTATTGCGAAGAAATATCTGAAACAGTTGCTAGATTTACGATTTTATACAAGGTAGAATAAGGCTGTTCAAAATTCTTGTAGGAGATATGTAGTATGTCTAAAGTGCTCGATGCCGTAAAACCAGGTGTTCTTTTTGGTGAAGATCTTCAAAAAGTTTTTGCGATTGCAAAAGAAAACAACTTCGCATTACCTGCGATTAATGTCGTAAATACAGAATCAATTAACGGTGTTTTAGAAGCTGCTGCAAAAGCAAATTCACCAGTAATTATTCAGTTCTCAAATGGTGGCGCACAGTTCTATGCTGGTCGTGGACTTAAATTACCAGGAAATGGCGGCCATGAAGCGGCTGTTTTAGGTGCGGTTGCCGGTGCTAAACATGTACATACAATGGCAGAAGCGTACGGTGTTCCTGTAATTTTACATACAGACCACGCTGCTCGTAAACTCCTTCCATGGATTGACGGTCTTTTAGAAGCGGGCGAGAAATTCTTTGCAGAAACAGGCAAACCACTTTTCTCTTCACACATGATCGATCTTTCTGAAGAATCTTTAGAAGATAACGTTGCAACATGTGCTGAATACTTAGCGCGTCTTGATAAGCTTGGAATGACACTTGAAATCGAGCTTGGCATTACCGGCGGTGAAGAAGATGGCGTGGATAACACATCAGTAGATAACGCACTTCTCTACACACAACCAGAGCACGTTGCATACGCTTACGAAGAGCTTATTAAAGTAAGCCCACGTTTCACAATCGCTGCATCTTTTGGTAACGTTCACGGCGTTTATAAGCCAGGAAACGTTGAGTTAATGCCGAAAATTCTGGATAACTCACAAAAATATGTATCCGAGAAATTCAATCTTCCTGAAGAATCATTAGATTTCGTATTCCACGGTGGTTCAGGTTCAAGTTTAGAAGATATCCGTGAAGCGATCAGCTACGGCGTTATCAAAATGAACATTGATACAGATACACAATGGGCAACTTGGGAAGGCGTTCTTAACTATTACAAAGAGAACGAAGGCTACTTACAAAGCCAATTAGGGAATCCAAAAGACCCATTTGGTCCGAACAAATCATACTACGATCCACGTGCATGGTTACGTAAAGGTCAAATCAGTTTAGTAGATCGCGTATTAGTTGCTTATGAAGATTTAAATGCAATGAACCGTAACTAAGATTGACGTTTCATGACTTAAGAAGAAGCTTCCTAATGGGAAGCTTTTTTGTTGGTGTTATTTACTGTTTTATTAAGCTTTATAGTCGTTTTGGTTTAAAGTTTAAAAAGGATTGATATTGCTGGCGCGGGATGTTTGGAAGCATGCAAGCATTCGAACCAGCGATGAATTAGCCTCTGTTTTTCCATTGAGCTTTTAAACTGATTTCATGATAGAGGTAATTATGAAAACAGTATTATGAACGAAAAGAGCTGATTTGTGGCGGGAGGGAAAGCCTGCACTCATTTCACAATCTTGCGCCCGCAGTATAGTTTCCATTAATCGCTACTCGAATCACCTCCGCCGGAATCTCCGCTTCCGCTTGAACTACTGCCATAACTATTAGAATCAGCAGAAGAATCATCTTTTGTTGGTTCATCATCTAATTCTTCCGGCAGATTTTTAAAAGGACTTTTTGATGAATTTCGAATAGAGCTTTCGGAAGATGCAGATGAAGCGCTCGGCAATAATGGATTATCAGGATCTTTAGAAAATACGGATCTCAATTGGCTTCGATCAATGGTGTCGTGGTACGGGATTTCATCATCAAAATCATCAATACCATCAAAGTTATTAACTAAATATCTACCCGCAGGAGAGATGAATGTAGTAAGTGCTGCGCCTTTGTTCCTGCGTTCTTCACGTTCAACTTGAACAATGAGTTCAAGACCTTCTTCCAATTGATCTTTGATCGCAATGGAGTGGTCTGTAGGATTTAGAAAATAATCTCTAGAAATTTCTTTGAAAGGTAAAAACCCGTGACGTTCTGAACCATAATCTACAAAGCAGGCTTCTAGGGATGATTCTATACGGGTAATTTTTCCTTTATAGGTATTTGCTTTTTTCTGTTTTGTAGCGTAACTATCAGAGTTATCAGAAACAACGATTTCTTCGGCAATAGGTAAATATGGTGTTGAGGTGACTTTGTTATCTTCATAACGAGAATCCACATATGCTACTTTCGCATCATGCTGTAAGCCTTGTGCGCGTTTTTGGCGTTGATCTTTTCTTTTTTCCACATCCATTTTGATTTTTTCTTTAATAATGACTTCTTCGTGGGTGCGGTTTTGAAGCGTTTCTTGTCCAACTCGGCTTTCGAGCTCATCTTTATAATTTTGAAACTCTTTTACAGAATGTTTAAAAAGAGTGATCAGGTGTTTTCTCATGAGGGATGTGAGGAAGAAGCTGATGAATAATAGTCTTGGCAACCAACCTAAAGCGCTTTGTATCGTTTCTATAAAAATATCAAAAAACTCCATCGGGAGAAAAATGACCCGAGCGAATTGAATGCAGCTGATAAATATCAGGATGATTGCAGTAGCACGAAGAGAGTAATAGAGAACGATTAAGGTATTTTGTTGATTAGATCTCATCTCCGCATTCATGGCGTTAAAGTATTTAGCGATAGTGCCTTGCGGATCTTTGGCACTTATTTTGATAATGGTGGCCCAAAAATATTTAAGAGATTGATGATATTGACCATAAACGTAGAAAGAGATCGCAAATCCACCAAAAAATGCGAAAAATAAAAATACTACAGATGTCAGTTGAAAGATCACTGAGAGTAGAAAAGAGATCAAAAAGGCGCATGCATAAATTTGAAGTGTTAATAAGACTTTTCGTGGTGAGATATTGAGCGCCCATTGCTCGATCCAAATAAAGGGGATCAATAACGGAACATCTTCTTGTAATGATTTAGAATCCTTCTGAATTTTATCTTTTGTAACCGTTATGAAATCTTCTAGTTCATCGAGATAATCCGTTTCCCTAATTTTATCCATCGTTTCTATTGCACGGCTTTTTAGACTGTTTTTATGACTTTGAGTTTCTTTAGAATTATAGATCTTGTCGGTTTCATTGAGATCAGGATTAGGAATGTTCCAATAAGCATCTTCTTCGATCTCTTCCTCCATTTCTTCTTTATTTTTTTCCTCTAGAGAAGCTTCAGTTTCGGGGCTGTCAATCACTTCAGTTGGTTTGGTGCGAGAGGTTAATGGGAGATAAAACGTAATTTCTTCAGAAGAAAATAGCTCGGTTTTTACAAATAAACGGTAGAAAATAAGATAGCTAAATGTAGAGCCGAATATGAATAGTTTAAATCCTGTTTCAATATCTTCAGGGCGAGGGATTAAGAAACAAAACAGAACAATATTTCCAAAAATAAGAGCAGGATACAACGCATAAATAAGAGGAAAGAGGAATGCTTTCATGATGTGGGTAAATTTGGAATATGATACTTCTTTCTTTTTATGCTCCTTTTCTTCCTCAAAAAAAGGATTGATATAGGTATCATTTTCGGGCTCATCTTCTTTATGGGATGCTTTCATGTTCGTAATTGTATAAAAAGCCACAGAAACGATATCTGTAAGAATCCAAAGACAAATATGCACTATCAGTAGAGGTGTGATAATCACAACAATTGAGATCGAAATCAGCAGTAATATCGGAACGCATTTGTAAGGGATAAAATTAATGAAGTCTTCCCATCCATGAGGAAAGGGAATAAAAGGATGGGAAAAATGAAAGGGTACTGTGACGGATGAGAGAGAATTTTCTAACGCAAAAATGGCAAAAACTGTAAAAATAATCGTAAAAAAAGCGAGAAATATGGATTTCTGAGTGATCTTCACAAAAGACCAAATCCAGAAAATAAATGATCCAATAATCAGATATCCAAAAATATAATTTTCCAAAGCACCAAAACCTCAAATAGATCGATATGAATATATCGGCGTAAATTAACATTTTGAGGGAAAAGGAACTTTAGGGATCTGTTGTTTATTGTAAATATTATAAATTGTCTAGCTTATCAGTGAGATATGATGTCTTGAGAAAATATTAAATCACCATAAATTGATCTTGAACAAGTGTAAAATCTCAGAACAAAAATAAAAAAGCACTTCCGAAGAAGTGCTTTGAATATTTTACGAACTGTTTTCAGATGCGTTTTAAGAATGATCTACAATCTATTTGTGAAATCTTAAAATTGCATAACCTAAGATTCCTGAAACAAGCGATCCTAAGAATACGCCGATTTTACTTAAATCTTGAAGTTCAGGTTTTACAAATGCGAGCATACTAATGAAAAGGCTCATGGTAAAACCGATGCCGCAGAGAAGGGAAATGCCGTAAACTTGTAACCAAGTTGCGCCATTGGGACGTTTGAATAATCCGATTTTTTCGCCAATAAAGACCATTCCAAAAATCCCGATTTGTTTACCAAAGAGGAGCCCTAAAGCAACACCCATCACAACAGGATGGCTCAGCATCGAGAGTTCGATTCCGGCAAAAGAAACGCCGGCATTGGCAAATCCAAAGAGCGGAATGATTAAGAAGCTGACCCAATTACTTAATGAATGCTCCCAAGCAATAAGCGGTGTTTCCCCTTTTTTATTTGTTTTCACGTTATTAAGCGGGATTGTCATTGCAAGTACAACGCCGGCTAACGTTGCGTGAATACCAGATTTCAGTACCAAGAACCAAAGGATTGCACCGACGACTAAATAGACAATCGGCGTTGTGATACCACGTTTATTGCAGAGAATCAGAATTGCTAAACAGACGGCTGCGCCTAAAAGGTAGTTAAGCTGTAAAGAATTACTATAAAATGCCGCAATAATAACGATTGCCGCAAGGTCATCAATAATGGCTAGTGCCGTTAAGAAGATCTTTAAAGAGAGCGGTACACGGCTTCCTAAGAGCGCGACAATTCCTAAAGCAAACGCAATATCTGTTGCCGTAGGAATCGCCCAACCTTGAATTGCTTCTGCATCGCCTTTATTTAATGCAAAGTAGATCACGGCAGGAACTGCTAAACCGGCAAATGCCGCAAGTCCTGGTAAAATTCTTTGGGAATTAGTCGCAAGTTCTCCATTTAAAAATTCACGTTTCAGCTCTAACCCTACATAAAGGAAGAAGATCGCCATCAAGAGATCATTGATCCATAAAAGGGTACTTAATCCGAAAAAGTCGAAATTTAAAAAATCGAAATATTCCTGAGAAATAGGGCTATTTGCGGCAACTAATCCTAAAATTGCCGAAGCCATTAAAACAATTCCTCCGGCAGTCGGAAGCGAGAAAAAATACTTAATTTTCTGATACATCATTCATCCCTTAATGAGTTTTAATTCTATTCTTTTATTTATTAAGTGAAGAATTATATAGAAAAATGAGTTTTCTCCCTAAGCTAATTTACATATTTGAACGTTTTATCATTTTTTCTTTCAAAAAAACGCTGAATAGAGCATAAAAAAGCACTTCTAAAGAAGTGCTTTTTAAAAATATCATTTAGCTACTATTAATTGGTTGAAAATTACACACTTATGGTTAAGTAGGCTTCATATGATGTTTATTTACCTTTTTTAATATCCAGATTGGTCTGAATGAATGATTTTTCCTTTGAAAATTTTATGGACATAGAAGGTATAAATTAAAATCAATGGTAGAACAATGCTAACGCCCCAAAGTGTAAATTCTAAGGTTTTCGGCGCTGAGCTTGCTTCCCAAATAGTGAGTTTATCAATGATGATATCAGGGAAGATACTGTAGCCAAAACCGACGAAAGTACATAACACAATGAGTACTGCTAATAAATAGGGAAGCCAATCACGTTTGTAAGTTGTGTCTTTCTCAATAAATTTCAAATTCATAAAGAGAATGATTGCAAAAATTAAACATAGGAGTGGAATCGGTGCTAAATAGATGATGTTTGGCATTGTAAACCATTTATTAAAAATGATCGGGCTTGTGTAAGGCATGGCCATAGATACTAATACGATCGCTAAAAAGGCAAGAAACACAGAGTGTTTAATTGCTTTGACGGCAAATAAACGTACCTCTCCTTCTGCTTTAAAAATGAGCCATGCAGAGCCTAAAATCACATAACCAAAACAGAGGGCAATGCCGATACAGAGTGCATAGAGCCAATTTGCCGGCGTATGATTTAAACCTGTTGCAAATAGACCAATCATTACCCCTTGAGAAATCGTTGCGATGTAAGAACCAACGCAAAATAGTTTATCCCACATAGGCTGACGAGGCTTTGGCGCCGTATTTCTAAAGTCAAAAGCAGCGCCTCTTAAAATTAAACCGATGAGCATGGTAACGGTTGGAATGTAGAGAGATACTAAAATATCGCCGTAAGCCTTAGGAAAGGCAATGAATATCACGCCAATTCCAAGCACAATCCACGTTTCATTGGCATCCCAAAAAGGACTAATAGTGGCAACCATTTCATCTCGATCTTCCCGTTTTTTCATGAAGGGGAAAAGTAGCCCAATTCCTAAATCATATCCATCGAAGATAATATAGAAGAAGACCGCAGCAGCCATTAGCCCTGCAAAGATAACGGGTAATATAGTAGCAGCATCCATAATTAACCTCCGAGGTTTTGGTTAGCAATGGCAGAGTCAGATTGTTTTGCTTCGATATTGGCTTTAATCGTTTTTTTAATGAGATGAAAAAGCACAGCAAAATAGCTAATAATGACAAATGCGTAAATTAAACAGTAAAGAATCAGTGAAGAAATCATGACAGTCACACCATGAGGGGCAACAACGTCCGCTGTTTTAATGAGATCGTAAACAATCCAAGGCTGACGACCAATTTCAGTGGTATACCAACCAAAGAGTACAGCGACCCAGCCGGAGAGTGTCATAGCCGTAAAGACTTTTAGCATTTTGGAACCGAGCGGTTTTTTACGCATTAGTTGCACTGTGCCAATCCATGAGCTAAAGAGCATGAGTAAGCCAATTCCCACCATGATTCTAAAACTCCAGAAAACAATGGCAACAGGTGGATGCTCTTTAAATTCATTTAAGCCTTGTACTTGGCCATCCCAACTATGCGTCAAAATCAGGCTTCCAAGATGTGGAACTTGTAGTGCAAAATCATTGCTGCGAGTAGTTTCATTCGGAAAAGCGATAATATTAAAGGCAACAGGGCTTTCCGTTTCCCAAATCGCTTCAATGGCTGCGAGTTTATCGGGCTGATGTTTTAACACTAAAAGTCCTGATTGATCGCCGATAAAGATTTGGAGTGGGATTAAAATGGCCCCAACAATCACACTTGCATTGAGAGATCTTCGGCTTGCTGGCGAGGGATCTCCTTTAATGATTTTATAAGCAGAAACTCCGGCAATAAAGAATGCTGCCGTTAAGCCAGAAGCTAAGAGCATATGTGCAAGTCGAGTGAGGAAAGAGGGATTAAAGATTGCATCCCACCAGCTCGTAACATGTGCAACGCCATCAATCATGACAAATCCTGCCGGCGTTTGCATCCAAGAGTTTAGCGCAATAATCCAAAATGCCGAGAAGGTCGTTCCCGCTGCCACAAGAAAAATGGATAAGGTATGAATGAAAGGAGAAACACGCTTTTGCCCAAAGAGCATCACACCGAGGAATGTCGCTTCTAGGAAGAATGCCGTTAATACTTCATAACCTAATAAAGGGCCGGCAATATTCCCCACTTTTTCCATGAACCCCGGCCAGTTTGTTCCAAATTGGAAACTCATTGTCACGCCTGTCACAATGCCGATTGCAAAACTCAGCGCAAAAATTTTCACCCAAAAGTTATAAGCATTGAGCCATTGGATATCTTGAGTTTTTTGATAACGCAATTTAAAAAAGAGTAAAAACCATGCTAAGGCAATGGTAATACTTGGAAAGATAATGTGAACGGAAATATTAATCGCAAATTGTATGCGAGCAAGAACAATGGGATCGAGTTCCATAGAAAATCCTTTTATAGAGAACATTGTGTCATCGACAGACTTAATCTTAAATTATTGTAAATCATTTTAATGATAATATTAATTATATTCACAGTTATATCTATGAATGTTGATTTGAATATTTTTAATGGTGTATTTATTAACAATAAAGTTCAGGAGGAAAGTGCTAATCGGGAGAATGATCTTGATGAATCTTGCTTACTTATCAATAAAATCAAAAGAATATTTAATGGATAAAAGAAGGGGGAAATTCATTTTGAAAAGCGCAGGTGCAAACTTAAAAACGGAAATATTTAGAACATTACCTTATAATATTGCCTCTTATAATGTGACCTTCACAGATTTTCATAAAGGATGCTGAAAACGTCACAGAGAGATAAATTTGGGGCTTTTATCCTCAGGAAGAGAGATAAGTGATAATGCTATTTCAGCGAATAGATCATGACGGCGCAAGCAGGATCATGGATACCTGTTTTATTCCGTAATCGTTTTTTTAACATTTATAGATGATTTTTGTGAAGCATCATCAGGTAATTTTCATCGGGTAACTTTATTATGATTTTATATTTATTAGGTCTTCTGCCGGCACTTTTGATCGTCATTCATGTGATGAAAACAGGGCAAGAGCGTTATTGGATCTATATTGTATTGTTCTTGCCGATGGTCGGCATTATTGCGTATGTGATTGTGGTCATCTTGCCATCATTGATGAATACTCGTCACGGCGTTGAAGCAGAGCAGAAGCTTCGGAAGATGATCAATCCTCAAAAAGAATTAAAGCTGGCACAAAATCTTTATGCCGATGCGCCGACACCGAAAAATCGCCAAGATCTTGCACTCGCATTTTTTAATCTAGGGAAATATGCCGAAGCTTTAAAGCTCTATCAAGAATGTAATAGCGGCATTATGCAAAATGAACCGGATATTCTTTTGAAAATCGCACAGTGTCACTACTTCAACAATGAGCCGCAAGCGTGCATGGATGTGTTAAATGATCTGCGTGCGAAAAATCCCGATTATCATTCTCCCGATGCGCATCTCTTTTATGCGAAATCTTTAGTGGCATTAGGGAGTTCAGAAGCTCTGAAAGAGTATGAAACGCTAATTCGTTATTATCCTGGTTTTGAAGCAAAAGTAAGTTATGCCGAAGCGTTATTAGCTTTTAACCAAGCGGAAGAGGCCAAAACTGTGCTTCAAGAATTACAAGCGGAAGCGAAAAGAGCGCCAAGACATGTTCGGATTATCAATCAAGAAGCGCTCAAGCGTGGAAAGACGATTTTATCGGAGATGAAATAAGTTTCCGGCGATTGAATCGGCATTGAATTGAGATTGTAATGAAATGGAATCGAAATCGGATCGGAAATGAATAGGGAACGAATGCCGGAAAGAAAAGCGGTATTTCGGCATTATGAACCTGTGTTTATCGTGAAAACATGCGATAATTATCCCCTTCGTTTTCAATATGATTAAAAGAGAGATAGTAACAATGGCATTAGAATGGATTCATGGATTTCATGCAGTAGAAGCGGCAATTAGAGAAGATCGTGTGACGCGCGTTATAATTGATCCTTCTCGAAAAGATAAACGTATGCAAGCGCTCTATGATCTGCTTGAAGAGTTTAAAATCCGTTATGAACGTGCTGATGGGCAAACGATTGAGAAAATGGCGCAAGATTCACGTCATCAAGGTGTGATTGCGCAGATCGAAGTGCGTGGTGCCGAAAGTGAAGAATTCCTCTATAAACTCCTTGATCAGCTCGAACATCCGCCATTTTTACTCATCTTAGATGAAGTGCAAGATCCGCATAATGTGGGTGCATGTTTAAGAAGTGCCGAAGCTTTCGGTGTGGATGCCGTGATTGTTCCGAAAGATAATGCTTGCGGCTTAACGGCAATTGCACGCAAGGTTTCAAGCGGCAGTTCTGAGCGAGTCCCTTTTATTGAAGTGACGAATCTTTCAAGAATGCTCGAAAAAATCAAAGAACGTGGCATTTGGGTTTCAGGATTAGCCGGCGGCGGGGAAGCGACGATTTTCAGTTCAGACTTGCGTGGCCCAATTGCAATTGTGATGGGATCAGAAGGTTCCGGCATTCGCCGTTTAACAGAGAAACATTGCGATTTCATCATCAAAATCCCAATGGAAGGCGAAATCGAAAGCTTAAACGTATCTGTTGCTACCGGCGTGACATTAGCAGAAGCATATCGCCAACGTCATCAACTGTAAGGATTGAGTTTTGATTCAATTAGAATTAAAAGATCCTTTTATCTATTAATCTAGAGATTGATATAAAGCTGATAATATTGAATTATCAGCTTTTTTATGCCTGAAAAATTGTTGAAGCGTAAAATAAGAATTCTTCTTTAAAGATTAGTGCTTATAAATAAGCTCAGGAAAACTCACAATGCTTAAAAGATATAAATGGACGTTTTTTATCATCATACTGCTTGGTGTGATGGGGTTGTTGTATCTAGTAATGAATGATGATGACTCAAAAGATGAAAAGCCAGAAGTGGAGATTTTTGGATATACCGTCACAATGGCAGCTCCAAAAGAATATAATCTTTTATTTGGAGGTCGCAGTAGCTATCTTTATTTAACGGAAGATGATCCCGATACCAATGAAAAAAGAGATAGAAGAGTCACGTCTTTTCCAAGTTTAGGGGATTTTCAAAGGGGATTTTGGAGAAATGGGGGGAACTGAAACCTCAAATAGTAATCGAGGAGAATTTCCAACAGGTATTTATCTGCAATGGTACTCATTATTTGAAAAACAAGGCTGGGAAAAGCGATTTGATTTTAATGCAGATTTTATGGAGCAACTAAAATACCACTGTTTTAGAAATGTTAACCAAGGATTTGAGAGCTGTTTAGTAGATCGTCGAACGTTTGGTACCGATTATATGAGCGGTAGGTTTAGTTTTGACATCTATGCAATGCCTAGTGGTTTGGCTTATGTGTATATTTCCGGTGGCGGAGAAACTTATCTATTAGGAGAGTTACAAGCTGAACCTAGAGATATTGATTTTGAAAGTTACAAAAGGACTTTAGGTTCCCGACTGAATGAAACAGGGGAAGAAGTCTTTAATCGCAGGCTCTCTTATCAAACGGAAGAGTTTCAGGAAGCGTATCATAATGGGACACTCTCTTTTAGTACCGAGCAGTGGGAACGCCGGATGAAACGCTATAATTGGGAGTTAATTGGGAATTCACTGTATAAAGTGAAAGGACCTTATAACGGCGTATATACCAATGCGGAGATGTATAACATTTATGAAGATGGTAAAAATACCTTTCATGATCGTCATGCACCACCTAATCATTTAACGGTATATCTAGAAGGAACTGAATTGTCGCCAAATCCAGGTGTTGTGGAGCGTTTTCGTTTTAGATTCGACGATGATGAAATTATGAATGCATTTGAAGAGGTGGAAGCCTTAGATCCAGAAGGAAAAATTCAACTAGAAGTGATAGTTTCTTCTGATCTTAAATCTTATCGTGTTTTATTAACAAATGGAACAAAGGGCGTTCGGTTATATCCTACAATGTTTAATTTGGAAGATATTCCTAAAGAATATAAACCGATTATTGAAGCGCCATTCGTTCCTGAAAACGAATAAAAAAAACCCGCATAAGTCATACATTATGCGGGTTTTTCATATCAGTTCGAAAGATGAATCTCGATTTTTAATTTTGATTTCGATCTTAATCAGGAACACTTCTTTGGAATTTTTGTGCTTCTGCGTGTGCTCTTTCGTCTTCTTCACGGTTGGAATTTGGGCGTAAGAACGTGTAAGCGACAAAACCTGTAAACCAGAGTAAAAATCCGATAGGAACAACGATCGTGACAAGATAAAGACCAATGGTTTTCTCTCCGAAAATCAGAAGAGGAATTCCAACAAGTGTGCCAATCACGCTAACGATCATTCCGGCATAAAAGAGAAATTTATTGAGTGCAAGCATAGTGATAACCTATTTATCTTGAAAGAAGAGGATAATCATCGTGATCCTTGTGATATTTATCTTGAATCTACTATATAGAATTATCTACATAGATATATCGTTAGAAAAATTGATTGAAACGATCTTAAATTCAGGGATAACGATGATTTTATGTTGCCTTAATATATCATAAAATTAATACTCTTTTGCGAGATCGATCAAATTGTGAGGAGGTTCATTTCTCTTTGCGCGTTGAATATTTTGAATCACTTGCTCTGAAGCAGTATTGGGATTTGTAGCTGCGGCAATATGCGGCGTGAGCTCAATTCTTGATTCTGCCCAAAAAGGATGATCTGCCGGCAATGGTTCTTCTGTAAAGACGTCTAAGAGAGCGCCGGAGAGATAACCTTCATTAAGCGCCGTTAAGAGATCTGCTTCTACAAGATGCTCGCCTCTTGCGGGGTTAATGAGATACGCGTTTTGATTGAGCTTCTTAAAAAGCTCTAAATTGAGAATATGTTTTGTTTCTTTTGTCAGAGGAAGTAAGCAGATCAGAACATCCAAACCTTCCGCAAATGCCATTAATGTATCATCGCCGGCAAAGCTTTGAACGCCGGCAATGGATTTCTCACTTTTCGACCAACCACGAAGATTGGTAAAACCGTTCATATGCAAGCGTTGTGCAACGGCACTTCCTAACTCTCCTAAGCCTAAAATCCCCACTTTAAAGTCATCATGGAAATTACGAGATCTTGGAAGCCACTCATTTTTGAGTTGTTGCTGATGATAGAGATTGAACTTCCCAAAAGCTGTCAGCGTGCCGTAAAGGGAATATTCGCTCATTTGTACCGCCATGTCATTGTCGATAATACGAGCAATCGGTATATCTTTCGGGAGATCGGCACATTTAATAATATGATCTACACCCATTCCTAAAGATTGGATGAGTTTGATGTTCGTTAATGCCGGAAAGATTCCCACAGGTGGTTTCCACGCTAAAACGACATCAATGGATTTTGGATCATATTCATCATTTAATCCGATAATATTCAAAGAGGAATCAACCTTTGCGAACTCTTCTCGCCAACGGTCAATTCCTCTTTCAGTTTCTGTCATATAAAGAATATTCATGCTATCTCCCTCATGTTATAAAGCGTGATACCGATATCAGCCGGTTTTATTATTTGCCGGAAAACAGGGGTAAAAGTCTGTTTTCCGGCGTTTTCGAGAGTATAGCATATTGCTCATTGAAACCTTTTATGAGCATGAAAATCAGATCAAGAGCTCGTAAGAACTAGTTTTTGCTCTGATTGTTTTTTAAGATATCGCGAATTTCGCTGAGTAAGATCTCTTCTTTTGTCGGTACTGGATCTGCAATAATCTCTTCCACCGCTTCTGCAACTTGTTCATCTTGTTTCTCACGAAGTTTATTCATCACGCGAATGGCAACGAAGATGGAGAAAGCGACAATGATGAAGTCGAAAATATTTTGAATAAACATCCCGTAATTCAGGATTACCGCCGGTTCATCGCCAACAGCCGCTTTTAAAGTTAATGCAAAATCTTTAAAATCCACACCGCCAAGTAAAACGCCGAGCGGTGGCATGATGATGTCTGAAACTAATGAAGAAACGATTTTGTTAAAAGCGCCACCGATAATCACCCCAACGGCTAAATCGATGACGTTGCCGCGCATGGCGAATTCTTTAAATTCTTGAATAAATTTCATGAAAATCCTTTTAAATTTGATTGATTAAGATTATTTAGAAAAAATGAGGGATAAATTAAAGCTAAAATCTTTGAAACAAGCTGTTCTAGAGAGGAATAATAGCATTTTTTCTTTCTGAAAAAGGAATGAATTACCCGCAAATAGCGTTTTATATAATTTCGTAACACTAGTTTTTTGTTAGAACATTTTATGAGGGTATTCCTGTAGGGATTTCATTCCGATAAACGTCTTGATTAGCGGTGTTTCAAAAATTTAATTTGACGTAAGAAGCCTGATAAGCGAAATTATGGGTCTTAATGAAAAGGAGAGGTTGTTAATGAAGATTGTTGTAGCGTTAGGTGGGAATGCGCTGGGTAATAGCGTGAGTGAACAAGAAGCGATTTTAGAATCAACGGTTGTGCCGATTGTTGATCTACTTGAAGAAGGTCATGATCTTGTTTTAGCTCACGGAAATGGTCCACAAGTAGGAATGATTAAACTTGCGATGGATACAGCGGAAAAGAGCCTTGGCAAAGAAGGTGTTCCGATTACAGAATGTGGCGCAATGAGTCAAGGTTATATTGGTTACCATTTACAACGATTTTTACGAGATGAATTAGCACGTCGCAATATGGATAAAGAAGTTGTGACAATTGTGACGGAAGTATTGGTCGATAGCGAAGATCCGGCATTTAAATCGCCGAAAAAACCGATTGGTTCTTTCTACACAAAAGAAGAAGCAGATCAGCTCGTTGCAGCGGGATATCCTGTAATGGAAGATGCCGGAAGAGGTTACCGTATTGTAGTGGCTTCTCCATTACCACAAGAGATTGTGCAGATTAAAACCATCAAAAATTTAATTAATGCCGGCGAATTAGTCATTACCGTTGGCGGCGGCGGTATTCCTGTTGCGAAAGAAGATGGGAAAACAGTGGGTAAATTAGCGGTAATTGATAAAGACTTTGCGTCTTCAAAGCTTGCAGATCAGATCGATGCTGATCTTTTGATGATCTTAACGGCCGTTGAGAAAGCGGCGATCAATTTCGGTAAACCAAATCAAGCAGATATTTCTGAAATGACGTATGATGAGGCTCAAAATTACATTAATTCTGGCGAATTTGCACCGGGTTCAATGTTGCCAAAAATCAGAGCTGCGATGGATTTTGTGAAAAATAATCCTGATAAAAAAGCATTGATTACCTCATTAGATAAAGCGAAAGAAGGCTTTAGAGGTGAAACTGGTACTTGGCTTCGTTATCAATAAGAGAAAGCATCAATAAGGAGTTTTTATGTCCATTCGTAAACCTGCTAATTATTATCAAGAAACCTATGGTTTAACAGCGCCGCACAGCGATGTGGTAGAAATGGTAGAAAACCATGCTGTGAAGCCTTGTAAAGTTCTCGATTTAGGTTGCGGTCAGGGCAGAAACTCCCTATTTTTGGCAGATCGTGGCTTTGATGTCACTTCTTATGATTTAAGCCCCAATATGATCGAATCTCTTCTCGGCATTATCGCGAAAGAAGGGATTCGTAATATTCATGTGGAACAATATGATATTAATCATGCTGAAATTAAAGGGCAGTATGATCTTATTATGTCCACGGTTGTCTTAATGTTTGTGAACCGAGAAAATATTCCGGCAATCATTACAGATATGCAAAACCACACAAATACGAATGGTTATAACCTGATTGTTTCGGCAATGTCGACAGAAGCGTATCCCTTTACGGATTTCCCATTTACCTTTTCAGAAGGCGAATTACAAAAATATTATCAAGATTGGGAAATTATTCATTACAACGAAAATGTTGGCGAACTACACCGCTTAGATGCCGATGGCAATCGCTTAAAATTACAGTTTGCAACGATGCTTGCGAAGAAAATTTAGTAGGAAAGTTCAGTAGAAAAATTCAGTCGGAAAGTTTAGTAAGAAGATTCCGCAAGAAGTAGCAGAAAGATTTAATCGAAGTATCGGAGTATTTGCAGTTATTTATGTCAATTAGTAAGGATGATAAAGACCTTTTTCGTCAAACGATCGGCTCGGTTCGAAAGCTTAAAAAGCAAGATGATCGTATTCAACATCCACGCCCAAAATTACGATTAAAAATCCGAAAAGCACTCAGGGAAGATCCGAATTTTCAGGATTTAATGAGCGATGATACTTCTTGGATTAATACCGATCCCATGTCAGAAATGCGCTTTGCTCGAAACGGTGTTTCGACAAGATTATTAAGAGCACTGATTCAAGGGAAATTCCAAGCAGATGATGTGATCGATCTTCACGGTTTAACGGCAAGTGAAGCGCGAGATGAATTACAGCATTTTCTCTATCATGCGTTAAAACAAAACTTCTTCTGTGTGAAGATCATTCACGGACAAGGCAACAGCTCCAAAGGCGATCCTGTAATTCGAGGATTAATCGAACGCTGGCTCAAGCTACAAATCGACGTCCTCGCATTCGCCAATCCACCCCAAAAAATGGGCGGAAGAGGCGTGACATTATGCATTTTAAGAGCGCAGAATCCTTTGGGGGATTTTTAGAGATTAAGAAGTAAGTGCTGTTGCAAATCTTCCCAATATTTTTTGTATCTTCCATTTTACAATACGCCTATTCGAATTTTCCCATCTACTTCGGTGAAGTAAAAGTTATAAGACCCTGAACTTTTCTTATTATTTAATTTATAACGAATAGGAGATGCATTAAATCCACCTTTATAATTAAATCGAAACAGTTTTCCATGATTTGCTACTTCTAACTCATAATTATCGCGATTCGCTTTAGGTGGATTAAAACCATGCTGATTTAATGTTCTTTGAATAGCGGTCATCATCTCAGAAACTCTACGAGATCCTGTGCCTGTATATCCTGTGTAAAGGTCTCGCTCTTTTCCTGCCGGAAGTAAAAACTGCTCAATCCTATCTAAGTTTTGTATTGCAAAAGCATCTATCAATTCATCATACACATCCCATAATCTAGCAATATTCTCTGGAGTATTTTCGAATGGTTTAGATTTTGTCCAAGTAAAAATGTCATGTTTGTGATTGATATATAAAAGTCTTTTTACGGTAGTATCATTATTTATCCAATCTAGCTCAACTGTTTTTCTATCTAGCTCTATTAATTCAGGCGTGTTCGTTACTGATGGTTCGGGAAAATCTCGACTTCTTTCAGTTGTGAATTTTCCATCGTCATTAATATCTAATCGTAAATGAGAAACTTCTTTTCCGCCTGTTTCTCCTGTTTTTCGATTTGTTGCTGATGCATAAATACTCATTTCACAATAAGAAACTGTTCCTTCCTTTGGTTTTGTCGGAACCTGAATTCCTTCTATTTCAAGAGTGTTTTTCCCTTGTTGTACTACCGCTCCAATATCATCACTTAAACTGATATTTTCAAGTTTCCATCCTTTTGGACGTATCAGTGTTGACGTTGTATAAAGCAGACCATTAATCTTAAAAATACAGTGCATATTATTGAACTTAAAATTAGCTGTGTATTCAACAAACGTATTTTTATCGTTAGCATTGAGGGTCATGATATCGATCTCTGCTTTTGCAAAAGTAGCTATCGAGCTCATCAGTAATATTTTAATAATCAATCGATACATGAAGAGTCCTTTGTGTTGATAAAACTATTTTGTTAAAAACTAGAGTAATCACTTTATAGAAATTTGATTACGACTGAATACTATCTAATATACAATCTCCTAATTCTATTAGATCAGTTGATTTATTTCTTAGTATTTTGTTTTTATGGTGGGTTTTTGCAGTGAGTATTTTAAAGTTTGTATTTTTGATGAGTTTCTCTATTTTATTAGTCGGCTGTGATAATCCGCCTACTTTTCAAATCATGAAGGGTAATGCTAGCCGTGCTGATAGCTGCTTTATGTCAACAGGTATTAAATACTTCAAAGATGGTATACCCATATCAGGTGTGAATGCAGAGCATATTGCTTGTGTCATAAATTTAGCTAATAACGGTGATACTGAGGCTCAATGGATTCTTGTTCACTTTTATATAAGAGGAACTTATGTAGAGCCATCTCCAGCAAAGTATGCTTTTTGGTTAAGAAAGTTATCAGATAGTGGGGATCTTAAAGCAAAAGAATTATTGGCAGTTGCCTATTATAACGGCTTAGGAGTGCAAAGAAATGCGAATAAATCCGTAGAAATATTGGGGGAACTGTATGAAAAAGGGCATATTAATAATCCCTTAATGTATAGTCTCGCATTATTAACTAGTAATAATCCTGTTCAAAACTGGCCAATCGCTAAAGAGATTTTATTAAAAGAGTTAGAAAACGAAGAGTTATGGGCGTATCAACATTTGCCTTTTATCTATTTAACAGACTTTTATTATCCGCAAGATATTACCCAAGCCATTCATTATTTTGAGGAAGGTATCAATAGAGGACTTAATCATTTTAATACTTGGTTAGGGCTAATTTATTTATCAGGGAATGGTGTTGATCCAGATTATAGTAAGGCTGAAAGCTACTTCAATCAGACTAATTTTGTAGAGGCTTATAAATTGATTGTGGAAGATGTGAAATCGACACGATTTTCAGCAGATAAATATGATGCTTATGCAAATGATCCAATGATTGCACTACGTAGAGGGATGCTATTTGAAGCTGAAGGAGATTATGTAAAAGCTTTTCAAGCTTATAAAGTTGCGGCAAAAAGTAATAATTACTTGGCTTACAAAAAAATTGAAGAGTTTATTAATCAAAAATATGTCGCAAATACGGCAGTAAAGCAATCACGTTTGCAATCTGAAATAGAACGAACTCGTGAAATATTTTTGAATGAAATTATAACGACGCAGTCAATCATCATGTTTTTACAGGCATTTGCCAACAATCAAGATGCTATAGCGCTAGAATTGCTGGAATATTATGAGAATGATATTCGAGTGCGAAATTATCTGTGATTCTAGGTTAGTTACTTTTTAATAATAAGGTGAATTGTATAACATGCATTTTTTTATGGAGTGCCAAAAGCTAACGGATCAAGAATTAATCTCTTATTTAGATAATCGTAAAGCAGTTATTAGGAGAGGTGCCGCAAGTGAGTTACAGATGAAAGGCGGAAAGGAGATTTGTAATATCGCTAAATTGTTATGTGATGATCTTTTTTATCAAAAAAGAGAAATAGGTGCTTTTATTTTAGGGCAAATCAGAGGTATCGAGAAAAAGGATCTTGATGATATTTTTGAACTTTTAAGGGGTTTATCTCTTACAGATAAAAGCGCACTAGTAAGATCATCGGCACTCTGCGCAATGGCACATCGTTATGGATATTGTGAGGATTCAAAATGGGCGGAAAAACTCATTGAATCATGTTCTATCTTGGTTCAAGAGACTTCTGTCTTTGTTCGACAGTCGGTTGCTTTTGCGCTCTCTTTAATCAAAGATATCCGTACCATTTATTTGTTAGAGAACTTGAGTAAAGACAGTAGTAATCTCGTGAAAAACTGGGCGGCATTTGCGATTAATATTCATAAGTATGATACGGCAGAAATTCGTGAAAGCTTTGTTGAGATGCTAAATAGTCAGGATCGAGAGATACAGCTCGAAGCGATAACAGGCTTATCAAGAGTTAAAGATCAAAGAGTTGTTGCGGTATTAAAGCAAGAGTTATTATGCGCTTTAGAAAGCGATACTGTTTTAGATGATATTATTCGAGCTGTTTCGGATTTAGGAGATTCAGGATTTATCCCTCTTTTGGAGCAATTAGTGAAGCAATATTATGATGAAGATGGGTTCATTCAAAACACGATTGATTCTTTAAAAACCCCGTAAAAACCTTATAAAAATCGTTTAAAAATACTTAGGAAAGTAGTGGAAATCAGTTCATCCTTGTGATGAATTCCCTCATTTTTAAGACTTTTATGAAATACGATGACAAAGCACAAGTTAAATACTTAAAACCCTATAAAATCGAACGGATCACGATATACTATTCTTTCTTGTGAATGATTTAGCTTGTGAAGGATGGAAGATGCCACAGAATATGGAAGATCAGCAATCTGTTTACCCGATTTTAGAGCCGAAAACTGTGCCGATTTCCGGCAATATTATGATCGAGGCATCTGCCGGAACGGGAAAAACGTATACGATTACGCTTTTGGTGTTGCGTCTACTTTTGGGATTGAATGTGGATCCTAAGCCAAAAAAGCTTCCGGAAATCTTGATTGTAACCTTCACAAACGCTGCAACTGCCGAGCTCAAAGAGCGAATCTATTCCCGTATTGTCGATCTTAAACAAGCATTTTTTGCCTATTTAATGGGATTTGAAATTGAGGATTCGGCATTATATGAGCTGATTGAACATTATCTGCAAACTTCAGAACTGACGGGAATTGACGAAGAAACGGCACTTGAAACGGCGATTAATCTTTTAAATGAAGCGGAAAGCTCTATCGACCAAGCGTCTATCTTTACGATTCATGCCTTTTCTCAGCGATTGTTGAAAGAGAATGCGCTCGATTTAGGGCAAGCGTTTAACTTTGAATTAGAAACAGATCTTTCCGGTATTTATCGGGAAGCGGTTTATCATTTTTGGCGAGAAGAATGCTATCCGTTAGATTTGGAATTATCGCGCTTTGCCTCGTTTTATTTCAATATTCCCATTAGTGAAAATAGCGGGAATTTTGAGGAGAAAAATCTCTTTTCTAAAATCCGTCCACTTATTATTAATCCAAGCCTGATTAATCGTAAACTATTTACGGAAGATGAGAATCTCAATGTCATTTTTGAAGCGCAATTAGTGCTGATTAATAGCGTAAAACAGCGAGCGAAACAGGAATTCACTTTTGCTGATTTTGAAAATATTATTGAAACTGCGGGATTGAAAAAGACAAGTTACCGAAGCAACCTAATACTTGGTTATCACTCGGATTTCATGAGCTGGGCAGGAAATGATTCGCCGGGATTATTTAAAAATTACGAAAAATTCACGCTCGATTTTATGGAGAGTAAATTAGGAAAAGGCGGCGATCTCAATCGAATTCCTAAAAATTTACAGATTCTATTTGAAGATTTAGCATCTATTGCCGAGTTTCATAAAAAGGTGTTTCACTATTCGGCATTTAAAGTGGTGTCGATCTTAAAAATGCTCAAACAGAATGCCGGCGTTTTAGGATTTGACGATCTTTTACGGGAACTTAATCAAAAAACGGTGCATTTAACTGATGCGTTTATGACATCGTTACATGCGCGTTTTCGTGCGGTAATGATTGATGAATTCCAAGATACGGATGATTTGCAATTATCTACTTTTCGCCGGCTTTTCTTTGATTATAAAGAGATTCCATTTGTCATGATTGGCGACCCGAAACAGGCGATTTACGGCTTTCGGGGCGCAGATATTAATGCGTATTTAAGTATTAAAGAAGATGTTGATAAGATTTATACGCTCAATACGAATTACCGTTCAGGATTGCTGCAAGTTAATGCCGTGAACTCGTTATTTGGCATGGCGGACAATCCATTTTTAGTGCGAGGCATTCCTTTTATTTCCATCAAAACGCCGGAATCTTCGAGCTTTACAGAAGTACAAATGCCGGAGGTTGCACCAAGCGGCATGACGGTGCTTGAATATCTGCCGAGCGATGATGAGATGAAATTTGATAAAAAAGGGAAAGGTTCGATTAGCAATCCCTATTTTAGAGCGCAGATTTCCACAGCTTGTGCGAAAGAGATTTTAACGTTATTGGAGAGCGGGCAATTAGCCACAGAAAAGGGCAATCGCCCCATTATGCCGGAAGATATTACGATTTTGGTGCGAAGCGGCACGCAAGCGGCAAGTATTCAGAAAGGCTTACGAGATGCCGGCTTAAACTCCGTCTATTTGTCGGAACAAAATTCGGTGTTTGATCCTGAAAGTAGCATCGTGACTGATCTCTATATTTTCCTGAAAAGCTTAGTCTTTAAGCATGAAACGGCGATTTTAATGCAATCTTTGGGCTCTGTATTATATGGTTTTTCGGTAACGGAATTTGAGGAAGTAAAACAATCCCCGGCATTATTAGAAGAATTGTTGTTAGAGCGCAATGCTTTAAATGAGATTTGGATGAAGCAAGGGATTTTAGCCATGCTTCGGGCATTTATGGTGCGAAATAACCGCTTGGCGAAGCTGTTGATGTTAGACAATGGCGAGCGTTTAGCGAGTGATCTGTTTCATTTAGGTGAACTTCTGCAACGAGAATCCTTTAGTAATCAAGAAGCGTTACTGTTGTGGCTTCATGAAAAAATGTTTGGCTTTGAAGCCGGCGAAGGCGCTGAAATTCGTTTAGAGAGTGATTTCAAAACGATTCAAATTATGACCATTCATAAATCGAAAGGATTGGAATTTCCGATTGTATTCTTACCCTTTGGGAATTTTAAAACGCAGGCGAAAAAAGAGGGCGTATATATTCATCCGCAAAGTCATAATAAGCATTATGTATTTAGTGGCGATGCCACAGAAGAGGAGGGCGATTTCTTCATAAAAGAAGGGCTTGCAGAGGATATTCGCCTTCTGTACGTGGCGCTGACAAGGGCGAAATATCATACGTATATCGGCTTTTGCCAAAAGCTTTCTCCGAGCAGTTATGAGAATACTCCTTTTGCTTATTTAATGAATTTTAACGCAAAGCTTGAAGATCCTGGCGTGAATTATGAGAAGCGTTTTAGTGATGTTTTCACACGACAAGAAGTATTGCAGAAAGATTTGGTGCTGTTCGAGGAAGATCGGGAAACAGAGAATGAAGTCATTAAAACAGCGGCCATTTTCACAAGAAAGATCGCGCCCCTTTGGCGATTTACGAGCTTTTCGAATCTCTCTTATAATGCGAAAAGTAGCTATTTCACGCCACTCTTAGAAGATGAGTTAGAGTTTGAAGCGCCTTTAATGCCGGAAAACGAGAATCATCATAATGCCGATAGCTTAGAAGAGCTTTATTTACCGGAAATTAGCCTATTTCCAAAAGGCGCAATTACCGGTAACTTTATCCATGAACTTCTGGAAGATTATTCGCCGGAAGCCTTGAAAGATCGAGGGCTATTAACGAAAGAAGTGACAAAAAGTTTCTCGCATTTAATGCGGGAAGAAACATTACCATTATTAGTCGATGAGTTAGAAATTTGGCTTCATAATATTTTAAATGCCAAATTGCCGAATATTTCAAATCAGACGGCGTTATCAAATTCGGAACAAGCTTTGGAACAAGCGGAAACTTTAGCAAAGATTCTACAAGGATCCCGCAATATTAAGGAGCTAGAATTCATCTTCCCCATTGAAACACCGCTCACAAAACATGCATTGAATCTTCTGCTTCGAGAGCATTTTGCAAGAGAGGCCGAGGAAGAGCTTCAATTTGAAACGATTCAAGGATTCCTTCGTGGATTTATCGACCTCTTTTTTGAAGCCAATGGGCAATATTACGTTGCCGATTATAAGTCCAATACCTTAGGCGAGCGCAAACAAGATTACACAGAAAAGCAGATGATGCATTCCATCAAGCATGCGCATTATGATCTGCAATATCTCATTTACACGGTGGCTGCCGTGAAATTTTTGCGAAATATTATTCCTGATTTTGATTACGGCCGAGATTTTGGTGGTGTTTTCTACTTCTATTTACGAGGAATGGAAGCAGGTTCTGAGCAGGCGATTTACTTTGTAAAACCTGATTATGATTTGGTGTTAAAGCTGATTGCACTCTTTGATGAAGATGTTGAGAGCGATTTTGAAAGTAGTGTTGAGGAGGAAGTATGAGCAAGAAACAGCAGTTTGACCTCTTCGATATCGGAGAAATTGAGTTAAATGATGATAGTGATTTTGATGAGATGAATCAAAACGGGAATCAAAATATGGATCAGAAATCGGCTCAGAATTTTGAGGAATCGCCGTTAACGACATCAAAATCCACACAAAGCAAAATGCCGGAAGAAGCCGTAAAAATGAACAATCCTAAGAAAAAATCGCAAGCTAAAAAGTCACTTGAGAATGATCTTTTTATTAATTTAGATGAAGAACTAGATACGGAAGTTGCTGAAGAAAGTAGAATGCCGGTAAATGCGCATTCCTTAGAGGAAAAACAGCGATTAGAAGTGCAAGATTTAGTGGCGATTATGGCGCAGTTTCGAGAATTAAAAACTCGTTCAGAGAAATCTGATGATGTTATTGTGATGAAACAATATGAAGCCAACTTTAAAAAGCTCTTAGAGTTATTGGTAAAAGAGCGTTATATCACGAATATTGATCGCTATTTTGCAGAATTTCTAACAGCGCAAAAAGCCTTTAAAGCGCCGGAAAAATATCTTGGCTATGGATTACTTGTATTGTTAGTTAGCAGATCTTACGGCTTAGGAAATACGGCGCTCCCTTATGAATATATTTATTCGCCGAGTCAATGGTTTATTGAAAATCAGACACCGCACCGCACATTTTTAATAACGCAATTATGTGAGCTGATTTTTGACATCACGCCATTATTAGATCAGCGCAAAAGTGGCATGAAAGATGATTTGAAAGAGGGTTGGAAACCGATTCTAGAAGAAGTTTCAGCACCATTAATCGCTACTGAAAATGGGATTTATTTAGAACGTAATTATAAACAAGAGAGTGCCATTGTTGAGCTCTTTCAAAAAACGCATGATATGAGTTTTTCAGATGCAGAAATGCGTTATCTTTCGGCGCGATTAAATCACTATTTTGGTGATCAACAAACGGTTGATTGGCAGAAATTTGCGGCGGCAAATGCGATTTTAAATCCTATTTCCGTAATTTCCGGCGGTCCTGGAACTGGGAAAACGACAACGGTATTTAAGATTCTACAAACTTTGATCGACTTACATCAATATCGAGAAGATTCTGAAACGCCCATTAAAATCTTGCTCGCAGCGCCGACAGGAAAAGCGGCGGCGAGATTGTCAGAATCTATTTTAGGGCAGATTCAAAAAGTGCAAAAAAACATTGAAGCGCTGTCAGAAAGTGAACAGTTTTTTGTGCGAGCGAATCTTGATCTCATTCCTTTTGTCGGGCAAACCCTTCATCGCTTACTAAAAATTCATCCGCTCACAAGAAAACCACAATTTAATCAATATCAGCCCCTGAACTTTGATGTGTTGGTGGTGGATGAAGCATCGATGATTGATCAGCAGATGTTCGTTGAATTAATTGGCGCATTGCCGGCAAAAGGGCGCGTGATTTTCTTAGGCGATAAAGATCAGCTTGCTTCGGTGGAATCTGGCGCTGTCATGCATGAATTGTGCGTTTCTGAAAATTATTCAGCGGCGCATTTTCAGAAACTGAATCAGCTTTTAGGTGGTATTTTGCCGGAAGCATTGTTGGTAAATCCGCATAAAAAAGCTTTTAATTACTTAAGCTTTTTAAAACAGAGTTACCGATTTAAAACCGATTCCGGTTTAGGGAAACTTGCGAAAATTGTGAATAATGCCGAAGAGAAATCGCTTTCGTGGCAACTTCATGAAGTTCAGGAACTCATCGAAATTGAAGCGAAAACGGAAGCGGAGAGTCAAAATGCTTCCTTGATCTATACAGAGCTTCCGATGGATGAAACGGCTTTAAAAGCGCAGTTTTCAGAAGCGTTTAAACCCTATATTTCTTTTTTAAAAGAAGGGAAAGGCATTGAGTTTGCCGAACAGGCGTTTAAGGTTTTTGCAAAACTTGGCGTATTAAGTGCGAGAAGAACCGGCGTTGATGGCTCGATTGAGCTGAATCAATTGATTCGTAAAACGCTTTTTCCAAGGGAAGCACACCGAGAATTCTTTCATGGTTTGCCCATTATGATTACGCATAATAGTGCGGAGAATCATCTTTTTAACGGTGATATTGGGCTTATTCTCTATAATGAAGAGGGCGAACTTCGGGCATATTTTGAAGGTGTTGATTCTGCAAGGGTATTTTCGATTCATCGATTGCCGAGATTTGAAATGGCGTTTGCCATGACAATTCATAAGTCACAAGGCAGTGAATTTGATAATATTATGTTGTTTTTAGGAATAGAGCCTTCTATCTTTTTAACGAAAGAGCTCTTTTATACCGGCATTACCCGTGCTAAAAATAGAGTGCATATTTTCGCCAATCACGCTTCTATGAAAGCGGCATTGAGCGGAAAAATTGAGCGGTATAGCTTTATTCATAAACGCTTAAATAGTGATCAGTAAATGATCCGAAAAAGAAGTTCATAAAATTGAGATTATTGGTAAAAGCTTCGGGAATGAAGCGTAATCCAAGGATATTTAACCAATGATATTCAACAACACAGGGAAGTTTGCGATCTTGCAGAGAATCTTGCAGTAGCATGAAGGGATTGATGAAAAAAATATGAAAAAAGTAGATCAGCTACAAGAGCTGCGAGAAGCGCCGATAAAAAGACTCCTCTGGAAATATGCATTGCCAGCAATGGTGGGAAGCACGGTGGCGGCGCTCTATAATATTCTCACACGTTATTTTATCGGTAATGCCGAATATTTAGAAGGTGATCATGCACTGAGTGCTATGGGAATTGCGCTTCCGATTATGACGATGATTGCGGCATTTGGAATGCTCGTGGGCGCAGGTGCAGGAAGCCG
Source organism: Ignatzschineria sp. LJL83 (assembly GCF_054871845.1). NCBI lineage: Bacteria > Pseudomonadati > Pseudomonadota > Gammaproteobacteria > Cardiobacteriales > Ignatzschineriaceae > Ignatzschineria > Ignatzschineria sp. LJL83. The sequence continues at coordinate 204,671 of NZ_JBTXLY010000001.1, forward strand.
AATTTCTATCTATTTGGGAAATCAAGATTACGATAAGGCGGAATCCGTCATCGGCGTATCGCTTCTATTAACGCTTCTGATTACGCTTTCTGTTTCCTTTGGAATGTTGATTTTCTTAAAGCCATTGGTATATCTGCTTGGCGCTGATGCAGATACGTATGAATATACCTATCAGTTTTTACAGCTCTATTTGCCGGGCGCGATTTTTTCGAATCTCTGCTTTAGCTTTAATAATATGATGCGCGCTTCGGGATCTCCGAAAAAAGCCATGTATACCATGTTATTAACGTTGGTGGCGAATGGGATTTTGGCGCCATTTTTCATTCTCTATTTAGAATGGGGACTTCGAGGTGCGGCAATTTCTATCGTGCTTTCGATGATTATCGGCACGGTATTTGTGATGGAGCATTTCCTGAATAAAAATACCTTGTTGCGTTTTAGACCTTCTAAAATCCGTTTTAATTTTCCCATCATTGGGGCGATTTTAAGTATCGGTTTATCACCATTTTTAATGAATTTAGTGGCGGCAAGTATTATCTTTATTGCCATTTATCAAGTACGCATTTACGGTGGTTCTATTGGCGTTGCGGCGTATACTTTGGTGAATATCACGTTGATGCTTGTGGTGTTGTTGCTCTTAGGATTAACGCAAGGCATGCAACCGATTGTGGGTTATAGTTTTGGGGCAAAAGCCTATGATCGCCTGCGAGAGACGCTTCTTTATACCATTAAAGTGGGCGTTGTTATCGGCATTGTTGCGACAACGATTGGGCTATTTTTTCCGGCATGGGTGGTTTTACCGTTTAATCCATCTGAAGAATTAGCCGATGCTGCCATGCATTCTATTCGCATTGTCACGCTCTTCTTCCCATTAGTGGGCTTTCAAATTGTTGTCACGATCTTCTTCCAAAGTATCGGCAAAGTCGGGCATTCTATTTTCTTGAGTTTAAGCAGACAAATCATCTTTTTAATTCCGGCACTGTTTTGGTTACCGAAGTTCTTTGAATCTATCGGATTACAAGCCATTGATGGCGTTTGGGCATCCATCCCAACGGCGGACTTTATCTCGGCATTTACGGCATTTCTCTTTTTATGGATGCAGTTAAAAGACTTGAAAAGAATCAGAGAGCAAAATATACCGGCATCAGAGCGAATCAACGAGCCATCCGCAAAGCCTGTTTAGAACAAGGAAGGTAGATTGCAGTTGAAATGGATATCAATGTATAAGCGTTAGTAATCAATGATTACAAATTCGCCATCAATAAACGAAAAAATAGGATTAAATTTATATTCTTCTGTTTTTAAACTTATAACATTTCGGTAATTTAGAGTAATGGGGGAGTTTAATCGTGCATTGCTTACCTTATTACGATCATCCTTGTGTACTAACCTTATTTTTTTATTTTCATTGAAAGTTTCAATATAGTAATCATCAAAATTAATATTATTTAATTCCATATCCCAAGCATTAATTGTGGAGTATAGATAACTGTTTTCAAATGCATCATCAGCTTCATGATTTATTATCTGATGGGTAAGTGCTTGATCTGATTGTGTCATATAGTAAAGAAGAGCATCTTCGGAATGAACGGTGTGAAGCGCTTCTTTAAGTAATACTAAGTTTTTAGATGCTATCATTTTTCTTAAATTCTCATAAGCTTCTATTAATTTTACTCTGTATTCATGTTTATATGGAGCACCTTTATTCCAGAGATATTTAGGTGTATCTTCTATATAAAAAATTCTAGTATAAAGTATATCTTTTGCATTAGGTTGATCTGAGATAATACTTTCATCTAATGTTTCGATAAGTAGTACATCTTCCCGAGCATCTCGATTATCAAGTTCTGAATAGAGTGGATAGATAGCATTAGAGTTTTTAGAAGTTCTTGAAGCTTCCTCCGCATTTAAATAAGCATACTTATGTTTTGCATGAGCTTCATTAGAAAAGAGGCTTAGTTGTGAAATTACCGGTCCCAAAAGTGCATATTCTGGATATATTGAACTCTGTATTTCATACTCACAACTCCTGACTTTATTGTCATCTTCATTAGTATAATCAGGGTTTAAAACACGTATACTGACTTCATTTTTACCATTTTGAATATAAGCATCTATAGAAGTAGCGGTGCTGCTTATAATCTGATCATCTTCTTTAGAGTTATACACTAAAATATTATTTATATAATAGAGGCAATGATTCGAGTTTATACTAAGACCTAGGGCATAATAACGATAAGTCTTGTCATCATTGTTTTTGGCTATTAGAGCTGCTATCTCTTTCTTGTAGGGAGGAAGAGGTGCGTCGTTGAAGGTCGATGTTGATAACCAATAAATAAATCCGTTAACTGCAATAAAAATTAATAAAAGAAATATAGATCGTCTTTTTGTCATATTGTGTCTTTGTTTAATATTTATGAATGCTTTAAGTGATAAATAGGCTAATGAAGTTTAGATTTATAACATTTGTGTGGTCTTAATTATTATTATATTTCAATAGGATGTATATCATGATTATGTTTTGAATTGTACCTAATACATAAACGACCTCAAAATAGATTGGTTATAAGTAAGACTATAAAAGATATTTTTATAGATTTTAGTTTAGATGGAATATTAAGGAAGCAGTATGAAACAGCAAGAAAAAAAACTAGCGAAAAATGCTAAGACTTCTGAATCAACCGGCGAAGCGATGAATAAAGATTTCAAAAAAATGAGCTATTCTCGAATGCTATTTAGCGGATTAGGGAACTTAGTTCTGCTCGTGATCTGCTTCTATATTCACTGGAGTTTGGGTGCATTATTTTTGGTGTTTTGGCTTTTTGTATTGCCATATTTAGATCTGCGTAGATTACGAAAATATGAAGCAGAGAATCCGCCCAATCTTCCTGAAAGCACGGATTTTGATGATTCTGATTTATTTTATGATAAACATGATTCTAAGGAAGAGAAGAAAGATAATTGGAAATCATGGAACGATTGGGATGATTGGAAAGATGATGATTCCAAAGAGAATCCCGATCAGAATCATTCTGAATCTTTGAAAGAACCGAAAGATTCAAAATAGAGAAATTCAACTGCGGGCGAGGGATGATTAAAAGCATGCAAACAATCTCTCCCGCCGTAAATCAGTCTTTGTTGTTTGTTGAAAAATAAGATTGATAAACAAGCTAGAAAACAGTGATTACTCTTCGTATTCCTCATCTTCCATGGCTTCAATTTCATCGAGTTCTGCAATCGCTCGAAGCTGTGCTTCTGACAAAACCACCTCGGATTCATCGAAGTTTTCTTCATTCTCACTATCATCAATATAGCTGTAACATGCTACAAATCCCTCCTCAAAAGCAGGATTGATCAGTTTTTCAGCCACACGATCTGAAAGAATGAGATCTTCCGGTGTTAACTCCTCAAAAGAGAGCTGTCCACTTAAGCCTTGAATGATAAAAGTTTCTTCCTCATCCGTAAACTGCACGTTTTCTAAGTTGGTTTCGTATACATCGGCAACGCAACTACAATAATCATCATTGGCAAAAAATTCCTGCGTACAAAATTCATAATTCGCATCGGCAACTCTTGAAGCTTGGCTTGCAAAAAGTGTGGTCGGAATAAATGCGAAAGAAATAGAAGAGACAAGTGCGATTGTACGAAGTTTGGAAAACATAGGTATCCTTAAATGATGAGAGATGAATAATATATTGCGTAAAGTATTTCCTTGAAAGATCAGTGCTGAATTAGTGTAGAGGGAAAGTTTCCGTTTCGCAATCGTTCCCCGAGGATTATCTTTTATACAGGTTTTACGGCAATGATCGATTTGTTTTATAGAGTTTGAGTTTGTGAATAGTGAATTTCCACATTAAATTTATACATCAAATTTATGTACCAGATTTATACGCCAATTTGATCTATCGCTTTCAGTGAAATATCGCCTTTATTCACGGCAATAAATTCTTGAGAGAGCCGTTTTGCTTCTTGGATATTATGCGTGACGTAGAGAATGGGAATATTAAACTGCTCCGGAATCGCTTCCAAGTAGCTGAGGATTTCCTCTTTGCGATTTTGATCTAATGCCGAGAGTGGTTCATCCATGAGGAGGATATAAGGCGAACTTAAGAGCGCTCTACCAATGGCAATACGCTGTTTTTCACCGCCGGAGAGATAAGCGATGCGTTTTTTTAACAGCGGTTCAATGCCGAGAAGTTTAATAATGTCGTTAAAGAGGGGCGGATTTTTCTCTTTTGCGCCGTAAAGGAGATTTTTCTCCACGGAATAATGAGGGAAAAGGGTCGGATCTTGAAAGACGTAGCCAATGCCACGTTGATGAATCGGTAATGCAATTTTTTGGGAAGTATCAAGGATCGTTTTATCGTTAATGGTAATGAGCCCTTTTTTCGGGGAAAGCTTGCCGGAGATAAAATTTAACAGCGTCGTTTTGCCGGCGCCGGAAGGCCCAAAAATGGAGATCACGCCTTGAGAAGGAATCTCTAATTGTGCGTTAAATGTGTAATCTTGAAATGGATGCTGAACATCAATATGAATCATGATGATAATCCTAAGCGTTTTTTATGAGCGCGCTGCAATACTTCTGATAAAAAGAGCGAAATAAAGGAGATGGCGATGGCAATGATGCATAAGCGCATGGTTGCAGCTTCTTGGTTTGGGATTTGAATCAGCGTGTACATGGCAAGTGGCAGAGTGCGCGTTTCGCCGGGAATATTGGAAACGAACGTAATGGTTGCGCCAAATTCCCCTAAAGAGCGGGCAAAGGCAAGGACAACGCCGGCAATAATGCCGGGAATCGCAAGCGGTAATGTGATTGTGAAGAACATTCGAATTTTAGAAGCGCCTAAACTGCGTGCGGCAAACTCGAGATTATGATCAATAGATTCAAAACTGATGCGAATCGCTCTGACTAACAGCGGAAAGGAAACCACGGCAGAAGCGAGCGCTGCACCTTTCCAATTGAAGCTGAAAGAGAGTCCGAAGACTTGATCGAGCCATTTGCCAACGTAGCCATTTCGTCCCATTGTGATGAGTAGGAGATAGCCAATCACGACCGGCGGTAATACAAGCGGTAAATTAATCACGCTATCGAGAATGGTTTTTCCTCTAAAATTTTTGCGTGCTAAAACCCAAGCAATCCAAATGCCGAAAGGTAAGCTCGCAATCACGGCAACGCTTCCGATTTTAAGGCTTAAGAGAATGATGGACCATTCATATTCGGTTAAAAACATCATTGATATCCTAATATTTCAGGGCTTTTTTATGGAAAAGAGAAACTAATATGGAGATTGATATGAGTAACTATTCATAAATATTTATGAATAATTAATAATTTATAAATAAAGTATAGATGAAAACAGAAATGAGTATGAGGATAAATAGAAACTGTTGCGTGGGTAATGATTTTAGAACATCGTTTTCTGAGATTTTTCAGAAATAGCTTACTCAACTCATCTTGATTGAATGAGCTAAAAAGAATGCGTTAAAAGGAGTGAGCTCCAAGATCTTGGAATCAGATTTTGGCATTAGAATCTTAAAAAGGATCACTCTTAAAACTGAGAGGCTAAATCTTAGAATTCAATGATATTCGGCAGGTTTCCTCAGTCTTAAGAGATATGATCGAGATATCTAGTCTATTGAGTTAGAGGAGTTTTTGCCGGTACTGCAAACCCATATTTTTTAAAGACTTGTGCGGCATCTTCACTTAATAAGTATTCATAAAAACCATTCACAGCTTTTGAATCTTCTTGATTTGTAATCGCAATGGGATATTCAATCGGTTCATGCAGATCATCAGGGAATATTGTGATTGTTTTTACTTTTTGGCTAATGCTGGCATCAGATGAGTAAACCACGCCTAAATCGGCTTCTTTCACTTCTACAAGAAGAAGTGCTGCACGAACGTTTTGTGCCGGTGCTACTTTTGGCTGAACGGTATTCCAAACACCGAGTTTTTCAAAAGATTCCTTCGCATATAATCCTGCCGGCACATGATCAGGATCGCCAAGCGCAATATAGGTGTTTTGAAGCGTATCTTTCCAAAAATCATTAGATGCAAAATCTACTTGGTAATCGTTAGGATTGTCGTTAAATGTTACCAATGCGAGTTCATTTTTAACGATATTGGTTCTGGTATCGTTTTCAATCAGATTTTTCTCTTCGAGATAATTCATCCAACTTTGATTCGCTGAGATAAAGATATCAGCCGGCGCACCTTGTTCGATTTGGCGAGCGAGATTAGAAGAAGAATCATATAGTGCCGTAATATTATCGCTATTGCCGGCAGTAGCGTATTGCGCTTTGATCTCATCTACGGCATTTTGCAAAGACGCTGCGGCAAAAACAGAGATATTTTCTGCATGCGCCAAGATGCCAAGATTGAGTATTAAAAGGGAGAATAGGGAAGCTTTTTTAAGATGATTCATGAATGTCCTTTATCGCTTTTTTGATCATTTTAATGAATGATGTACGAGAATTTTTTAGGAGTTTTTAGGAGTATTTAAGTAGAAATTATTGTGTATCAATAGTGTAAAGGAGCATTTATCAAGATGACATTGGCCAATAGAACTATATGTTTTAGAAAAAGCGCAGAAAACGAGCAAAAAATGACATTTCAATAACGATTAGAAGGATGAATGAGAAAGTCTTTGTGATCAAATACCTCTTTAAAACACTTTTTAGAATATATATCAGATTCGATGACTGCCCGATTTTTATAAAAAACATTGGAAAAATCGAGGCTCACTTATAAGATAGAAGTTATTAGTGATTTAGCAATACATGGAACAGTAAACTTGAAGGAAAGAGAGATTATGATTAAACAGCATGAACCAACATTACTTTGGGAACATTTTGCCAAAATGAGTGAAATCCCGAGAGCTTCTAAGAAAGAGGAAGCGATTCGCAAGTTTTATCGTGATTATGCAACTTCAAAAGGCTTTGAGTTTAAAGAAGATGAGATCGGGAATATCGTGATCAAAAAGCCGGCAACGAAAGGCTATGAAAATTCTCCGAAAATCATTCTTCAAGGGCATATCGATATGGTTTGCCAGAAGCGTGATTCAAGCGATCATGATTTTGATAACGATCCACTAACATTACAGATTAAAGATGAATGGCTTCATGCAACGGATACGACTTTAGGCGCAGATAACGGCATTGGCGTTGCAGCATCTATTGCTATTTTAGAAGATGAAACGGCAGAACATGGTCCGCTTGAAATTCTTTTGACTGTCGATGAAGAGCAAGGAATGGGCGGTGTTCACAATATCCAAGATAACTGGTTGGAAGGAGAATATCTTCTAAACTTGGATAGTGAAAAAGAGGGCGTTTGTACAGTAGGTTGTGCCGGCGGTGCGGATCTATTTATTACGAAAGATCTGCATTTTGATCAAGAAACTCGCGGCATTTTTTATGAAGTTGCCATTGAAGGCTTGAAAGGTGGGCATTCTGGAATTGATGTCCATAAAGAGCAAGGAAATGCGAATCAGCTTCTTGCAGAAGTTTTAGCGAATTATGCGCATAGCTCAGCGCTTCGTTTAGCAAGCTTTAAAGGTGGCACACTACGTAACGCCATTCCTCGTTCAGCAAAAGCCATTGTTGCGATACATGAAACCTATAAAGCTGAATTTGAAGCGCATTTAATCGCTTCCGGCAAAGCATTAAAGGAACGTTTTAAAAATGCGGATGATGATGTCGCGGTATTCTTTAAACTTGCGCATTCTCATGCAACATTAGATGCCGAAAATTCTCAGCAATGTTTGAATTTATTACTGCTTCTTCCTTGTGGTGTGATCCGTAAATCCGTGGATCTTCCGATTGTGGAAACGAGCTGTAACTTAGGTGTTGTAGAAATTAGTGAAAAACACCAATTACGTATTGAATTATTGGCGCGTTCAGTGACAAATAACGGCTTGGATATTATTCGTACAAGAGCAAAAGCGCTTGCCATTATGAGCGGTGCATTTGTGGAGGAGTCGAATGGTTATCCGGCATGGCAACCAAATCTTGAATCAATTCCTTACAAAAAATTACTAGAAGCACATCAAGAGCAAACTGGCGAAGAGATGCATGTTTCTGTGATTCACGCGGGGCTTGAAACAGGGCTTTTAGGAGAAAAATATCCACATTTACAAATGGTCAGTTTTGGTCCCACCATTAAAGGCGCACATTCTCCAGATGAGAGAGTTCACATTCCAAGCGTTGCGAGATTCTATGATTTGTTAAAATCATTGTTAAAAAAATTGAAGTGATATGTAAAGTAGGTTATTAATATAGATCCGCTGAATGGCTCATTGATGGGATATTTAGCGGATATTTCTCTAGCATCATCCTTTAATAGAATGGAAAATGTGAAGCTAGAAAAATATTAGTTGAAACAAAACAATAAAAATATGGAAATGCCGAGATATCAGTATTGAATGACAAGTATCGATCGGTAAATAGATAAAACTTAGCGAAGTGATCCAGTTACAGGTTTATAAAATGTGATTGATAGAATCAATTTATAGAGTCGTAATGATGATTAAAACTTCCTAAATTTTGAATGACTTTAAGCTAAAGCGTTGAGAGGAAATAATGAACCAGCCGAAGAAGATTTATGATTTTGATGAAATAATCAATCGCCGTAATAACAATTCAGATAAATGGACCGCTTACGGCAAAGATGTTTTGCCAATGTGGATTGCGGATATGGATTTTCAGGTTGCTGATGAGATTATTGAAGGTTTAACGGCAATGTCTCAGAAAGGTATTTATGGTTATGGAAAAGCACGACCAGAGCGCCTATTAGAAGCCATTATTTACCGTTTACAACGATTATATGGTTGGACGATTAGCAAAGAGAGCATCGTACCGCTTCCAAGTCTTGTCACCGGATTTAACGTTGCCGCAAACCTTGCATTAAGACGCAATAATAATGCGAACTATCTTTTCCATTCGCCGGCATATCCACCATTTTTCTCCATTGAAGCGCAAGTTGGCGCAAAGGGAATTGCCATTCCTTTGAAAGAGAGCGTGGATGGCAATATTATTCGTTACGATATCGATTTTGATGCGATGGAAGCAATGGTTACGGAAGATTCAGAAATCTTTATGCTCTGTAATCCTCAAAATCCATCAGGCAGAATTTTCACAAAAGAAGAACTATTAGCCATTGAGAAATTTGCTCTAAAGCATAATTTAATTGTGTTATCCGATGAAATTCATGCAGAGCTCAATTGGGATGGGGAACATATTCCTTATGCAATGCTCTCTGAGAAAGCGAAAAATCACACCATTACCCTTATTTCTGCGAGTAAAACCTTTAACTTACCAGGATTGAGTGGCGGTTTTGCCATTATTGAAAATCCAGAGCTTCGCCGGGAATATGAGAAAGCGATGTTAGGCTTTATTCCGCGCATGAATATTTATGCGATTAAAGGCGCTGAGCTTGCTTATGATTACGGCGATGAATGGTTGTCGCAGTTAAAACCTTATTTGATCGCAAATAGAGATTATATTGTGTCAGAGCTTTCAAAAATCGAAGGCTTAAAACTCGTAAATCCGGAAGCGACATTTCTATTATGGCTTGATTTTGGCGATACAGCGCTCGGTAAAAATGCACATAAAGCACTATTAGATGCCGGACTTGCACTCAATGATGGTGCAACTTTCGGGGTTGAAGGCAATTATGTGCGCTTAAACTTTGGTACGCCGAGAGTATATTTAGAAAAAGCTGTGAAGTTAATTAATGCGGCCTTAGAGCAAAAATAGATATTACAGAATATGGATTGTTTGATGCGCCTTTATTAACACTGCTTTAATGCTTTTTTGATAAACAATATAATGTGTAAACTGTTGTTAAAGATAAGTCTTTGCGTTGAATAAATGCAAAGACTTTTATTTTGCTTTATTTTTCTTATCTTATTGTTTTTAAAGGTAAAAATGCTATAAATCAACGCTGTATGCATAAAGGTATCCTATAGTTATTTATTAATTATTTAAGTAATTAAACAAGGAGGTTGTTAACGTTAGGAGATTCTTTATGAGAGATCAAAAATTAGCAATCCCTTCTAAAAAAGAAGGATTACATCAGACGAACAATAGAGTGAGTGAATTTCATGAAATATTGAAAAATAGTAAAAATATTTCTGTTTTTCAGGAAAATATTCTTTATCAGTATTATGCTGAAGTTGGGAAATATCCTCTATTAACAGCTGAAGAAGAATCTCAGTATGGAATTGCAGCGCAAGCAGGGGATGTCAGAGCGCATCAAAAACTATTAAAAGGTAATCTTAGATTAGTGATTATGTTAGCGCAGCGTTATAAAAACCAAGGGGTTGAACTACATGATCTTATATCCGAGGGGAATCTTGGAGTGATGCATGCCATTGGGAAATTTAAACCTGAAAAAGGATATCGATTTTCAACGTATGCTGTTTGGTGGATTCGGCACTATTTTTCTAATGCAATTATGAATAGTGGTCGTACAGTGAGGGTGCCGATTCATATTAATAAAGCTATTGCGAGAATGCTCTCTTGTATGAAAGAGCTGTCACAAAAATTAAATAGAGAAGCGACTATTAGCGAAATCGCTGAGGAAACCAATCAGAGTATCTATGAAGTGATGGATCTATTGGCGCATCATGAGTCTATGCTGTCGCTTGATGCCACCATTTCTGGGAATGATAGTTCGGGGAATGATTTTCATCATATTATTCCTGATGAAAACTCTTTTGATACAGAAAAGGAATTGGTAGAATCAGAAACATTTTCAATCTTAGAAGATGCTTTAGCTGCCCTTGAAGTACAAACTCGAAGAGTCATTGAGTATCGATTTGGAATAAATGGTAGAACAGTAAAAACTTTGGAAAAAACAGGAGAATTATTAGGTCTGACTCGTGATCAAGTTCGTTATGCACAGATGAAAGGCATTGAATCCTTAAGAGTAAGCTTTGATGAGCAGGGCGTTTTGTGGGAGGATATTTTGGATTGGTAATATTTGTGTGAATTTGGTGGGATTTTTGATTGATCATTATTTTAATTCTAATTTGAAAACTATATTCATTGTTTTTGCTTGTTTTTTATAAAAATGACCATACCTTAGAGAAAGTAGTTTATAAGAAGAAAGTATAATTTAATCAAAGTACGTAAATTAGTGCAGAGTCTATTTCTTTATAGATTCTGAGGGTTGTTGCATTTGTTTTTCTAGGTATCGGAAATGTGTATAGCATGTTATAATACCGAGCTTGAAATAAAAGCAACGATAGTCGTGTACTTATTAATTGAGGGTATCATTCTAAGTTATGAGCAATCAGTCAGATCAAAAAAAGCAAGATCAGCTTAAAAAAGAACAAATCAAAAAGCTTATCGCTTATGGTAAAGAGCAGGGATACCTTACCTTTTCTGAGGTAAATGACCATCTCCCAAAAGGAATGGTAGATCCCAGCCAAATTGAAAATATCATCGCAATGATCGAAGATATGGGGATTTCTGTGCATGAAGAAGCCCCAGATGAAGACACATTAATGTTAAGTGAGTCTTTAGATACTGATGATGCTGTGGAAGAAGCTGCTGAAGTACTTGCGAATATCGATGATGAAGAGATTGGACGAACAACGGATCCTGTGCGTATGTATATGCGTGAAATGGGAACGGTTGATCTATTAACTCGTGAAGAAGAGAAGCAAATTGCCATTCGTATTGAAGAAGGACTTCATTCTTCTTTGAATTCTCTTGCGCTCTATATTCCGGCGACATATCACTTAATCGATTCATATCACGCAACGATTAAAGAAGAAGGTCGATTGACGGATATTGCGCTTGGTTTTATCGATCCTAATTTATACTTGGAACCAGAAGCAACTACAGAAGCTGTGGAAGGCGAAGAGGAAGAAGCAGAAGTTGAAGTAGATGATAGCGTAAATGGACCAGATCCTGAGTTATTAGCTGCGAAAATTACAGAATTACAAGCAATTGTGGATAAGCTGAATGCTCTTAAAGAGAAAGAAGGCGCAACGAGTAAGTCTGATAAAGTTAAGGAAGTTCGTGCATTACTTCGTGAAAAATTTATGGAGTTTCAACTTGCACCAAAACTTCAAGCTGAAATGTATGTAAAACTTCGTGAAACAATCGATAGAATTCGCCCATTAGAGCGAAAAATCATGCATGTGTGTGTTGCGAAAGCAAAAATGCCACGTACAGAATTTTTAAAAGTTTTCCCACGTAACGAAGCAAATAGAGCGGTATTTAAAGATGATGTCTTTAATCGTGATGCTAAATATGTTGCGGCTTTAAAAGAATTTGATAAGCATATTTATGAATATCAAGATCGTCTTGCGAAGATCGAAGGGGAAACAGATTTAACGATTTATGAAATTAAAGAGATCAATCGTCAAATCTCTATTGGTGAAGCACAAGCTCGCCGTGCAAAAAGAGAGATGATTGAAGCAAACTTACGTTTAGTAATTTCTATCGCTAAAAAATATACAAACCGTGGACTTCAGTTCTTAGATTTAATCCAAGAAGGAAACATTGGATTAATGAAAGCGGTTGATAAATTTGAATATCGCCGTGGTTACAAGTTCTCAACCTATGCAACTTGGTGGATTCGTCAGGCAATTACCCGTTCGATTGCTGACCAAGCACGTACGATTCGTATTCCTGTACATATGATTGAAACTATCAATAAGCTCAATCGTATTTCTCGTCAGCTTCTTCAAGAATTTGGTCGTGAAGCAACGCCGGAAGAAATTGCAGAAGCAATGGGCGAAACGGAAGAGCGTGTACGTCGAGTATTGAAAATTGCGCGTGAACCAGTATCGATGGAAACGCCGGTGGGTGACGATGAAGATTCAAGCTTAGGAGATTTCATCGAAGACGTTTATGCGGTTTCACCGATGGAATCCGCAACAGATGAAGGCTTGAATGAAGCAACGCGTGATGTCCTTGATACGTTAACAGCAAGAGAAGCGAAAGTGCTTCGTATGCGTTTTGGTATTGATATGAATACAGACCATACACTAGAAGAAGTGGGTAAACAATTTGATGTAACACGTGAGCGTATTCGTCAGATTGAAGCGAAAGCACTTCGTAAGTTGCGTCATCCAAATCGTTCAGAAAGCCTTAAGAGCTTCCTAGATGTGGATTAATAAATAATATGTATTAATAAAGATCCTCGGGCTATTGTGATAGCTCGGGGATTTTTTGTTTTAAATTTGTTTTGAATTCTGATTTTGAATATTTATTTTGTATGTTTATTTTGAATATTCAATAAAATTTAGAAACCTTATATTGAGTACGAGATTGAAGAGATGAGTATTGAGAAATTTTCAGTAGCGCCGATGTTGGATTGGACCGATCGTCATTGTCGATATTTTTATCGAGTGATGAGTAAGCATGCATTGCTATATAGTGAAATGGTAACAACAGGTGCCATTCTGTACGGCGATCAGGATCGTCATCTCTATTTTGAAGAGAAAGGTCCCGTTGCTCTGCAATTAGGCGGATCCAATCCTGAGGATTTAGCAAAATCCGCAAAAATTGGGGAATCTTACGGATATAGTGAGATTAATCTCAATTGCGGATGTCCCTCTGATCGTGTGCAAAAAGGTCGATTTGGCGCATGTTTGATGGAAGAGCCAGAACTTGTGGCGGATTGCTATCAAGCCATGAGCGAAGCCACTTCTTTGCCGGTAACGATTAAGACAAGAATCGGTATTGATGAAGAAGAGAGTTATGAGTTTTTAGCAAAATTTATCGATGCGGTTTCGGCAAGAGGCTGTGAGCATTTTACATTGCATGCTCGTAAAGCCTGGTTGTCAGGTTTGTCGCCGAAAGAAAATAGAGATATACCACCGCTAAATTATGAACGAGTTTTTGAGATTAAAGAAAACTATCCGCATTTACAAATAGGCATTAATGGTGGCGTTCAGAGTATTAGTGAAGCATCTACGCTTTTAGAAAAACTCGATAGCGTGATGATTGGGCGTTCTATCTATCATCAGCCGTATCAAATGGCGGAAGTGGATAATGTACTTTTTGGTGACAATAAAGAACCTCTTTCCCGTTTAGAGGTTTTAATGGCGATGGAGAGTTATATCACGAAGCATATTCATCAAGGTGGGAAGCTCAATCATGTGGCAAGGCATATGTTGGGACTGTTTCATGATATGCCAAAAAGCCGATTATGGCGCCGTTATTTAAGTGAAAATATGCATCAAGAAGGAGCTGATTTTAAAGTGCTTTTAGAGGCCTATCAGCGAATAGCTGCGTAAGTATTTAAAATCTGAAAGACAAAAGATGGATGATTAATTTAAATATTCAGTATATTATCTTTCAGAGTATTATTTTAATAATCAATATCAGGACATCATATGAAAAAGAGAATATTAGCGTGTGCTTTACCATTGTTATTACTGGGAAATAGTAGTTATGCATCATCTTCACTTGAGCTGTTTGAGCAAGATTATAAGACGATTACTGAAACATCTTTGAAATCAATGGGAATTGGTGCATTGAATAATGCTGATATTCAAATTAAAGGTGCAATGCGTACCGATAAGGTTGCGGATTTTGAAGTAAAGAGTTCTATTATTTTTAATGATAAAGAGAATTTACAATGGACTGATACCGGTGAAGTAGTTTTCACAAATTATGCCGAGAATAAAGGGGTTGCAACCATTATCTTGAACAGTCAGTATGATTTGTATTCTAATATTGATGGTCAAGATACCATTTTAATGAGCGGTAGAGAGATTAAAACGCAATCACAATTTGATCGTGAAAATCTACAAGTAAAATTTTCTAGCCAATATCCTCGTCTTGAAATGAGCAATCCTAATGCTGATAAGAAAGGATTGATTGTTGCAGAGGGATTAGTTGCTGATGGCATTTATGGTTTTAAAGATGACTTTAAAGAGATTGAGCGATTTAAGGTTATTTATAAATCAGATAAGGTGTCCATCGAAGTTGAAGATGATACAACGAATGCGATAGTGAATATCGGCAGTACATTTGCCGATATGGAGCAGAACAATGCAGAAAAAATTCAAAAAACAATTTTTGAGTTAAAAGATATTCAAGTTTTGAGTACAAATTATCAGATGGCAAATGCTGAGTTTTTATTAGATAAGATAGCCTATCAAGCTGCGGTAGAAGTGAGAAATGATCAAGTCATTACCTATGGTAATTTTGATGTGAACAATATCAAAATTAAGCCTGCAAATAATGATGTGACTGCAAAATTTGGAGATGTTTCGATTAATGTAGAGCTTGCGCCATTAGCGGATGATCTTTTTGAAAACTTGGTGGTTCTTCAACAGTTAGATTTGAATAGTCTTGGAGAAAATTATTCCACTGAAATTTGGAAAATTTTAAAAGGGTATTTTACAGATGAATCTTCTTTAACATTTGATATTGATGGAAAATTAGATGGGCATACCGCAAAGAAAACCTTAATGATTACGCCTAAGCCGGCATTGATTGAGAAGTTATCTGAGATTGATTTTAGTGATACCGCGGATATGGATGCAGCTTTTGCGGGATTATCATTTTTTCAGTTTGTTGAGCAATATATTGAAGCAATTGACTTAAAAGTGAATATTTCAAAACCGTACTTTATTGAATTAGGAAGTAATGTATTGTTGGCGGGCGGTGAAGAAGCATCTATTGAATCTGCACGAAAAACAATGAATGATAATTACATGCAATTTCAATTAATGGCAGTCATGTTAACAGCCGGTGCTCCATTGATAGAGTTTGTTGATGATAGTATTAAGGTTAATGTACAATATAACGATAACGCTTGGATGGTCAATGGTCAGCCATTTGACCTAGAAGCGATTGCGAATCTGTTTTAATTTTGATGAATAAGCGCCATAAATACGCGTTATTCTAGAATTGAAAAAGATCGTGAACATGACAATTTTTCTCTGATCAATTGAAGAAATAGACATTTTGATGATTTACTAAAGAGTTGTAGTGAGCTTTGGTAAACATGGGAATCAATCTATCGATGAATATAGGAGGGAGACTTATGGTCTCCCTTCTTTTATGAAGTCGTTAAAGAAATAGATAGAAACACACAGAAATGCATAAATATGCAAAAAGGAATGAAAATATGAAAGCAACGATTCAAAATGATGTAAAAGATGCAATGCGTGCAAAAGAACGTGAAAAAGTAACGACTTTACGTGCAATCTTAGCGGAAGTGCAAGAAGCAGAATTACAGAAAAGAGGCGAAGCTTTAGCGGAAGATGATTACCTCAATATCTTAAATAGAATGGTGAATCAACGCCGTGAATCTATCGATCAATTCAAAAAAGCAGATCGTACAGATTTAGTAGAGAAAGAAGAAGAGCAGTTGCAATACATCATGCCGTATCTTCCAGCGCAACTTTCAGAAGAAGAGATTGTGGCGATTATTGATGGTGCGATTGCTGAATTAGAAATTTCTAATATGAGCGGCATGGGCAAATTGATGACAGCAATTCGTCCGGCATTATTAGGAAAAGCAGATATGTCAGCAGTAAGCGCGATTGTAAAAAGCCGTTTAGGTTAATGGTTAAAAGGAAAGCATAATTAAATGAGTAGGGGAAAGGGATTTATTCCACGAGAATTTATCGATACGTTAATTGCGCGAGCGGATATTGTAAGCGTCATTAACCAGCGAGTACCTTTGAAAAGAGCCGGCAGTAACTATAAAGCTTGCTGTCCTTTTCATGATGAGAAAAGCCCTTCTTTTACCGTTAGCGAGCCAAAACAGTTCTATTACTGTTTTGGCTGTAATGCGAGCGGAAGTGTTATTGATTTCTTAATGAATTATGAGCGTCTTGAATTTGTGGAAGCGGTAGAAGCGCTGGCGCAAATGGAAGGTTTAGAAATCCCTTATGAGCGCCGAAATCAAAAATCTGCCGAAACCATTAAAAGACAGAAAAATCTGCTAGAAGTCATGAATATGGCGGAAGCATTTTATCGTAAACAACTTCGAGTTGCGGAAGACAGAGAACGAGCAATTGCCTATCTGCAAAAGCGAGGAATTACCGGCGATGATGCGCAAAAATTTGGCATTGGGTTTGCGCCGGAAAGTTGGAATTTATTGCTTACAGAACTTACAAAGCATCAAATTCCGGAAAATGAATTGCTCGAAGCTGGGTTACTGAGTGAATCAGAAAACAGTCGCCGTTATGATCGTTTTCGAGATCGAATTATGTTCCCGATTCGTAACCGAAAAGGCGAAACTATCGGCTTTGGTGGGCGGATTTTAGATCAAGGCGAACCGAAATATCTGAACTCGCCGGAAACGCCTATCTTTAAGAAAGGCGAAGAAGTTTACGGATTATATGAGCTTCGAAAATATTGCCGAGATTATAATGAAATTATTGTAGTAGAAGGCTATATGGATGTTGTGATGTTATCGCATTACGGCATTGAAAATAGCGTTGCAACGTTAGGTACGGCAATTGGTCGCCGGCAAATTGAGTTATTACTTCGCTATACTTCTCGCATTGTGTTCTGTTTTGATGGCGATAGAGCCGGAAAAGCCGCAGCGCATAAAGCAATGGATGAATCATTCTCCGTATTAAGTGCCGGCAAAGAGGTCTCTTTTCTCTTTCTGCCTGATGGGGAAGACCCTGATAGTTTTGTGAAAGCAGAAGGGAAAGAAGCATTTGAAGCGCTTGTAAAAGATGCCGAACCTTTGTCGAAATTTCTATTTGAAGCTTCGGAAAGCGATGTCAATATGAACTCTTTTGAAGGCAAATCGCAGTTTTTAGAGATTGCCGGTGAAAAGATTAATAGCATGCGAGATATTCCGCTTCGAGATTTTTTAAGAGCAGAGTTAGGGCGAAGAGCAAATTTAGCAGAGAGCCTTTTAAATCGTTACGTGAAAGTCGGCAATGAGCAGAATCAGCCTGCAAAAACGAATTTTAGTAGCGGACAATCATTAGTAGAACGCATTGTGATTTTACTGCTGAATAATCCATCATTGGGAAAAAATCTACAAGGATTGCATTTCTTATTAGAGAGCGATGATCGTCAGCAAAACGTGCTCTATGAGATTATCTCGGCAATTAAAGATTATCAAACTCTAGAAACTGCAGCGCAACTGATTCGTCATTTTGAAGAGGAATCTTGGGGAAGATGGCTTCGAGGTTTGGCAATGCAAGAGCTATTGATTGATGATGAGTTACAAGAAGGGGAATTGCAAGATTTTATGATGCAACTTGCAAGAGGGGAATCCCCTTTGAAGAAAGTACTCGCAAAGCTTCAAAATAATGAACCTTTAACGGCTGAAGAACTCATGGTATTGAAAAAGCCTTCGTAATTATCCGATTGTGAAATAGGATGAAAGGGCGATTTGAAAAGAGCAATAATAAAAAAGCATTGATATTTTTTTCAAGGAATTTTCCAAAGAAATGATATCAATGCTTTTTTAATGACTTTTTGATGCTTTCAGATTTAATACGTTATTGGCGACTGTTTACGCCAAGAATACCTTTAAAATGACGCCTTTAAATTTTGTTAAAGAGTTGGTTGAAGATACGATAACCAACGTTTTTCACAATATCTAAAGAGCGCAACGAGCGCGAATGTCAGAATGAGATAGACGAGCGCTGCGATAAGGAACGGGATGAACGGTGAATAGGTAATGCTATACACTTTTTTCGCCCAACCTAAGAGATCCATTAACGTGAGAACAGATGCTTGCGCAGTGCCGTGAAGCATGAAGATCACTTCATTACTATATGCCGGTAATGCACGTCTAAATCCTGATGGGAAAATAATGCGTCTAAAGAGCGTGAATTTACTCATACCAAAGGCAATTCCTGCTTCGATTTCCCCTTTTGGCGTATGCTTTAAAGCGCCTTTAAAGATTTCGATGGTGTATGCACAAGTATTGAGTGTAAATGCAATGAGTGCACATTTATACGCATCTGTGAGGATATGATCCCACAGCCAACCGCTATTTCGTACTGCTTCAAATTGCCCAAGGCCAAAATAGATAAGGTAAATTTGTACTAAAAGTGGCGTTCCTCGAAAGAAATAGCTGAACATTTCGATCGGAAAACTAATCCATTTTTTCTTAGATAACGCAAATACTGAAAGCGGAATGGCTAAGAGTAAACCTGCTAATGATGCGATGACCGTTAGCTTGATTGTGAGCCAAATTGCCGGAAGAAAATCATCAGGGAGATAATCACTCGGAAAGAGATCTACGATTGAGTAATACAGATCCATCATAATGACACCTCGTTTTTAAAGCCGGTATTATAATGACGTTCTAAATACTTAATCAGCAAAATAGAAACGCTCGTTAAGAGCAAGAATCCAAGTGCCGTCACAAGATAGAAATCGAATGATAAGCGTGTTGCTTTCCCGGCATTATTGGCAATAAACACTAAGTCGTGTAAGCCAATTAAGGAGACAAGCGCCGTTGTTTTGAGCATCACAAGCCAGTTATTACTAAGGCCAGGAAGCGCAAAGCGCATTGCTTGCGGGAAAATAACTCGGCGATAATAATGCGCTTTTGACATCCCTAACGCTGTACAAGACTCAAACTGTCCTTTTGGAACTGCTATCAGCGCACCTCTAAATGTTTCAGAGATAAAAGCGCCAAAGATTAAACCAATGGTAATCACTCCCGATACAAAAGGATTGAGGAATATGGGATTTAATCCGATCAGTTCCGTTAAAGAGTTGAGAATCGTCTGTAAGCCGTAAAAAATCAAAAATATCAGCACAATATCAGGAACACCACGAATAATCGTGGTGTAGAGTTTTGATATATAACGAAGCAGTCGCACAGGGCTAAAGGAGAGTAGCGCTGAGCCGAGTCCTAGAGCCACGGCAATAAAGAAGGAGAAAACGCCTAATGCAATGGTAATGAAAAACCCCTCTAAAAGTGAGGGGCCATATTTTATAATCTCACTCAAACTTACTCTCCGAAGCTATCTTTTAGCTCAACAACACGGTTGAATACGAGTTTGTCTGATTTTGAATCTCTTGCATAGTAACCAATTCTTTCAAATTGATACGCTTCTTCAATCGGAGAATCTGCTAATGCTGGTTCGCCTTTTCCTTGAATCACATGCAGTGAATCTCTATTCACGTGATCAATTAATTCACCTGGAAGAGATTGTGGATTTTTCTCTGAGAAGAGTACATCGTAGTTATGAATCGTGATATCAATCGCATCTTTTGCAGAAACCCATTGGATAACGCCACGAGCTTTTACGCCTTCTACATTTTTACCGAGTGAACCTGGCACGATTTCAGCAATCACTTCGCTGATTTCGCCATTTTCATCTTTTACAAAATCCGTTGCTTTGATGATGTAAGCACCACGAAGACGCACGTAACCATCTAACACAAGACGTTTATATTTCTTGTTCGCTTCCTCTTTGAAGTCCGCACGATCAATATAGAGTGTATTGCTGAAATTCACAGAACGGGTGCCACGAGATTCATCTTGTGGATGGTTCGCAATCTCTAAAACTTCATCTTCAGGAAAGTTCGTTAAAGTCACTTTAAGGGGATCTAACACCGCCATTCTACGATCTGCTTTCTCATTTAAGATATCGCGCATCGCTTGGCTGAGCTGTTGTAACTCAATCATGTTTTCAGATTTTGTCACGCCGATTCTTTCACAGAAAAGACGAAGGGCTTCCGGAGGACAACCACGGCGACGTAAACCTGAAATGGTTGGCATACGTGGATCATTCCAGCCATCTACTAAACCTGATGTTACCAATTGCGTTAGGAGGCGTTTTGACATCACGTTATGCTCAATATTCAGTCTTGAAAACTCATATTGATGTGGTTTATGTGGCATATTTGCTTGTTCAACACACCAATCATAAAGTGGGCGATGATCTTCAAATTCTAACGTACAGATAGAATGCGAGATTCCTTCAATGGCATCACTTAATGCATGTGCAAAGTCATACATTGGATAGATGCACCATTTGTCACCTGTTTGATGGTGAGTTTCGTGACGAATACGGTAAAGTGCCGGATCACGAAGGTTCATGTTTGGAGAAGCCATATCGATTTTTGCACGAAGGACTTTTTCACCATCTTTAAATTCGCCATTTCTCATGCGAGTGAAAAGATCGAGGTTTTCTTCAATAGAACGTTCACGATAAGGAGAGTTAACGCCGGGAGTTGTTAATGTACCACGCATTTCACGAATCTCTTCAGCACTACTATCATCGACATAAGCAATGCCTTTTTTGATGAAATCTACGGCTGCTTCATAAAATTGCTCAAAGTAATCTGATGCGTAGAAAAGATCATCCCATTTGAAGCCAAGCCATTCAACGTCATTTTTGATCGCTTCTACATATTCGATCTCTTCTTTCGTTGGGTTTGTATCATCAAAACGAAGATTACAACGACCGCCATAATCCTTTGCAATTCCAAAGTTCAGGCAGATAGATTTCGCATGACCAATATGCAGATAGCCGTTAGGTTCTGGTGGAAAGCGAGTATGAATATCAGAGGAGCTCTGGTATTTTCCGTTCTCTAAATCTTTATCGATAATTTGGCGAATAAAGTTGGTACGAACAATATTTTCAGACATAATCCTAATTGCCTTTATTTGGTATAAGAGTGAATTAAATGGCATCAATAATAGCATGTTTTAGCATGCATTTCGATTTTAAAAGGCCTAATCCTTAGTCGTGTTTTTGAGGGTTTTGGCAATGGTATCCACATTTGTTTTAAAGAGTTGTAGATAGCTCTCTGCCGGCGGTTCAATCGTTAATGCATCTGAATATAAAATGCCACCATCTTGGAGTTTTAAATCTTTGACTAATGTGGAGATAAAACGGCTCGGCGCAATATTTTCACTAAAAATGGCGTGAATGTTTTCCGTTTTTACAAGATTGTAGAGTTCCGCCATCTTTTTTGCAGAAGGCTCGGCAAGGGGATTCACATCTGCAATTGCCACAAAGTGAAGATGATAACGCTCTGCTAAATAGCCAAAACTGTTATGTAATACCATGAGAGATTCGTTGTCGTTATGACCTAATTTCTCTTTTGCGTATTGATCTATTTGCGTGAGTTTTTCGTGATAGCTTTCATAATTATTTTGAAAATAGGGTGAATCTTCCGGCAGAGCAAGGGATAAACCTTCTTCGATGTTTTTCGTCATGATCATGACATTTTGAGGATTTTGCCAAATATGCGGATCAGAATCGCCGTGATCGTGATCAGTGATAGAGATCAGAGGCACATTGCGACTTGTATCAATGATAATTCCTTCATACTTGTTATTTTCTAGAATTTTCGTCATCCAATAATCAAAATTTAAGCCATTAATCACAACCACATCGGCATTTTGGATTTTGAGAATATCCTTCGGCGTTGGCTCAAAGCTATGAGCATCTTGTCCACGTTTAATGATGGATTCAACGCTAATTTTATCTTGCCCAATATTGTGAGTGAGATCTTCTAAGATTGAAAAACTTGTCACAACCTTTAAGGGTTCAGCATGACTAAAAGAGAGTGCGCAGAGAGAGAGCGCCATGAGTAGTATTCGTTTCATAGAAAATCCTCAAATTGATCATCGGTAATGAGTGAAAGTAACGCGTGAAAATCGGAATCAGATATCGATATCTGTACTCTAAATGGAGATTCAGATGAATAGGGTGAATAACGATTGTCATTTTTAGGTGTTTTTTAAGTGTTTGTAAATATTTTTATATCACGTTTGATCATCATAGCGTACTTGTCAATAGAGATGATTTAATTCCGCAGGAATTTGAGCGGTTTTCTCTTATGATTTCAATCTATTTGTTAAATAGGGGTCTATTATTCTGAATAAATATCAACAACCATTTATAAACAATTATTTTACTTTTTATTAAACATATATTATAAGTATGAATAATAAGGGTTGAGAGAAATTTAAGAAAATATTCAGAAAATATTTAGAGGGTGAAACAATGAAACGATGGTTTTTAACGATTTTTGCGGTCGCAAGCTTTACTTTTTTAGCGGCATGTTCCGGAGACAGAGATGAGAAAGTCATTGTTCGTGGCGTTTCTCCCGGCCCTTATGATGAGCTTTTTGCGGTTGCGATTACGCCTATTTTAGAAAAAGAAGGTTTTACTGTTAAAGAGATCAATTTTGCGGCGCTGTTAGAAGCGAATATCGCAATGACAGAAAATGCTGTAGATGTGGTTGTTTCACAGCATGCCGGATTTATGAAAGTCTTTAATGATCAGCGCAGTAGTGATTTAATTGCGATTCAAAAAATCCCCACAGTTCCAGCGGGAATTTTCTCGAATCGTCATCAATCTTTAGAAGATGTTCAGCAAAATATGACAATTTTGATTCCTCAAGATGCTTCTAATGCCGCAAGAGCGTATGGTTTATTGGATAAATCAGGTTTACTCAAGCTGAAATCTGGCGTTAACTTAATGCAGGCTTCTAAAAATGATATTGCGGAAAATCCGTATAATCTTCAAATCAAAGAGATTGATTCAAGCTTAATCCCAAGAGTATTGGATGATGCCGATTTTGCCGTAATTCCGGGAAGTATGGTTTGGCTTGGGAAATTAGATCCAAGTAAAGTATTAGCGCAAGAAACATTGTTGGATGATCTTTATCTGCAAGTTGTGATCCGAGAAAAAGATCAAGATAGCGAATGGGCGAAAGCGATTGTGAAAGCGTATAATTCCCCAGAATTTAAAGCATATATGGAAGAAAATAACAAAAACAACTATTGGATTTTGCCGGAATCATTGCAGAAGTAGACATCACTTATACATTGATATATCAATACATTGACTTCAGTGATTCATCTAATAGCACAATTTAAAAGTTAAAACTAAAAACAAAAAATCTCGCTTGAGTCATTTCAAACGAGATTTTTTATATCGATTTTACGATAACTTTTTCTTGAGTTTACTTTTTAGGTATTAAAACGGGCATAACGCCTGTATTTTCTAAGTAAGGCTGGAGCTGTTTAGCAAACCCTAAGTGATTCACCCAAAGAATCTCACCGCTTTTGGTGTCTTGCAAATACCAACAATTATCTCGCTCCCATTGCGGTAGATTTTGCTCTTGAAGGAGTTTTTTAAGCGTTTGGCTTTTATCACGATTCATGGGATGAAATCGCTCTCCGCCTTGTCTTGTTTGCAGGCTGAATATTTTACGATCCCAAAATTGTTGGCTTGGAGCATTCTCTGCCGGAATAAACTCAAGATTTGTGAGATCCATTTGTTCTCGTGAATGATTTGCCGGCATTCTGAGATAGAGAAAGTCTTGGAAATAGAAAATGCCGTAATCTTCGAGCATAAAGCAAGATTGATGGGAAGGCGTTTGTTCGATGAATGTTCTGAAAAATTCTTGAATTTGCTTCTGGCTAAACAGCAAGTTTTTAGGGCGAATCCATTGTTGTAAGAGATTCTTTTGTCTATTTTTGGAAAGCGTTCGTAAACTTGGCAAGTGAAGTGCTAAGGTTGGCGTGTTATCAGTATTCGAAGCGTTATCCTTTTGAAGATTGATTGCCGGCATTTGTGTGAAAGGCGTTTCTTGGCCGATAAGTTGTAAATCTTGCTCGGCAATTTCAAGTAACAGATCATCTGCTTCCTGCATGAATTGCGTCACTTGATAAAATGCTGCTTCATATTTTGGAAACTCTTTCTCCATCGTATTGAAGAGATTATTGCGGATGATATTGCGCTCCATATCATCCGCTTCATGATTGGTATAATCTTCTAGCCAAGGAAGCTCGAGTTTTGTGGCAGTTTCATATAACGTCTTTTTAGAGATCGAAAGAAAAGGGCGGAAAAGCTCAATATTATAATCGCCAAATTGGACTTGATTGAAATCTCTCATTGCGCCAAGTCCTCGAATGCCGGAGCTTCTAAGAAGCCTTTGCATTAAGGTTTCTGCTTGGTCTGAACGATGATGCCCAACACAGAGAAGGGAGTTATCTTGCATGGTTTCGCCAAATTTAAGGTAACGTGCATTTCTGCCGGCAGCTTCTAAGCCTTTGGGATCATGATCTTCAAAATAGACTTCATAATGATAATGTTGAAAGCCGTAAAATTCCGCACGTTGTCGAGCAAAATTTGCCCAAAGATGAGAATAATCTCCATGCCAATTATGATTCACATGAATGGTATAGATCGGTGGTAATTGATCTTTAAAAGTTGCTAACCAATGCAGTAACGTATTGGAATCAACGCCGGCACTTAAGGCTAAATAGAGGGCATTTTTAGATTGTAAGGTGTTTTTATACTGATTGAAAATATCAAAATACCATGCAGGCACTTTTGAGAAATCATGATTCATTACAGATCTAATCCAATATTTAAGTGAAGGCGTACGGTATCGCCGAGCTCTTTATCAAAGCCATGGGCAAGGTCTAATCGTACTGAACCAATGGGCGAATACCAACGAATACCAGCGCCGGCACCATATTTTAAATTTGCTTTATGGTTGTAAGCATCACCGGCATCCACAAAACCGGCAATAGCAAAGCTCGGTGCTATTTTGTGTTCATATTCAACACTTGCGACAACCAGTTTTTTACCACCGTAAATCTCGCCGTTATAGCCTTTTTCACCAATACCATCGTATTTATAACCACGAACGGTATTATCTCCCCCAGTGTAAAAACGTAAGCTTGGAGGCAGTTTATTCAGATCTTTATCTTGAATGCTGGTATTACCGATTGAACCGCGAACAATAAATCGATTATCGACGCCGAGTGGGATATAGGCATGAATTCCGATACTTGCTTGTAGAAATGAGAGGTCTGATGCCACTTTATCAACGGCGCCACGAACTTTTCCGGTGATTTTTACGCCAAATTGATCAAAAGGAATCACGGGCGCTGTTTTCCATTCACCATAAAAGGTTGGGATGAGTAATTTAGAATGTTGTTTAGAACCGTTAATATCTCTGAATTTATCGTATTGATAATGTAGAGAATAGCCATATTTATATTGCTCACGTTCTCGATCTTTGGAAATACCCGCTAAATAGGTGGTGTAATCTTTTGTAGAAGTATTTTCATATTCATATTTAACGAAAATATTGTACATATCTTGAGTGGGATCGGTTCCCGGAATTTGATAGTTAATCAATCCATCTCGTTTTTTCTGACCATAGAGCAGGTTTGTTTGGAGTTTGTGGCCATAAGGATTGAGATAGTGCCAAGTGACTCCGCCCATGATTTTAGGACCAATGTCAGATGAATATCCTGCTCCTAAAGAGAGGGTTCGTTGCTTTCTAGGGCGCAGATAGATATCTAGCGGAACTTCTTTCGTTTCGGCATTTGTTTTTGGAACAATGACAACATCTTCAAAATAGTTAGCTTCATTAAACGTAGATTGTAGTGCCACTAATTTTTGGTCACTATATTCGCTAGATTCTCGCATGTTATGAAGGAAGCGATCTAAGAATTCATCAGCAAAATATTTTTGATGAAACGTCGTGCTACCAAAAAGATAGCGATCTCCTAAAGTCATTTGGAGATTAATATCTGATGTGTATGAGTCTAAATTGACGATAATTTCATGATAAGGATAATAGGCATCAAAATAGCCGAGAGTCGATGCTTGTTGAGAGAGTTGATCTTTCGTGGACTCATAATCAGGGTGATTAAGCGGTGCGCCTACTTTTAATTTACTACTACTCAGAATCTTAGAAAAATCCTGATATTCAGTAAGAGATGTTTCTGTATCTTTTTCTTTTAATTTTTCTAAATCAGTGACGCCTAGTTCTAATGTTTTTATAGGAATCTGTGCGCCAGGATTTACATGATACGTCGCAACAATGGTATCTTTTTGATAGATTAAATCCCCTTTAATTGTTGCTCTATAGTAACCATAAGGTTGTAGTGCCGCTGCGATTTGTTTAGTGCCTTCTTCATATAACCATTGGATTCTCAAGTCTGTAGGTGCAGTTTTCCCTTGTAATGAATAGATTTCTGCTGCATTTTGGGCATTCTCTAAGGCTTTTTTGTCAGAAATCCCCTCGATTTTAATTTCCATTGTTCTCTCGGCAAAAGAGGGGCTTAATAGAAATAAAAGCATGAGTAATATTAGGTAGGGCAGTTTTATCTTTTTCATACAATAGCGCCGTTAAATTTTTATGCTTAACGGCGAAATCCTTGAGATCAAAATTTTAGCGTGAAAGTCACTATTTCATATTTTTGTGACATTAATTCAATATCATACAGTATGTTTCTAATGACTTTAATGTTTTAAAGAAGATTATTCATCTAATTTAAAAGCATCATGAAGCGTTCTTACTGCCAATTCATGATACTTGCTATCAATGACAACCGATACTTTAATTTCAGAAGTAGAGATCATTTTGATATTGATTTTTTCATTTGCGAGCGCTTTAAACATCAAACTTGCAACCCCTGCATGAGAGCGCATTCCTAAGCCAACAAGAGATACTTTCACAATATCTTTATCGCCCAGTACTTTACGAGCACCCATCTCTTTCGCAGATTTTTCCGTAATTTCAAGCGCTTTGTCAAAATCAGTTTCGTTAATGGTAAAAGTGAAATCTGTTGTGCCATCTTGAGAAATATTTTGAACGATCATATCGACTTCGATATTGGCATCACTGATTTGCTCAAGAATATTAAAGGCAATCCCCGGTTGATCAGGAACCCCTAAAACGGTAATTTTAGCTTCATTTTTACTTGTTGCAACGCCGGAGATAATGGCTGCTTCCATGTCAATATCCTTTTCTGTAGTAATTAATGTACCTTCACCTTCTTCTGTGAGAGAAGAGAGAACACGAAGTGGTACTTTATTCTTTGCGGCAAGTTCGACTGAACGAATTTGTAATACTTTAGAACCTAAGCTTGAAAGCTCAAGCATCTCTTCAAAAGCGATTTTGTCGAGTTTGCGAGCTTTGGGCTCTATGCGAGGATCGGTAGTATACACGCCATCCACATCAGTATAGATTTGGCATTCTGTTGCTTTTAAACAAGCCGCAAGTGCAACTGCTGTGGTATCAGAGCCGCCACGACCTAAAGTGGTGACGGAACCATCTTCGGTCACGCCTTGGAAACCCGCAACTACGACAACGTAACCATTTTTTAAATCTTCTTCCATCGCTGAAGTATCAATATTCTTAATACGTGCTTTGGTATGAACCTGATCTGTTAGGATGCGAGCTTGATCACCATTGTAAGATTTCGCTTTGATGCCCATTGCTTCAAGCGCGATACATAACAATGAAATACTCACTTGCTCGCCGGTTGAAACTAACGCATCCATTTCTCTTGGATTAGGGCGAGTTGTTAAACCGTGGGCTAATTTAATAAGGCGATCGGTTTCTCCTGACATAGCAGAGAGAACGATTACCATTTTACTACCTTTTTCGTGATGTTTTTGAATACGACGAGCAACATTCTGAATACGATCAATGTTTGCTACAGAACTCCCGCCATACTTTTGTACTAACAGAGTCATTTAATTTATCCTGCCTTATGATGTATAAGTCCGATTATAAAGATCGCTATTACCGAGCAATCAGCCTATAAATATTACAAGAAAGCGCTAGAAAATCTAGCGCTTTCTTTGTCCTAACAATCTTCTTACAAAAACTTACAAGAAGAGGAAGTTTAGGAGGATATAAACAGGCGTTAATATGATTGTGGCGATAAAGAAATAGCCAAAGAATGATGGCATTTTGATGCCTTCTTGTTCAGCCATAGATTTCACCATAAAGTTTGGCGCATTTCCGATATAGGTTAATGGTCCTGTAAATACCGTTCCCATTGAGATCGCAAGAAGTGTTGCAGGAATACCATTCATGAGGTAATCAGCAGCAGAACTAAATCCTTCAGGAACTGAAGCACCTGCCATCTTGAAGAATACAAGATAAGTCGGAGCATTGTCTAAGAATGCGGAAAGAACCGTTGTTACCCAGAAGTAGATAACATTAATAGGCTCACCGGCATCCGTATGTGTAATATCCACAATCGCACCAAATGCACCACTTCTTCCAGCTTCTAAAATTGCAATGACAGGAACAATTGTTAAGAAGATTCCTGAGAAGAGTTTTGCAACTTCAATAATAGGGTGCCAGTTGAAGTTATTATCTTCACGAATTTTCTTAGAGGTAATTTTCAAGGAAACAATGGTTAAGAATACAAAGAAGAGATCACGAAGGATATTTTCTAGATGTACTTCAACCCCAAATACTGTCCAGTTGATTCCCGGGATCCAAACGCCTGATAAGATAATTCCAAAGAGAACACCAAGAATAATGAGGAAGTTCTGTTTTCCAACTACTACTACGGTTGTTTTTTCATCTGATTTAGGAATGTTTTCTTTATTAAAGAAATGATTATCAATGAAGAAGAAAATAGTGAGGAGAATAACCGAGAAGATTAATACTGGTAAGAACATGTGTTGCAAAGTCCAGAAGAAATCAACGCCATTTAAGAAACCAAGGAATAATGGTGGATCGCCAAGCGGTGTTAAACCTCCCCCGATATTCGCTACCAAGAAGATAAAGAAAATCGGGATATGCATACGATGTTTACGGTTTTTATTCGCTGAAAGAATTGGGCGAATGAGTAGCATGGCCGCTCCCGTTGTTCCCATTACAGACGCTAAAATGGTACCAATTGCTAAGATTGATACGTTGAATTTAGGGCTAGCTACTAAGTTTCCTGAAATATGAATTCCACCAGAAGCTGCAAAAAGCACTAATAAGAGCAAAATAAAGGGGATATATTCTTCTAGGAAAGCATGGGCAAAGATATTTGCTGTAATGCTTAGATCATAAGTGAAAAATAGAGGAATGAAGAATAATAGAGTCCATGCAGCGGTAATTTTCCCATAATGATGATCCCACAGTTTGGGTGCAAAAAGAGGGAGAACCGCAATCGAAAGAATGATTCCTATAAAAGGAATGGACCATAAAGGCGAGAGGTCTTGACCTGTAAACGAAAGTTCGTTTCCAGCTAAGGCGAGGCTTGGCATCATGATGATGCTAAGTAGAAAAAAAAGCGCTTTACGCATTATACCTCCAAAATTTATCTAGCGTATGTTGTCAAAGTTCAACTCTTTAAAAGAGTTGATCGTTAGCCTACTAGCCTTTTGGATCAGTACTTAGCGCACACTATTATTTCAAATGAATTACGCTAAAACCAATCGCAGTAAAATCATGTTCATCTCTATCGCTTTATCCACTGTATTAACTCACATTACTTAATGAATGAAGCTCCTATTTATTTTGAGTAAAAATAGAAGACCATTGTTTTTATAGTGATGTGCGGAAGAAATTTCAGAGCCGAAACTAGCTAATGACCTATATAGTAATTAGTCTCATAAAACAGCAAATTAGAAGCTTTAAGGAAGCAAATAACGTGCTATGCTATGGAACTACTTTAAGCAAAACACAATACCATAGAATATGAAAAAATTTCAAAAAATCGCACTAATTCTCAGTAATAAAGAATCTAAAGACGTTCAAAATGCCATTTTATGCACCAAAAGCATTATGGATGAGCGTGGCGTGAGTTATTTTGAGGTAGACAATTTTGAACATCGACTAGAACTCTCATATCCAGAAAATATTGTGAAAGAGATTTCAAACTGCGACCTCATTATTGCGTTTGGTGGCGATGGTACTTTTTTAGGAATTGCGAGAAAGGTACATCACTTAAAGATTCCAGTGTTAGGCGTTAATTTAGGACGTTTAGGATTCTTAACAGATATCGATCAGAAAGCTTTGCAGTCAAGGTTAGTTGAAATATTAGATGGTAAAAGAATCTATGAAGAGCGATTTTTGCTAAAAGCGATGATCAACAATGAGTTTCGTTCATATGCTATGAATGATGTTGTGATTCATAAAACAGAGTTGTCGCGATTAATAGAGATAGATGTTTATGTCAATGATCATTATCTATCGACGTATCGAGCAGATGGATTAATACTTGCAACGCCTACAGGATCTACAGCTTATTCTCTCTCAACAGGTGGGCCTATTATGTATCCTACATTGCCGGCAATCGTCATTTCCCCTATTTGCCCTCATACTTTGAGTCATCGACCTTTGGTGGTACCGGCAGATAGTAAGATAAGAGTCGTCACGAGTGATCGAGAAGTGTCCCCTGTAAATGTAACATGTGATGGGCAAGAGTTATTTACATTAGCGAGTGATGAGCACTTAACAATTGAGCCCTCAGAAGATCTATTAACATTAGTACATTCAGAGGATTATCGTTATTTTTCGATTTTAAGAGAAAAGCTTCATTGGGGAAATCAGCCTAATACAAGACGCTGAGCAATGATGATCGTTAAAAAACAAAAATAAAACTTGCAACTTTTTTTTTACGCCATAGAATATACTCGTTTGTTTAGGATCTGATAAAGGAAAGTCACAGATGAGCCATGAAGGTTGCACATCAATCATGAAAAAAAACGTAGAGATGCTACGACGTTTTATGACTTCTTTTGATTCTATTGCTATTCACAAAATTCATGAAAGAACCTCCATTTAAATAATGGAGGTTTTTTTTGTGGAAAATCGATGTAGTAAAAAGCCTAGCAACACTTACAAGATGTAAAAGTTATTTAATAAATTTCAAAAAAGGAACAGCTATGAGTACATTAATCGCTAAAGAACATCGCATCTATACAGATACCAGAAGTTTAAAGGCTTATTTATTAAATAACATTCAAAAAAATGGTGGTTGGGTAAATGCACATATGCATGGAGATCGCGCGTTTACAATCGATTATGAAGGATTTGAAGTTTACCAAACGCAAACATTGATTGAAAAATGGGATACGCTTGACCGCATTAAAGCAAACATGACGGAAGAAGATTACTATCGTCATTTCTCAATGGGTATTGAGCGTATGATCGAGCAAGGCGTAACGGCAGTAGGAAGCTTTATTGACGTTGACCCAATTGCTGAAGAGAGAGCGTTAAATGCAGCACTTCGTGCACGCCGTAATTACGAAGGCGATATCACTATTAAGCTTGTGAATCAGACTTTGAAAGGTGTGATTGATAAAGAAGCTCGTTATTGGTTTGATAAAGGTGCAGAAAAAGTCGATATCATCGGTGGTCTTCCACTTCGTGACCTTCGTGATCATGGTCCGGGAATGGATGGTGTGCATATGGATGTACTCCTTCAAACTGCAAAAGCACAAGGTAAAATGGTGCATGTTCACGTTGACCAATTTAACTCTAAAGATGAGAAAGAAACTGAACTCGTTGCGGATAAAGTGATTGAGCATGGTATGGAAGGTCGTGTTGCGGCGGTTCATAGTATTTCAATTACGGCGCATGATGAAGAATATCGTCAAATGCTTTATAACAAAATGTTAAAAGCTCAAATGATGGTAATCGCTTGTCCATTTGCATGGATTGATAGCCCACGACGTGAAGAGCAAGGTCCTACACGTAATGCAATTACGCCGGCAGATGAGTTAGCAAAAGCAGGAATTCCAGTAGCGATTGGTACGGATAATATTGCAGACTACATGTTGCCATTTAGTGATGGAGATCTGTGGGAAGAATTGAAGTTACTCATTACAGGTTGTCGTTATACGGATTTAGAATCAGCAATTAATATTGCGACTAAAAACGGTCGTATGGTATTAGGTTTAGAACCATATGCGCGTGCGTAATATGTGATTAATATACGATTTTTATCCTTCTTTTTTTGGTATGAAAAGGATAGGAATCGTATGACAAGATCGTTAAAGATAAGCTCTTAGTGATATACCACTAAGAGCTTTTTTATTTGATGGCATTTATTTTATAAACGTATACTTTAATAGGTTCAAATAAAGATATTTCAATAAAGGTATGTAAACAGACTGATTTAAGGGGGAATCATGGAGTTTCAGAAATGGCAATTAATGCCGGTAATGAGCCGGGATTTGGTGTTTGAAAAGAGTCGAGAAATTTTGATTGATACGACTTCACATTTTTATCATGATCCATTAGTACAAATAACATCATCGGCAAGGTTAAAGGTATATAGTGCGTACTATCATGATCATATTCAAGGTGCTTTAAAAGAAGTTTATACTCGAAGTCGCGTATTAGAGAAGTTGGAAGAATTATTGAAGAAATTGCCGGAATCTCTCGGCATTTTAGTATTAGATGCTTGGCGCCCGATTGCGGTACAAGAAGCTTTACGAGCAGATTTTAAAAAGCAGTTAGAACAAGATTACCCAGACTTTACTGAAGCAGTAATTCTGGATGTTTTAAATCAATTTGTGGCGCTATCTAGTCTAGATCCACTGAAGCCAAGTCCGCATTTAACAGGAGGATCGATCGATTTGACGCTATTTTCTGTGGAAACAGGTATTCCCTTAAATATGGGAACAGATTTTGATGCCATGCTTCCAAGCGCATGGAGTAGCTTTTTTGAAGATCGTATTTTAGAAAAAGAAGAAAGAGAGATACAGCGAAATCGCCGGATATTAATCCACGGCATGGAATCGGTAGGATTTAGTAATTTGCCTTCAGAGTGGTGGCATTTTGATTATGGTAATCAACTTTGGGGATATTATTATGATCAAGTAGCATTTTATAGTATTGCCAAAGTACCTATTTAGGGAAGTATTTTAAGAATAGAAGAATAGAAGAATAGAAGAATAGAAGAATAGAAGAATAGAAGAATAGAAGAATAGAAGAATAGAAGAATAGAAGAATAGAAGAATAGAAGAATAGAAGAATAGATACATTATCAATCAGTGAAACCTTGGATATATCCTTGAAACATTCTAATACCACCGTCAACAAATTAATAATGAAGTATCAAATATATATAGATGCATATAGATATATAAAATATTATAAATAACAAAGGAGAGAGATTATGAAAACCCTTATTTCCGCAGATCAGTCACTCATTTTATTAGCATTCTTATTTGTCGCAGCTTCGGTATCGATTATTGTGGAGCAGCGTTATAAATGGTCGGCAAAAGTTCCTGGTGCCGTGATTGCCTTAATTATTGCCATTAGTTTTTCCAGTTTTAATATTATTCCAACAGATGCAGCGGTATATGATGCTGTATGGACTTATGTTGTGCCGATCGCAATTCCACTACTTCTATTTCAAGTGAATGTTAAAAGTATTTTTACAGAAAGTCGCCGATTGCTGATTATTTTCTTGATGAGTTCGATCGGAACAATGATCGGGGTATTCACGGCTTTCTTTATCTTCAAAGATTGGATTCCAGAACTTAATAAAATCAGTGGAATGATCGGCGCGTCTTATATTGGTGGCGGAGTAAACTTTGCGGCAATGACAGCAAAATTAGAACCATCTAAAGATATGGTGGCTTCTACCATTGTTGCCGATAATCTTATTATGGCACTCTATTTTATCGTGTTATTAACGGTTGCGAGTATGTCATGGTTTCGTAAGCGCTTTAAAACGCCATTTATTGATGCAGTTGAAAAAGAAACAGATAATAGTGATGAAAATCCGGCAGCAGCATATTGGCAACCTCGCAATATTTCTTTAAAAGATATTGCCATCAATATGGCGGCATCTGTATTGATTGTTGCAGTATCATTTACGTTAGCAGGTTGGTTAAAACCGCTTCGTGGGATGGCAGATAATATTGTATTAGAGATTCTCATTAGTTTTATTACAGATCCTTACTTAATTTTAACAACACTGACTTTTTTAGTAATTTTTTGTTTTCAAAAACCCTTTCAAAAGCTTAATGGAAGCCAAGAGTTAGGTACGTATATGATTTATCTATTCTTTGTCGTCATTGGTATCCCGGCATCTATTCCGTTAATTCTGCAAAATGCACCATTACTTCTACTGTTTGTTGTATTGATTATGTTTATTAATTTAATCGTAAGTCTTGTATTGGGGAAGCTCTTTAAATTCTCTTTAGAAGAGATCTTATTGGCTTGTAATGCAAACGTCGGAGGACCAACAACAGCTGCGGCAATGGCAATCAGTAAGGGATGGAGAACATTAGTAGGCCCCATTTTAGTTATTGGAACAGTTGGATATGTTATTGGAAATTATGCCGGAACGATTATTTATATTATTACAACAAAGATGATCTCTTAAATAACTAGGATGATTTGATCTGAGATTGGCTTTTAAGAGATTATTTATCAATCAGTTAAATTATTGTTTTATAGCTATATAAATTACATAAATCCCGACAGGGAAAATATTGAAAAGCGCATTGGGAGATATTCTCTAATGCGCTTTTATTGTTTTGAAGGCAGATAGCTTAGCACTAAATAAATTTACAAAAATCAATATATATATTATTATCTAATCATTATATTATATTATTACAAATTAATGTAAATACAATTCATAAAATATTCATTGATTTCTGTATTGTTAGTTTTTTAATAAATAGTGTGATTTGATAGGTTTTTATTGATCCTTTTTATACTAAAAACCTATTCCGTCGTATTGAAATTTACGGTTTTTATAGGTGAGCTATGAATAAGGTCTATAAAGTTATTTGGTGTAATGTCCGTAATACGTATGTTGTTGCGTCGGAATTAGCATCTCGAAAGAAATCTAAAAGTAGTAAATCAATGATCACGATTTCTGCTAAGAAAAGATCAGCATTGTTAGCAATGCTTATTAGCGCATCTTTATCGCCGGGATTACTCTATGCAGAAACAGCCTTGCCAGATGCTGAAACAGTAGAAATAGATTTTATAGCAGAGCAAAAAGTGGAACAAAAGCAGGATGAGAAGAAAGACTTGGAAGAGAAATTGGTAGAAGGTCCTTCCAATTTAAATTTCCTTATGATTGATAACTCATTAGTGAATGTCACTTCTACAATTATACCTTTTTCAGAGCCAGAGCCAGAGCCAGATCCAGATCCAGATCAAGATCCTAGTGTAATTCTAACTTCAGTTTTAGATGATACTTATATTCAAATAGGAAAAGAGGCATCAGTAATTCCGATTACAGGAGGGATAGCTATAGGACATAAGAGTGAAGTTACAGGGTCAAATTCTATAGCTTTGGGGAATGAAAGTGTTTCTAGTGGGACGGACAGCATTGCCATTGGTACTGGCGCAAAAGCTACCTCGACAAACTCGGTTGCTATTGGAACAGGCTCTTTTGCAAATAAGACTAATACTGTTTCCTTTGGAACGGTAGGTAATGAACGTAGGTTAGTTAATGTAAAATGGGGAGAGTTAACAGAGTCATCTACTGATGCAGTAATAGGTTATCAACTACGTTCGTTGATTGATGGATTGACTAAGAATGTTATCGGTATAGAGGCTATATTGGCCACAGTAGATGATCAGACTGGGAAGGTTAGCCTTGCCACGGATTTTTCAAGAGCTTTAGGCGCAGAGATAGTAATTCCAACGGTTAATGATGGTTTTAAATATCTAACAAAGAGAATAGATGGATTAGGATCAAGTGATTCACTTGTGATTCTTGATGGAAATCAGCTTATTTTTGATGATGAACTGACATCTAGTGCAGATGTTTTCAATGTATCGAATACAGATGAAAAAAGCGGAATTGTATCTACACGTAAAATCACGGGATTGACAACAGGAACGGTTAGTTCTAATTCAACAGATGCGATTAATGGCGCTCAGCTGTTTGAAAGTAATAGTGCGATCGCCAAAGCATTTGGCGGTGATGCTACTTTGGATGCCGATGGTAATATCACAGCTCCGGAATATGATCTCAATAAAACTGGTGAAAAAGATACCGCTAAAATCTTTGATAATGTTGGTTCTGCATTGGATGATCTGAGTTATCGCTCTTATACCAATGCCGATAATATCAAAACTAATACTGATAACATTGCCGGCAATATAAAAAATATTGAGGAGAACAAAGCGCTCATAGATCAGAATATTACCAATATTGAAGCCAATAAAACCAATATCACCAACAATACGACAGAAATTAATAAATTCAAAGATGGTACCGCGGGCTTAGTGCAGCTCAATGGATCGACAATTGTGATCGATAATACAATTGCGGGTAAAGCGACCCATTTTGATATTTCCAATAATGGTGAGGCAAGAACCTTTACCGGCGTTGATAAAGGGAAAATTCAAGCATCTTCTTTAGATGCCATTAATGGTTCGCAAGTTTATGGTATTAGTGACTCCATCGTTAAGGCTCTTGGCGGTGGTGCATCTGTAAAATCTGATGGCACAATTTTGAATCCTACTTATAAATTTTTAGGTGTTGGGGAATTTACCAATGTTGGTGATGCTTTGAGTAGCCTCAATATAAGAGTAGGTAGTAATACAACGGGTATTAGCCTTAATAGTAATTCGATAAACCAGTTCATTGCAGGACAACTCGGCTTGCTTCAAGTGGGTGAGAAAGCAGGTGAAACGACTATCTTTATAGATAATATGATTAGTGCTAAAGCAGGTGTGTTTGATATATCGAATGAGGATAGTCAGCGAACCTTAACCGGCGTTAAAGACGGTTTAATTGCCGATAATTCAGTAGATGCCATTAATGGTTCTCAAGTTCATGGTATTAGTAACTCTATTGCCGATGTTTTTGGCAGTGGTGCTTATGTGGATTCTGATGGGAAGATAACAGCGCCCATATATAAGCTTTCTGGTGGATTGTTTGATAATGTGGGATCTGCGTTAGAAGCTATTGATAATCAGGCGCTTACAAATTCCTATGATATTGCAGACAACAAAACACAAATCGATATTCATACAGGTGATATTGCTAAAAATACGGCGGATCTACAGGATACGAATACACGGTTAGAAAAAAGTAATGATTCTATCGCCACAATTCTTGGAGGTGGCGCAAAGGTCAATGCCGACGGTTCCATTGAAGCGCCAAGTTATCATTTAGTAAATAAAGATACTGGTCAATCTGAAAGCTTTAATGATGTGGGTTTGGCATTAGCGAATGTGGATGGACGAGTGACCAATATTGTCGGTGGTATTCAGGATATTACGAACGGTACTGCGGGCTTAATACAGCTCAATGGCTCGACAATTGTGATCGATAATACAATTGCAGATAAAGCGACCCATTTTGATATTTCCAATAATGGTGAGGCAAGAACCTTTACCGGCGTTGATAAAGGGAAAATTCAAGCATCTTCTTTAGATGCCATTAATGGCAGTCAGCTTTATACAACGAATAAAACTGTCTCAGATGCACTTGGTGGGGGTTCTACATTAGATGCTGATGGGAATATTACAGGACCGAAATATAACCTTAATAATGTGGGGGAAGATGAGGCTCATAGGATCTTTAGTGATGTAGGTACCGCTTTAGCAGATCTCAGTTTTAGAGGGTATAACAATGAGACAAATATTTTAGATAATAGTGTGTCTATTAAGAGATTAAATGAGGGTAAAGCCGGAGTAATGCAAGTAGTTGCTGATGGGGCAAATGTTGCTGTTCGGATATCTAAAGACTTTGATCAACATGTTTTTGGAATGAGTATTGATAAGGCGGATGGAACCGCTCGATATTTAAAAGGACTTGAAAAAGGAGAAATCTCTTCTGATTCTACGTATGCAATCACAGGAGCTCAGTTATATTTAACCCATTCATATTTAGTGCAGGCATTAGGTGGTGGCACGACATTAGATGCCGATGGCAATATCACGGCACCGAAATATGATCTCAATAAAAGTGGCGAAACAGACTCAACGAAAATCTTTAATAATGTTGGTTCTGCATTGGATGATTTGAGTAATCGAACTTATACCAATGCTGGCGATATTCAAATTAACAAAGATGCGATTAAAAATCTGCAATTAGGTACCGGCGGTTTAGTGAAACTCAGCGATGATAAACAAACCATCATTATTGATAATAAGATGGCGGATCAAGCGACTAGTTTCGATATCTCCGGCACAACTGGCGATCGTACATTAACGGGCGTTGCTATTGGAAAAGCATCAAATGATGCCGTAAATGTATCCCAGCTCAAAGCCTCAACTGAGCTATTAGGAGGCGGAGCGACAGTCGATGCTGATGGGAATATTAAGGCACCGGAATATGATCTGAACAGAACGGGTGAAAATGACACCACTAAAATCTTTGATAATGTTGGTCTTGCATTGGATGATCTAAGTAATCGAACTTATACCAATGCCGATAATATTGAGATTAATACCGGCAATATCAAAATTAATACCGACAACATTGCTGGTAATACAAAAAATATTGAGGAAAACAAAGCGCTCATAGATCAGAACGTTATTAATATTGAAACCAATAAAACCAATATTTCTAACAATACGACAGAAATTAATAAATTCAAAGATGGTACTGCGGGCTTAGTGCAGTTCAATGGCGCGGAAATTGTGATCGATAATACAATTGCGGGTAAAGCGACCCATTTTGATATTTCCAATAATGGTGAGGCGAGAATCTTTACCGGTGTTGACGCTGGCTCGATTGAGAAAGATTCCAAAGATGCCATTAATGGCAGTCAACTCTATGCGACGAATAACACTGTATCCGAAGCGCTCGGTGGCGGTTCTACATTAGATGGAAAAGGAAATATCACTGCACCGAAATATGATCTCAATAAAAATGGCGAAACAGACTCGACGAAAATCTTTAATAATGTGGGTACCGCATTGGATGATCTAAGTAATCGAACTTATACCAATGCCGATAATATTGAGATTAATACCGACAACATTGCCGGTAATACAAAAAATATTGAGGAGAACAAAGCGCTCATAGATCAGAATGTTATTAATATTGAAACCAATAAAACCAATATTTCTAACAATACGACAGAAATTAATAAATTCAAAGATGGCTCTGCAGGCTTAGTGCAGCTGAGCGATGATAAACAAACCATCATTATTGATAATAAGATGGCGGATCAAGCGACTAGTTTCGATATCTCCGGCGCAACTGGCGATCGTACATTAACGGGCGTTGCTATTGGAAAAGCATCAAATGATGCCGTAAATGTATCTCAGCTCAAAGCCTCAACCGAGCTATTAGGAGGCGGAGCGACAGTCGATGCTGATGGGAATATTAAGGCACCGGAATATGATCTGAACAGAACGGGTGAAAATGACACCGCTAAAATCTTTGATAATGTTGGTCTTGCATTGGATGATCTAAGTAATCGAGCTTATACCAATGCCGATAATATTGAGATTAATACCGGCAATATCAAAATTAATACCGACAACATTGCCGGTAATACAAAAAATATTGAGGAGAACAAAGCGCTCATAGATCAGAGTATTACTAATATTGAAGCCAATAAAACCAATATTACAAACAATACGACAGAAATTAATAAATTCAAAGATGGTACTGCGGGCTTAGTGCAGTTCAATGGCTCGGAAATCGTGATCGATAATACAATTGCGGGTAAAGCGACCCATTTTGATATTTCCAATAATGGTGCGGCAAGAATCTTTACCGGTGTTGACGCTGGCTCGATTGAGAAAGATTCCAAAGATGCCATTAATGGCAGTCAACTCTATGCGACGAATAACACTGTATCCGCGGCGCTCGGTGGCGGTTCTACATTAGATGGAAAAGGAAATATCACTGCACCGAAATATGATCTCAATAAAAATGGCGAAACAGACTCGACGAAAGTCTTTAATAATGTGGGTACCGCATTGGATGATCTGAGTAATCGAACTTATACCAATGCCGGTAATATTGAGATCAATGCTGGCAATATTCAGATTAACAAAGATGATATTGCAAACCTGAAATCGGGTGGCGTTGGGTTAATTCAATTAGGTAAAAATAGTAACAATGAAACGATTATTCAGATTGATAATCAAACAGCCGGTGATGCGAACATTTTTGATATTTCTAATGGAAAGGATAAGGATGGAAATCCTGTGACCCGTATGCTCACGGGCGTTAAGGATGGTTTAATTAAGAACGGTTCTAGTGATGCTATTAATGGTTCTCAAGTTTATAATATTAGTGACTCTATTGCTAAGGCTCTTGGCGGTTTCTCTTCTGTAGATGCCGATGGGAAGGTTACGGTGTCGTATAAGCTTTCTGGTAGACCGTTTGATAATGTGGGCTCTGCGTTAGAATATATTGATGATCAAGTGTTTACAAATTCCGTTAATATTGCAGACAACAAAACACAAATCGATATTCATACAGGTGATATTGCTAAAAATACGGCGGATCTACAGGATACGAATACTCGCTTAGAAAAAAGTAATGATTCTATCGCCAAAATTCTCGGAGGCGACGCAAAGGTCAATGCCGATGGTTCCATTGAGGCACCGAGTTATAATTTAGTGAGCAAAGATACCGGTCAATCTGAAAGCTTTAATAATGTGGGTTTGGCATTAGAGAATGTGGATGGACGAGTGACCAATATTGTCGGTGATATTCAGGATATTACTAAGGGTACTGCGGGCTTAATACAGCTCAATGGCTCGACAATTGTGATCGATAATACAATTGCGGGTAAAGCGACTCATTTTGATATTTCCAATAATGGTGAGGCAAGAACCTTTACCGGCGTTGATAAAGGGAAAATTCAAGCATCTTCTTTAGATGCCATTAATGGCAGTCAGCTTTATGCCACGAATAAAACCATATCAGATGCACTAGGTGGTGGCTCTACATTAGATGGTGATGGCTATATCACAGCACCGAAATATGATCTCAATAAAACCGGTGAAAGTGATACCGCTAAAATCTTTAATAATGTGGGTACCGCATTGGATGATCTGAGTAATCGAACTTATACCAATGCCGGTAATATTGAGATTAATACCGACAACATTGCCGGTAATACAAAAAATATTGAGGAAAATAAGGCGCTTATAGATCAGAATATTACCGATATCGATACTAACAAGAGCAATATTGCTAAAAATATAGAGGATATTAAGGATACGAATATACGGTTAGAAAACAGCAATGATTCTATCGCCACAATTCTCGGAGGCGACGCAAAGGTCAATGCCGATGGTTCCATTGAAGCACCAAGTTATAATTTAGTAAATAAAGATACCGGTAAATCTGAAAGCTTTAATAATGTGGGTTTGGCATTAGCGAATGTGGATGGACGAGTGACCAATATTGCCGGTGATATTCAGGATATTACTAAGGGTACTGCGGGTTTAGTGCAGCTCAATGGCTCGACAATTGTAATCGATAATACAATTGCGGATAAAGCCACAAGTTTTGATATTTCTAATGGAAAGGATAAGGATGGAAATCTTGTAACCCGTACATTCACGGGGGTTAAGGATGGCTTGATTGAGAAAGATTCTAGTGATGCAGTCAATGGTAGCCAAATTCATGAGATCAATACCTCGATTGCCGATGCATTAGGCGGTAGTGCAGTAGTGAACGCAGATGGTACGATTTCAGCACCGGAATATGACTTTGATATACATGGTAAATTCAATAATGTTGGTGATGCTCTTGGGAATCTTGACTCACGAGTAAATACTAATAGTGATCTCATTAATAATATTCAAGGCGGAACAGCGGGTTTGATTATTTTAAATAATGGACAGATCCGAGTGAATAATACTTTAGCGGATGATCGTTATATGATCTTTAATTTCTCAAGTGGAAGTGGTGATGCTAGAGTTTTGACGGGTGTTGCTAATGGATTAGTTGAGAAAGATTCAAAAGAGGCTATCAATGGCGGTCAGTTATATGATGGTAATCAATCAATTGCCGATGCTTTAGGAGGAGGCTCTAAAGTAAATTCAGATGGAACGATTGAAAAGCCAAAGTATGAACTCAGTGATAAAAATGGCGATAAGCAAGAGTACGATAATGTCGGAGATGCTTTAGGAAACCTTGATGATCGACTTGATGGATTAGGAGATACGGTTAAAGATCTTGGGGATAAAGTAGCAGATAATACTGGTAAAATTAAAGATTTAGGCGATAAAATCGATGGTATTACTGATGGAAGCTCTGGATTGATTCAAATGGATAAAGATAAATCGACCATTGTCATTGATAATGATATTGCTGGTGGTGCGGATAAATTTGATATCTCTAATAAGGATTCAGATAGAACCTTAACGGGCGTTGCCGATGGAGAGATCAAAGAGGGATCTTCAGATGCGGTTAATGGCGGACAATTAAAAGGATCTTTAGATAGCTTGGCAGATATTCTTGGGAAGGGGGTAACGGTAGATGATAAGGGATATGTGAGTGTTCCTGATTCTACGTTTAATTTAGGGCAAGATGATTTAACGATTGATGGTGCTTTGAAGTATCTGCAAGGTCAGATGGAAGCTGGTGAAGGTGGAATATTTGGGCTAGATCGAGATAAGAACCAGATTATTATCGGAGATAGAGATGGTGTTGATGCCGATACAAAAGTGAATTTTGGAGATCGAGTCGTTACGGGAGTTAAAGATGGAGCTGTTGAAAAAGGTTCCACAGATGCTATTAATGGCGGGCAATTATGGGATACGAATCAAAAAGTCGAATCCAATACTCAACAGATTACTCATATTAATAACACGTTAAATCATTATAATACTCGCATTAACAATATTGAAAGAAAAGTGCATGATAATCGCAAGGTTGCGAGCGCCGGTATTTCAAGTGCGATGGCAATGAGTTCCATTCCTTATATGGAAAGTTTGAAATATTCATTTGGTATGGGAGCGGCATCATACGATGGGCAATCGGCCATTTCGATGGGGTTAACCTATAAAATAGGAACGGATGCACGATTTAAGATCCAAGGATCGTACGATTCTCAAAATAAAGTGGGAGTCGGTATTGGTTTTGCGATTGGGTTTTAACTTCAATTTAAATAAAAAATTATATACAATATAGATATTTAATCATTATAAATAACAATGAACTAATCCATTTTATCTAGGGATAAGATGGATTTTTTATATCTGATTATAAAGGATGTGATTGTAAATATTTAATTAATATAGATTTACAACTCTTTCATTTTATTGATTATCTAGTTAGTAAAGTATCTCTATCAAAAAAAAATAAAAAATGTTCTAGATCAGCATGTTGTCTAGAAATATTCATTTGATAGAGGAACTAGGCAATGAATAGAATATATAAAATCGTTTGGTGTAATGTTCGCAATACATATGTAGTCGCGTCTGAATTAGCATCTCGAAAAAAATCTAAAAGTAGTAAATCCATAATCACGATTTCTGCTAAGAAAAGATCAGCATTGCTAGCAATGCTTCTTGGTGCATCTTTAGCACCGGGGTTACTCTATGCAGAAACAACTTTATCATCTGAAGAAATTTTAGAAACGAATCTTGTAGCAGAGCAACAAGTTGAACAAAAAACAGATGAGAAGATGGGATCAGAAGAAAAATCTGAAGAAGATAAGGCAGATTTGTTTACTGTAAATTCCCTTGTAGTTGATAGCTCACTATTCCAAGAGAATTCTCCGATTACCCCTTTTTCAACCCCAGTTTTAAATGACACCTATATTCAGATAGGAAAAGATGCATTTGCACAATCGGCTGTCAATGCAAGGGCTATAGCTATAGGATCGGAGAGTAAAGCTACAGGGGAAAATTCTATTGCAATAGGAAATAATAGTAAGGCTACTGGAACCGGTAGTATGGCTATTGGTACAGGAACAGAAGCTAGCGCGAGCAACTCTATTGCTATTGGAACAGGTTCTGTTTCCAAGACGACGAATACGGTTTCCTTTGGGAATGATACTCTTAAGCGTAAGTTAGAGAATATCGCAGCAGC
The DNA here is from genome assembly GCF_054871845.1 of Ignatzschineria sp. LJL83. Classification (NCBI taxonomy): domain Bacteria; kingdom Pseudomonadati; phylum Pseudomonadota; class Gammaproteobacteria; order Cardiobacteriales; family Ignatzschineriaceae; genus Ignatzschineria; species Ignatzschineria sp. LJL83. The sequence goes on from NZ_JBTXLY010000001.1 coordinate 249,315, forward strand.
AGAACTCACCAAGGATTCTTATCAGGCAGTAGCAGGTTATCAATTATATACAACAATCGATGCGATAAATAACGCCATTGGTCGTGAAGCAATGCTTGTCAGAATAAATGACGAAGGGAGCGTTTCTTTTGGCATAGAGTTTAATAAGGCCTTCGAGACCAGTCAAAAGATCTCATCAGTTTATGAGGGCTTTGCATTTTTAACAGAAAGAATGAATGGATTAGGTTCGCCATTAGTGAAGCTTGATAACAATCAACTGGTTTTTGATACTGTATTAGCATCTGGGGCTAATATTTTCAATGTCGCTAAGAGAAATGAGGAAGGTGGAATAGTATCGACACGTAAGATCACAGGTGTCTCCAATGGATTAGTCAATGCAGATTCCACAGATGCTATTAATGGCAGTCAGCTCCATGAAACCAATGAACGCGTGACTGAGAATGAAGGTAAAATCACGATGATTGAAGGGGATATTACCAATATTACCGGAGAGATTACGGAGATTGGCGATACTATCTCGAATATCGACGGTCGTGTGACCGTGAATGAAGGGAAAATCACGACGATTAAGGAGAATATTACCAATATTACCAGTGGTAAGGCAGGACTTTTCCAATTAAGTGGCGATGATTCTGAGCTTGTGATTGACAATGATTTAGCAAGTAAGGCGAAAGTATTGAATCTAGCGAATGGTACAGAAACTCGGAAGATTACAGGCGTTACTGATGGAGTATTAGATGTGGATTCCACAGATGCTATTAATGGTAGCCAACTGCATGCGACAAATCTTATGGTGGAAGACAATACTAAAAATATTTTAGAGAATACAACCAATATTGCGAATAATACTCAAAATATTACGAATCTTGAAAACAAAACCGGCGAAAGCTTAAAAGGGATCTCAGAAGCATTCGGAGGAACAGCGGTATTTGATGCTGATGGGCAACTCACTGGCGTAGAGTATCAAGGGGCATTAAACTCAGAAGGAAGCTTAGATAGCGTCTACAAAGGCTTTGAGTATGTAGGAGGCCAACTGGATGCTACGAATCTTGTGGTCGAAGGCAATACTAAAAACATTCTGGAGAATACTACTAATATTGCGAATAATACTCAAAATATTACGAATCTTGAAAATAGAACCGGCGAAAGCTTAAAAGGGATCTCAGAAGCATTCGGAGGAACAGCGGTATTTGATGCTGAAGGTAAACTCACCGGTGTGGATTATCAAGGAGCATTAAGAGCAGATTCAACAATAAGTAATGTTTATGATGGCTTTGCATATGTTGGTGACAAGTTAAATAACATTACAGCAGGAACAGCAGGATTGCTGAAATTGAATGAGGACGGTACAAAGCTTATTATCGATAATGCTATAGCTAAAGATGCATTGATTTTGGATATCACAGGGAAAGATGGAGATAGAACCTTAACAGGTGTAGCGAATGGCATCGAGTTAAATGATGCAGTCAATGTTGCACAGTTAAAAGCATCCACAAAACTATTGGGTGGCGGTGCTGATATCGATGATAAAGGGCAAATTATTGCTCCAAAATATGATCTTGCCGATGGGGAATTTAATGATGTGGGCTCGGCATTAGAGAATATTGATGGTCGTGTGACGAATGTGGATAAACGCGTCACCAATATCGATGCTCGAGTGACAGAGAATACAACGACCATTAATAAAATTGAAGGGGATATTACTAATATCACCAACGGTACTGAAGGATTAGTACAGTTATCAAAAGATGCTGAAGGCAATGTTAACGGTATTGTCTTTAATAATAATTTAGCAGAAGATTTTGATTTCAATGTCGCTGGCAAAACAGGAGAGCGTAAAATTACTGGCGTAAAAGAAGGTGATGTACATGCAAAATCTACAGATGCCATTAATGGTAGCCAGCTCAATGCAACGAACCAATCTATTGTGGATAGTTTGGGCGGTAAAGCCGAGTTAAATCCAGATGGGACCATTAAAGGGCCTACATATCATCTCACGGATAATAGTGAACACAATAATGTAGGTGATGCGATCACGAATATTGATGGTCGAGTAACGAAGAATACAACGACTATTAACAACATTGAAGAGAATATTACCAATATTACCGGCGGTAAGGCAGGTCTTGTACAATTAAGTAAGGATGAGAAGACGATTGTTTTAGATAATACTTTGGCAAAAAATGCGGATGTATTTGATATTTCAGGAGTTGAAGATACTCGTACTTTAACAGGGTTGAGTGAAGGGCTAATTGCCGATAACTCAACAGATGCGGTTAATGGTAGTCAACTTCACGCAACGAATCTTGCGGTGGAAGATAATACTAAAAATATTCTTGAGAATACAACCAATATTGCGAATAACACTAAAAATATCATCAATCTTGAAAACAAAACCGGTGAGAGCTTAAAAGGGATTTCAGAAGCTTTTGGGGGAACAGCGGTATTTGATGCCGAAGGTAAACTCACTGGCGTAGATTACCAAGGAGCATTAAATTCAACGGAAAGCTTAGATAGTGTTTATAAGGGTTTTGAATATGTGGGAAGCCAATTAACGAATGTAACAGAGGGTAAAGCAGGCTTATTGCAATTAAACGAAAATGGTACCGAGCTTGTGATTGATAATGACTTAGCGAGTAAGGCGAAAGTATTGAATCTCGCTAATGGTGCTGACACTCGTAAAATTACCGGTGTGTCTGATGGATTAGTAAACTTAGAATCTACAGATGCTATTAATGGTAGCCAACTTTATGTAACGAATAAATCTATCGCAGATAGTTTAGGTGGCGGTGCGCAGTTAAATCCTGATGGCACGATTAAAGAGCCTGAGTATGAATTTAAAAGTGGAATAAAACACACCAATGTTGGTTCGGCATTATATGATTTAGATGATCGAGTAAGTTCTATTAATAATGGGACGGGTGGGTTGATGATTCTTCAAGGTGGTCAGATTCGTGTTAATAATTCATTAGCAGGAACAACCTATAATATCTTTAATATTGAAGATTCTGAAGGAAATGCACGAACATTAACAGGTGTTAAAGAGGGCAAGATCAGTTCCGATTCTAAAGATGCAATTAACGGAAGCCAACTTCATGATACCAATGAGAATGTTGCTAATAACACTTCAAATATCGGCTCGATAGCAGGCTCATTGGGTGGGAACGCTGGGATAGATAAAGATGGTAACTTTAAAAATCCTGAATATGTATTTAAAGATGGAACGACTCATACAGATGTCGGATCAGCCTTAGGAGATCTTGATGGTCGAGTGACGGATAATAGTACTCAAATTAAAAATATTGGTGATAAAGTGACGAATATTGAAAATAATGTGGGTGGTATTACCAATGGAACCGCAGGATTAATCCAAATTGGAAAAGATAAAGCAGGTAATACAGCAATTGTGGTTGATAACACGTTAGGGAATGCTAAAGATGCTGGCTCTTTTGATATTTCTAATGGTGAGAAAGATAGAACCTTAACAGGAGTTGCTGATGGTGCTGTTAATAAGGAATCATCAGATGCTATTAATGGTAGTCAGCTGTATGGATCGATGGATAGTTTAGCGAATATTCTAGGAAAAGAGGTAACGGTAGATGATAAGGGGTATGTAAGTATTCCTGATTCTACGTTTAATCTAGGGCAAGATGATCTAACGATTTCTGGAGCATTACATCATCTGAATAATCAATTAACTTCTGTTACGGCTAATGGTGGGGGATTATTTTCTTTAGATAGAGAACATAATCAGATTATTCTGACTCAGAATAATGATATAAAAGCTGATACGAAAGTTAACTTTGGAGATAGAGTGATTACAGGTGTAAAAGATGGAAAGATTGAAAAAGGATCTTTAGAGGCTGTAAATGGCGGTCAGTTGTGGGAGACAAACCAGAAGGTTGAAAGTAATACCCAACAGATTAATCATATTAATAACACTTTAAATCATTACAATACTCGTATTAATAATATTGAAAGAAAAGTTCAAGAGAACCGAAAAGTTGCAAGTGCGGGTATTTCAAGTGCGATGGCAATGAGTTCAATTCCTTATATTGAAAGTACTAAATATTCATTTGGAATGGGAGCAGCAACGTATGATGGGCAATCTGCGATATCTATGGGATTGACCTATAAAACGGGTGAGAATTCTCGTATTAAAATACAAGGTTCATATGACTCACAGAATAAGGTAGGTTTAGGTATTGGTTTTGCATATGGTTTTTAGACCATAACTACTTGTACTATGTAGCTTATTCTTTTTAAGACACCATTCTGAAGAAATTCAGGATGGTTTTTATTTATTGAGATTTTTTTAATATTAATTTGCATATGTTTTATTTTATTTGTGTATTTATTCGTAATATGCGGATACGCGTGTCAATAAACTAGAGCATCACGTTCGAAAGAGCCTAAAAGCGTTCAGGATAGAGATAGCGAAGATGATGGAAGCAATTTCCATTTTTGATATCGACAATTATAAATAAACTCTAAATTTTACATAAATCACTTCAAGTTTATTGCGCTTGAGGAATGAGTGTCATAGATAAAAGTTTTTCTTATAGTGTTAACAGGGATGAAATTATGAATATAAAAAAACTACTGAATTGGGCGCTTATTGATTCTTATACATTTTTTGGTGCGCTCTTTCTTTTATTATTAGTCGTTATTCCTTTAATTATTTGGCCGGAAGCAGGTGATGTTTGGATTTCTCAAGCAAAAATGTTTGTGACAGATAAGTTTGGAATTTTTTACCTTCTTATGGGGCTTTCCGCACTTTTTTTCTTGGTATATATCTTTTTTAGTGACATTGGATATATCAAATTAGGAGAAGAGGATTGCGAGCCAGAGTTTAGTACCGCTTCTTGGGGGGCAATGCTTTTCAGTAGTGGAATTGGTGCGAGCATTCTCTATTTGGGAAGTATTGAGTGGGCTTACTACTATATTTCCCCACCCTTTAATGTGGAGTCTGGAAGTGCAGAAGCTGTTGTATGGGCATCGACTTATGGGATGTTTCACTGGGGATTAATTGCCTGGGCAATCTATTTAGTACCGGCAATTCCTATTGCCTATTTCTTTTATGTGCGTAAAGAGCCTGTGCTGAAGATCTCTGTAGCATTAAAACCTGTTTTGGGAGAAAAGCATAGTAATGGTTATATCGGGAAAACGATAGATATCCTCTTTATCTTTGGAATCTTGGGGGGTGGGGCTACTAGTTTAGGGCTAGCATCTCCTCTCATTACAGAAGGTTTGCATAAGTTATTTGGTTTACCCATGAATATACAAACCCAAGTGCTCGTTCTATTAATTACAACGATTATTTTTGCTTACTCCGCTTATGCTGGCTTAAAACGCGGCATACAATTTTTAAGTAATGTTACGATTTGGGGAGCGGTAATTCTCCTTCTATTTATCTTTATTGCGGGACCCACCGTATTCATCATGAACACGAGTATTTCGTCTGTGGGCCATATGTTTGATAACTTTTTTTCAATGGCAACATGGACAGAACCCTTTGGCGGATTAGAGGATTTTCCACAATCGAATTTCCCTCAAGATTGGACAATTTTCTATTGGGCGTGGTGGTTAGTATTTGCACCGACCATTGGGCTTTTTATTGCACGAGTTTCAAAAGGTCGAACGATTAGAAATATGATTGCTGGAAGTATCACATTAGGTGCTTTAGGATGTGCTTTCTTCTTCTTTATTTTAGGAAACTATGGCTTGCACCTTCAGCTGTCAGGAGAGCTTGATCTTGTCATGATTTTGAAAGAGCAAGGAGATACGGCAGCTATTTATGCAATGTTAGAATCTTTGCCATTCTCTCCTATTGTGATCGGACTATTTACCATATTAGCGGTGATTTTTACGGCAACAACGTTTGATTCGATGTCGTATATCTTAGCGGCTGTTGTACAGAAAAATATTGAAGATGAACCACTGCGTTGGAATCGACTTTTTTGGGCATTTGCGCTCTCTTTTATGCCGATTACCTTAATGTTTGTAAGCCAAATAACCGGCATTAACTCCTTATCTACTTTACAAACGGCTTCGGTTGTTGCCGGCGTGCCATTATTGGTAATTATCACAATGTTGATGGTTTCCATTAGTCGTGTTGCAAAAGTGGATTTAGAGATTCGAGATGATTATCAAAATCCTACCATTAATATTGAAAATCTACCGGAAGTGGATCCTTGGTCTGAAGAATATGCCTATTTAGAGAAATTTAATAAGCTTAAAGTTGAAGCAATAGAAGCGGCTGAAAATGAAAGAAATGTGATGAATGAGATCATGGCGCTTAAAGTGAAAATCAGAGATCGTTCCGTGAATAAGTTTTCTATACGGGATCGAAACTTTAGAATTACGAGCTCGGAAGTTAGTCAATTATCCCTTTTAGAAACTGCCTTAATAGAAGCGAAACTGAAGAAAGAAGCGAGTTCTTTGGCGGCACAAACTGCTCGAATTGAATTTAAAGAGTGCCGAGATCGAAAGCAAGAGAGCATAGAAGCTATTTCATGAGAATAGGAAATAGTGGATCATCTTCTAAATCAATAGAAAATAGAAGAAGATAGAAGAAGGCAGAAGAGAGAAAAAAATTAAGTGGTTAAAAAAAGCTATTAGGAACCAAGTTCTTAATAGCTTTTTGTTTTTAAGGGTTATTTACGGATCTATTTTATATCTCACTTGTGAGAACATCATGAATAAAATCAATCGATTTTTTAACGATGAAATCCGCATCATTATCGAGTGTTGCTACATGAAAACTTTCATGCAGTTCGATAAGGGTTTTATCTGTACTTTGAATTTGTTGATAGATCGTTGCCGAGTTGTTTGGTGGCACGACGTGATCTGTGGTTGAAGAGAAAATAAGAGTAGGGCAATGAATGTTTGAAAGCTCTTCTCGCACCTTTTTCATGAGCAGCATTAGTTCTTTCATGGATTTTACCGGCGTTCTATCATAGGCGAGCTCAGTGACATTGGTTTTTTTGATATCAGAGCCAATGCCGGAAACAAATTGTAATCCTTCAGATTGTGCAGATTGATAGATTTTTTCTAAGTCCGGCATATCAATTGCGGCATTGATAGTAATAATCCCGAGAATATCGTCATAATTTTCTGCAAGGTAGAGCGTTAATGCACCGCCCATTGAAAGTCCTGCCACAAAGATTTTATCGGCATGAAGCCTTAATTCATCTAACGCTTCTTCTACATCTTGAAGCCAATCTTTAAACTCGGCTTTTTCCATCTCTTCGGGAGAAATACCATGACCTGTTAATCTAGGCGCTAATACTGTGAACTCGGCATCAGCTAAGCCTTTACCAAGATAATGCATGCTCTGCGTTGAGCCGGTAAAACCATGAATAACAAGCACACCTACCTTTCCACCTTCATAAAAGAAATCTTCAGCACCGGGAATAATTTTACTCATGATAAGCTCCTTATAGGTTTAACAGATTAAATTTCAGATGATTCATTAGATGATTGCTTCACTATATCGAATTTATAATATTTTGGTAAAGAAGTGCTCATTTAATTTTTTAATACGGAAATTTATCGCCATAAAAAAAGCGCCCCTAAGAGCGCCTATTTATAAAAGATTGAAAATCTACTAATAATATCTATTAATTTGCGGTATTACTGCTGATTATTAGAGTTTGTTAGGATCTTCGATATTATTTTGTAAGCACATTGCCGTTAAAGTATTTCTTAATAAACAAGCAATTGTCATCGGGCCAACACCGCCTGGAACGGGTGTGATATACGCTGCATTTTTAACAGCCTCATCAAAATCCACATCGCCGACAAGACGAGTTTTACCATCTTCTTCAATGCGGTTAATACCTACATCGATTACCGCTGCACCTTTCTTAATCCAATCGCCTTTGACAAGTTTAGGAACACCAACAGCAGCAACCACGATATCTGCTTCACGGCAAAGTGCAGCAACATCTTTTGTACGAGAATGCGCAACGGTTACAGTACAGTTTTGTGAAAGAAGAAGTTGCATCATTGGTTTACCAACGATGTTTGAACGACCCACGATTACCGCATGTTTCCCTGAAAGATCTTTACCCAGTTTATCTTGTAGTAAAAGAAGGGAACCGAGTGGCGTACAAGGAATTAAATAAGGTTTACCGATAGAGAGCTGACCAATATTCACAGGATGAAAGCCATCCACATCTTTTAGTGGATTAATCGCATTTAATACTTCTTCTTCATTTAAATGTTTTGGAAGTGGTAATTGCACTAAAATGCCATGAATGGTTTTGTCGTTATTTAAAGTGTCGATAAGCTTCAACAATTCTTCTTGAGATGTTTCTGCTGAAAGACGGAATGTCTCTGATTTAAAGCCACACTCGATCGCAAATTTCTCTTTATTACGAACATATACTTGGCTTGCAGGATCTTCGCCTACTAATACAACTGCTAAACCTGGGCAGATGTTATGCTCTTTTTGAAGCGCAGCTGTTTGTTCAGTGATTGTTTGGCGAAGGTTTTGTGCGAATGCTTTTCCATCAATGAGATTGGTCATTGTAATTTCCTTATTTAAGCATAAATTTCATAGGCAAAAAGAGACTGACAATATGATTGAAGTGTAGGATTCATGATTCAATCCCATCACACAATTATGAATGACTAAGTTCTCGGTGCTTAACGAGAACAGTATTATCAGCCTGCAAAAGTTCAAATAATCGTTGCGCTAAGTAGACAGAACGATGTTTACCACCAGTACAACCAATGGCGATAGTGAGATATGATCGGGTTCCGATTTTAAAAGATGGGAGCCATTTTACAATAAATTGTGCGATATCATTATAGAATTCTTGAATATCTTGTGTATCTGCAAAGAAGTCATTGATCTCTTGGCTTAACCCATTAAACTCTCTGATACTCGGAACCCAATGAGGATTCGTCAGCATTCTGGCATCAAAGACAAAGTCTGCATCTAATGGAATCCCATTACGATAACCAAAAGAGATAATGTTTATGGAAAGAGAGCTATGTTGATTATCAATAAGTCGCTCTTTGAGGATAGATCTTAATTCATGAACATTAAGCATTGAGCTATCAATGATAATGTCGGCGCGAGTACGAATCGGAGAAAGTAATTCTCGCTCATGTCTAATGGCATCTATTAACGAAATTTCCGGATTTGTGAGCGGATGCTTTCTACGAGTATGACTATAACGCTTAATGATGATCTCATCATTGGTTTCTAAGAATAGAACTTTCGGGGTAATTGCGGCGAGAGATTCGATCTCTTTGAGGGTTGATTCCGCTTCCATAAAGTCTTCGGGGAAACTTCTAGCATCCACGCCAATCGCAAGTTTTGAGAGCCCTTTTTGTTGCTGAATCTCTTGCATAAATCTTGGAATGAATGAAATAGGCAAGTTGTCAATACAGAAGAACCCTTCATCCTCTAATGTTTGTAAGGCAATAGACTTTCCTGAACCGGATAATCCGCTGATAATGACCATCTGTTTTACCATTGACAACTCCTTTGAAAAGTAAGATTTATGATGATTAAAATGAATATTTAGAGATCCAATTGCATCTGTTTCGAATTTTTTTGAGATTTTGTAGATGCTGTAGTTTTATTTTTTGCAGACTTAGGTGTAGAGGAAGCTTTTTTAGTGCTATTTGCTTTTTTGGGTATATCTGTGCTTGTATTTTCTGTTACTTTTGAAGTAGTAGCTTTTTTAAGCTTTTCTGTATTTGAACTTGTAGTTGCTTTTGATTGTGTGTTGGATTTTGTATTGTCTTGATGAACCGTTTTAGATGTTCTTTTTCTAGTAGTGTTGGAACTAGAAGTATTGGAAGATTTCGGAGCATCCGTTGAAACGGGTTTTGTAGCTGAAGACGTTGTTGGTTCTGTATTGTTTGTAACGTTTTTTGAACCATTTTTTTGAGGTGGTTTTTTGGAAGCGACTTGCCCAATATGTACTTTAGGATGTTTATCTGAAGTTTTATTGTTCTTCGGAATGTTATTTTGAGCTTTCGATTCAGAAGATGGTACAGGCTTTTTCGCGACAACTTGATTACTCACTCTACTCATAGGGCGCAGACGTTGTTTTACTTGTTTGGCTTTAATGATGCTTAAAATCGCTGAAGCAAAACAAAAAATGGCCGTCGCACCGGCAATATAGTAACGATAATCTGTGAAGATATAACGAAACTCCCCTTTAAAGTGCACCAATGGCAAAACCCAAATGATAATGGGCAGTAAGAGGGCACAGATTAAAATATGAATCTTTGCCGGAATTAAGAGCCAAGTGCCGGTAATGCCGTCGTAATCATACTTTGAGGTTGGATGCTGTAAATCTTTTTCTGATACAGAATTATTCTTCATAAGACATTAACTCATTGAGGTAATGGTGATGAAAAAGAATATAAGCGAATACTTCTTTTTCTCCATATTGGGGAAATAATCGTTTTGAGGAGTTACTTCCAGACAAAAGAGATTTTACCTTATTTAAATTCATTCGGGTAGTTTGTGATAACGAATTGATAATATTCTCGCTATTTAATATTTCCTTGAACAATTCTGGATTCCAATTCTCTTTGGTAAACGCAAATAAATCCTCATTTTTAAGGCGAATATCGATACATGTTGTTTGAAATTCGGCGTTATCAAAAGCCTCTTTCGGCGATCCTTGAGAAGTTGCATCATAAAAGTAAGGAATCGGCCCTTGAATGCCGTAAAGATAGCCTTTGATAAGATGCGCTAAAATTGCCGTAGCTTCCTCTTTTCGGTAGTAAGGATACGTCACTTTATTCACTAACGAATCTTGATGATGCTGATATTTCCCCAATAACCATACTGTTTTTTGGGCACTTTCTTCCGTTTTTGTCGCGTGATAAAAGAGGTTAATGATCGCGCCTTTAAGTTGACGATCATGCTTTAACGATCCCACATCCCAAAGAATCAGATCGCCAAAAGGAGACGCTTCCGGCACTTCGCCATAAAGCGTAATGCCATCTTTAAAGGTGACAGTATCCGCTTTGCCGTAAGGATAATCGGCAGTGATGAGCTGTTTCACTAGTTCAATAGCGAATAAGCTTTTCTCTTTCCAAGCCAATTCTCCAAAGGCAAATTTTGGAAGCGCACCTTGTAGACGATATTTTTCAAATAATGATTTGCTCAGCTTTTCTAAAATATGATGAATGTCGTCATTATCATCCTGATCCTCATGAATGTTATTCTTGTCGAGGGTATTCACATCAACAGGCACTTTAAAAGGAGTGTCAAAATGATCTTTCAGCGCAGATGTTTTGATGGATCGATCTCTTAAAGCCTCGTGCTGATTTCGGGAGAATTCTTGTAATAACGCATGTACCAACGCTTGATGGAATTGATATTCATCCAATCCTTTACTAATAATAAACGGCTCATCATCTTCAATGAGATTGGTTTGATCTCTAAAAGTGGTTAGATTCAGGCGGTTTTCTGCAAAATATCGGCAAGGATCTTGATAAAAACGAATCAGCGCATGCAGAGAGATATCCGTTAACGGCGTGATTTTTTCTTGCGCTTGGAAGTTTTCAATCAGAGAATCATAAGAATAAGGTGCGCTGTATGCTTCGATCATTTCGGCATTGAGTAACCATTCATCTTGGAAGCTCTGAATTGCACTTGCCGGACTAAACAACATCGCATTATAAGATGCCATCGGATGAAGCGAAGTAATTTGTGTTGATGTTTTTGCCGGCGATTCTTCTTCTTCGTGCAAAGAAGATGTATGAAGCGAAGATTCAGGAAGCGACACCTGATCGATATAACGCATGAGCTCATCAATTAAGAGCGATGGATAGAGATCGCTATTATCGCGAATGGATTTACCGATATAGCTCAAATAGAGCGTTTCTTTCGCTGATAACAGCGCTTCTAGGAAGAGATAGCGGTCATCGGTATTGCGGTTACGATCGCCTCGCATGGGCTGATATTGAATCAGATCAAAGCTATGATGAATCGTTGATTTGGGGAAATCCGCCTGATTCATGCCGATCATGGCAATCATCTTGAAAGGAATCGTTCGCATGGGAATAAAAGAACAGAACGTGATTTTCCCTTGAATGAAGTTTTGCTCCGGCTTTTCTTCCAATAGCTTATTTTCTAACATCGGCGTTAGGGCTTTAAGCGGGATTTTTTGCGAAAATTCAATCTCATTCGCACCTTCTAAAATGCCGAGCCACATTTTTTGGGTGTAATGAAGTTTATCGTTATTATCTGATGTTTCGCTGAAGAAATCCTGCCAAACTTTCGGTAAAATTAACTCCCATTCGGTAATGGTTTTATCGCCGGAAAGAAGGGTTTTCGTATCAATGAGGCAATCAATAAAATGACACAGATTTCCTAAAATGAGGGCATTTTTTCCTTCAATATAAGGATAAGGCGATACGATATAATCCGTGGAATAGTGACTATAAACATGGCGGGGATCTTTATGATATGCATTATCCTGATTCATCATCGGAAAGGTTAAAGCGGAATCTTCAGAGCCATAACCAAGGAGCATGCGCTGTAATCCCCAGCGCCAAGTATTGATATCCCAATCAAAATATTCTAAATAGGGTGTTTGCAATTCATCTGTTAAATGCATGCCATCAATGGCTTGTTTGATATTCGCATCGTGAACCCAAAAATGAATGAGCGCTAAGTCCTCTTCTTCGAAGTGGAATTTCTCCATAATCTCCGGCATTTGAAGCATCAGCAGAAGATCACTCGCTTTAAAGGCGCTCTCCGGCAAAGCTAGCAATTGCATCAGCGTTGTGAAGATCGTTTCGCTCTCTTTAATGCTCACATCGGAAATGGAATAGGGCAGATAACGATTCTCCGGCGCACTGCCAAATACCGTATGAATAAACGGCGCATACGCTTCGATATTGGGCGTCATCACGACAATATCTTCCGGCGCAAGATCTGGATTATTTTCGAGTTGATGCAAAATCTGATCATAGAGTGCTTCCACTTCTCGCATCGGGCTATACGTTTGATGAAGTTGAATGGAGCGATCATTTTCAGCAACCACATAAGTTTCCGATTCTCTTGCCGGACGAAGATGATAAATCTCTCGTTGCAGATGTTGCAACAGGGAATTGACTTCCGGCTCCGCGAACGCTTCTGTAATTTGTAGATCTAAATCGCCATCATATTTTTGCAGGAGATGCAGATGATCTCGGCCCACTTTTCCAAGAGAAGCCAACAGCGGATTGCCGTAACTATTTTGCCATTCAGCGCTTAATGAATGGAGCATCGATGCCGGAATATGCGGAGAAATGGGATTAATTTGGCTCTCTGTTTGTTCAAAGAAGTTCGTTAAGCTAAAGCTTGGCATGCCGGCATTTTTCGTTAAATCCCCCCAATAATATTGCGAAGGATTATTAAAAAAGAGATGAATATCCATCACTTTTGAAAACTGCGCAATAAGGTCTAAAAAGAGCGGTGGCAACGAGTTTAAGCCAATAATGAAAATGCGTTTCGGCAATTTTTGGGAAATCGTCGGATCTTCTAACTTTTCGGCAATAAGCGGATGCAGTAAGCCAAAATGAAGCGGGCGACCAAGTTTGTCATAAACTTTGCGAAACAACGCCGCTTGCCAATATTCTAATTCAATCGGCAAGGATTGATCAAAATGGAGCGGCGATAATTTTTGGTCATTCCAAGCATTAATCCATTGGCTGCGATAGACGATATATTTATCAAAAATGGATGCCAACTCTTCGGCGAGATGCATAATGCCAATGAGCGGATTTTGTGATTGTTTGCTGACATTATCTTGCTCATATTGCGACAAATAATTACGAATGGGCGCAAAGAATGTAGGATCTTCTCCAAAAATATCGCTATCTTCTTTCGGAGAAACAATCTCTTCGATAATCTGCACTAATGGCCAAAAGAGCTGATCTTTAGATAATCGTTCAATGGGTTTTTCCGCACGTTCTTCTTCTGTGAAAATCATCTCCAATAGGTTCATCAACATTTTGGAAGGGAGCAGAAACTCCGCTTGCGTTAAAATGCCGAGCTGTTTGGCGAGCTTAATCTGCATCCATCTTGCCATTCCAAAGTTCTGCACAAGGAAATATTCTTTATCAAACGGGCTTTCTTGAGGGTCCACTTTTGTGATGTAACCTGCGATATATTGCAACGTATCTAAGTGATTTGAATAGTAGAGATGAAAACTCATAATGGATGCTTTTCCCCTAAAAAGTGATGAAAATACCGCCGCAACTTTGCTGTGAAACCTTGTGAAAAAGCTGATAAAAATAGTCATTCACAGCCAGAATTTATCTGATACAGTATTATATCAAAGTTCCATTTTAGAATTTCGATCCGTATTATTTGTCATGATGATTGACGAATTATTGATGACTTATAAATCTTTACATGCATGAACGGTTGCGATTCTTCTTAAAAGCGTTACTTTGTATGATCATGATCTGTTTTATAAGAGCATTTCTCAGCAATTTTGAAACGGCAACTTTGAAGTTCTACCGTTTAGAAATCTGTTATAAAAGAATCATGATTTTTTGTGGAAACGCATTTGTGTAAAAGCATTAGAAATAGCTAAAACATCGTTGAATAACATAGCTATTATCAGCATTCATTATCAAAGTTATTATCAGAATTCATCACACAAACAGATAGGAGTAGTGATACATCATGGCGGATTTAGAGAGTTTATTTGCAAAGCGCATTCAAGGTTCTCAAAGCTCTATCGTAAGAGATCTTTTGCAATATAGTAAAATGCCGAATATTGTTTCGTTAGCGGGTGGAATTCCTGCGGCGGATATGTTTGATATGGAAGGCATTAATGTCGCTCTGAATGAAGTCATTAGCTCCGGCGAAGTCAATGCTTATCAATACAGCACCACAGATGGCGAGCCGATTTTACAAGAAGAGATCGTAAAGCTCATTAAAGATCGCGGTATTATGGCAACGCCAAGTGAAATCGTTGTGACAAGCGGTTCTCAGCAAGGTTTAGATTTGATTGCGCGTACATTTTTAGATGAAGGCGATACGATTTTAGTAGAACGCCCAACCTATCTAGCGGCAATTCAAGGTTTTAAAATGACAGGCGCCAATGTTGAAGATGTTGCCGGCGGTTCTGATGGTTTAGATGTGGATGCCCTTGAAGCAAGACTTGAAAAAGGTCAAATCAAAGCGCTCTATATCGTGCCAACCTTTGCAAATCCAACGGGTTCCACGCTAAATCAAGAAAAACGTCAACGCATCTTGGATTTAGCGGTAAAACATAACTTTGTGATTTTTGAAGATGATCCTTACGGCGAAATTCGTTTCACAGAATCTTTAGCAAAACCGATCTATTCATTAGCAAAAACAGAAGAAGAGAAAGAGCATATTGTTTATCTTTCCTCATTCTCTAAAGTATTAGTGCCGGGATTACGTTTAGGATTTATCGTCACAAGCGAGAGAATCCGCGACAAAATCGTGATCTGTAAGCAATCTGTAGATCTTCATACGCCGGTATTATCACAGTTAATCGTGGCAAACTACCTCAAAAGCGGTCGTTTACAACCACGCATTAAAGAGATTTCAAAAGCATATAGAGCACGTTGCGAGCTATTAATGGATTCTTTAAAAGAACATACCGGCGACAAAATCACATTTGATGCACCGACGGGCGGCATGTTTCTTTGGGCGAAATTACCAAAAGGAATGAGCGCAACGAAACTTCTAAAATCTGCAATTGATGCCGAAGTAGTATTTGTGCCGGGCGCTGCGTTCTATGTAGGAATGCCGGAAGATGAAACCCTCAGACTCTCTTTTGCAACAGTGACAGAAGAAACTGCAAAAGAAGCGGGTCGCCGTTTAGCCATTGCTTTAGCCAATTACGAAGCGTAATTGGCATTAACTTATATTGGATTGATCTTATGGATCAATCTTATGAGTTATCTTTGATTTGAGTATCATTGAATTGTAGAAAATCTAAAAAGCCATCTTATTGAAGATGGCTTTTTGTTATTTGTAGATCACATGCTTTGTTCAACTTCTATCTAGCAATATAGAGCGTTATTTATATGATCGTTTTATAATAAGGATTGTTTCTCTTGAGCAATTTCCTTGCCGGCATTGCCGAACCAATAGCCATCGCACTCCTCAGGTTTAAGCGGAAAATGAGATGCGGTATTCTCGATGGCTTCTCGGTATTGGGAAATAACGTTGAAGATCTCTTTGTCATCAATAGGAGATAAGCGAATGACGTCAATCAGCCCTTTCATGGAAGCACATTCATTGATGAGATTACTGCAAAGTCCGCTCTGCATCTGAATACCATTCATGGTAAACAGCCTTTCTTGATCTTGAGAAATGACACCTTTGCCGGCAATATCTTCAATGCAGATCACTTCGCAATTCGCTTTCTCTCTTCCGGCATGTCTTGCTGTAAAACAGCGGGCTGAATAGGAAAGAGGAAGATAGCCAAAGGCGAGAATCTCTTTTTGAAATTGGTTCCAAGTACCAAAGCTGAGGGATTGTGTTTTAATCTCTTCTAGCCATTGTTTGGATAATTCCACCGGCAAACACCAACGATTCATGCCATTTCGGAGCATGATATTGAGAGATTCCGCATTATAAAGATTCAGAGCATGTCCGGCAGTGAACGGCAGTTTAGATTCATAGCAGAGATTAACCGCCGCCATATCATTTGCTTCCACGCTGAAAAGTCCATTATCTACGGCATTTTTAACATCTTGAAGTTTTGAGGGACTATCGACCAGAGCAAGAGAGGTTAAAACTACTTCTTTGTCAGATTTTTTAAGCACTTTTCCGATCTCAAGCCAATCCTCTAAGAGAAATTCTTGGCGTTTAGAACAGACCGTTTCACCTAAATAGACAATATCAACATCGCTGTTTTTTACGTTATCGTAGAAGTCATGAAGCCGATTTTTCTCCCAACAATAGAGAATGGGACCGAGAGATAATTTCATAAAAACACCTTCTTTTGGATAGATATCATTGTTTTGATTTAAATTTCTTAAAAGAATACATATGGCTGGCACAAGATATTCGGAAGCATGCAAGTATTCGAACCAGCGATGAATCAGCCTTTAGTTTTACCGTTGAATTGATCATTGAACCTTTTTAAACCCATTGTGCTATAGCCTTTCTCACTATGGTTTTTCTTAGGAAAGGATCGAAGCTGATAAAATAGGTGCGTTTTAAAGTCATCAATGCCGGTAAATACTGGGTTATAACCAATTTCGATTATAAGCGCCTAATGTTGTCTGTTTACCTTCCGAGATTTCATTGAGTGCTTGTTCCCAATGAGATTTCACTTGGAAATTTTCAGGATTAGAGCGGTAATGATCAATTGCTTCTCGCCAAGTCTGAGTGACTTTAGCTACATATGCCGGACTTCTTTGTCGGCCTTCAATTTTGACAGAAGCAATCCCCATTTTGAAAAATTCTGGAATGAGCGCAATGGTATTAAGGCTTGTGGGTTCTTCCATGACATGAGAAAGCGTTTCGCCGATATGATAACGACCTTTACAAAGTGTCGGATATCCCGCTTTTTCTTCTTTATTGAAGCGATCAATTAACACATCATTGAGCCTTGTTTCTTTGCCTCCATCCTCAATTTCAGACCACTCTACAAACTCCGCAGGCGAACAAGCACCGGCAGTATTGGGGGATTTCCCTGTGACATAAGAAGAGAGATAACAGCGACCTTCTGCCATAATACAGAGCCCACCAAAGGCGAATACTTCTAGGGGAACAGGAGAGATTTTAGCAAGCGATTTTACCTGATGAATGGGCAAAACTCGGGGAATAACGACACGATCAATATTAAATTCCCGATGATAAAATTTAATGGATTCAACGGAAGTGCTAGAAGCCTGAACAGAGAGATGCACTTCCATTTCTGGATATTTCTCGGCAACATATTCTAAGTTCGCAATGTCTGAAAGAATGAGCACATCGACACCTTCGCCAACCGCTCGATCAATGGCATTTTGCCAAATCTGCTGTTTTGCAGGATGGGCAAAAGTATTAATGGCAACATGGAGCTTGCGCCCAAATGTACGCGTGATGTTAATGGCTTCTTGTAATCGTTTCTCGGTAAAATTGAGTCCGGGAAAATGCCGAGCATTCGTTTCATCTTTCAGCCCGATATACGCTGCATCTGCGCCATATTCGAAAGCCGTTTTTAGTGCTGGAAGATTTCCTGCAGGACATAAAAGTTCCATAACTCTCCTTAGAATGATCAAAGTCAAAGCCTTTATAAGATAGATTGTTTAGAGTAGGGAGGTCTTGATATCAATCAAATATAAGGAAACTATGAATATTCCCACTCGTATTACGCAGAAAATTCCCGAATTTATGCCACCATTTTGTAAATATCATCTGAAAATCATGCCTAACTGGCTAAAATTGAAAGCTATTTCTCTGGCGCTGAATCATTTTTTTAAATCTTCCATTGAAGAGGGCGATTTAGATTTTTTGGAAGATAAACACTTTTTGATTGAAGTATTAGATTTAGATTATGCCGTTAAAATTACACTGCAAGATGGGAAGTTAATAGTGATCACAGATCCCAATATGCCGGCAGATGTTACGCTTAAATCTACATTTAACCCGCTTATTTTGATGATTTCTCGTAGAGAAGATCCCGATACACTCTTCTTTAATCGCACATTATCATTAGAGGGAAATACGGCACTTGGGCTGGAGATTAAAAATTGGTTAGATAGTTTAGATTTAGATCTATTACCAAAGCCGATTCAATCCACATTACAGCAATATAGTCAGCTGATTTAAACAGTATTATGGATGTATAAAGCCATTAAATAGGAAGCAGTTATGCAGGTTTTAGTAGAAGTTTCGGCAGAAATTTCAATAATATGGAAAAAGAGTGTGATTCACGATATCTCGTTTCTTTATGTTTTGTAGAATGAGGTGTCAACGGCGAAAGACTGGCTATTATCAGCTTCGTTTACGGCATCGAAGAAGAGAAGTTATGAGCGCAGATTATTTTCAAACTCATGATATAATCTCGCTCATGAATAGTGATCAATACAAAACAATAACCGCTCTTAGTGAAGATGAATTTGTGATATCTCGTAGCCGATTTATCACGTTTGCCGTTCCTGTAACTTCAGAAGCTGAAATTGATACGATTTTGGATGAATACCGAAAGCGTTATAACGATTCTCGCCATGTTTGTTATGCATATGTGCTTGGCGATAAATATGAGCATTACAGAGCGAATGATGATGGCGAACCTTCGGGCTCTGCCGGCAGACCGATTTTAGGGCAGATTCGTTCTTTAGAATTAACCAATGTTTTAGTCATGGTTGTGCGTTATTTCGGTGGCATTAAACTTGGCACAGGCGGACTTGTTTCAGCATATCAAGAAGGCGCAAGAAATGCCCTTGAAAAAGCCAATATTGTCACAAGAACCATCGGTTTAAACGTCAGCTTCACATTTGATTATCCGGCAACGAATGATGTGAATCATGTCATTAATGATTTCAATGCGAAAAAAGTGTCTGAAAATTACGGCGTGAATTGTGAAATGACATTAAGCGTTCGAGCAAATGATTACGCAGGATTAATCGAACGTTTAGAGAAAGTCGATACGCTGTTTATCACAGAAAAAGTGGATTGATTGTATATATTTAAATGTTCTTAAACAGAGCTGATTCATGGCGGGAGAGAATGTTTGCATGCTTTTATAGATTGCTCGCCCGCAGGTTGTAGCTTTTATTGAATTCTAAAATCCACCAACATCGGATTATGATCGGAAGCGTCGGTTGTGAGTACTTCACTTTTCTCTAAAATTAATCCTCGATAAAAGACAAAATCGAGCGGAGAATTAAAGACAGATTTTCGCTGATCATCATCAAAAGCCACAGATTTCAAACCCATTCTGCGCGTAAATAGAAAGAG
Source organism: Ignatzschineria sp. LJL83 (assembly GCF_054871845.1). Lineage (NCBI taxonomy): Bacteria > Pseudomonadati > Pseudomonadota > Gammaproteobacteria > Cardiobacteriales > Ignatzschineriaceae > Ignatzschineria > Ignatzschineria sp. LJL83. The sequence goes on from NZ_JBTXLY010000001.1 coordinate 269,227, forward strand.
TAAATGCCGGCGTTTTCGGCTCCATGTGTTGAAATCTCCGGCAAAAATCACGGGTCCATTATGATTCATTACATGTTCGGCGATGGATTGAATCTGTTCTTGGTAAATCTTCACACCTAAACTAAAATTCACGGAATGCACATTTACCACCATTAATAAGCGTTTATCATAGAGCGGATAAATTGTGATCAGTGCTGATTTGGCTAAACGCAAAAAGGGTTCGGCGGTGCGAAAAGGGCGAGAATAGATCGGATAGCTCGAAGCCAATGTCATGACGCCGTAAGAATCTTTCGTAATCTCAATTGCCGGCACTTGATCGCCGACCAAAAAATACTCCCGAGAAAACTGGATCAATTCCTCAGAAGCCTTCGCTTCTTGAAGCAGAATCAAATCCCGATCTTTCCCATATTCATTTAAAATCGATAACCAATTTAATTTCTGCTGTTTGTAAATATTCCAAACCATCACTGTTAAGCGATTATCTTTCGAGAAAGGATAATGCCGGTCTAACCGAGTTTCTCCATGTAGCGTTTCCCGATCTTGTTTGTGAGATTCAAAGCGAAACAGATGATTTTTTTGAGCCATAGTTGAGCCCTTATTGAGCTATAGAATAATTGGTTAATGATGATAACGAAAAATCTATTGTGGCTGATTCAGGCTGAAAAATCATGAATTATTCTATTTATTATCTGAATCTACGTTGAAAGGTTTTTAAATCAAAAAAACAAGGAATTTAAATATCTCATAACATATTAAAATTAATCAAAACATGTTAAAACATATACTTAATTTTTTGGGGGTGCTATTCAGCCGGAATAAGAGCTGACTAAGGAGAAAATATGAGAAAATACTTGAAAGTCGGGCTGATATTGCTCGTAAGTTTCATCATGGGCTTGGTACAAGCGCAAGAGAATGAAGATCTTGAAACACGCTATCAATTGCGATTTAAGGCAAATTATATCTCGTGTGCAGTGAAAATTAATGGTGTGCTTATTCATAATACTCAAGATAGTGTAATCATTCCTGAGCAAGTTAGTTGTTCTGGTCTCATAAAAGTGGACACTCTAATAGAGGATAATATATCCTGTTGATTATTGGAGTTATTATGAATAAAAAAAGAAAATATACGAACTATTCCCCTGAGTTTAAAAATGATGCTGTCGCTCTAGTAACCGATCAAGGCTACAGCGTGGCAGATGCTGCTAAAGCCCTTAATGTTCATCCAAATCTTATCTATAAATGGAAACAATCTGTTGAAAAAAGCAAAGATGGGGGCTTAACTTTTGATGAAAGAGCTGAGTTGATCAAGTTACGAGCTGAAAATAGAACTTTAAAGATGGAAAAAGAAATCCTAAAAAAGGCTTCAGCTTTCTTCGCAAAGGAAATGAAATAAATTTTCAAATGATTCAGAAAATAACGGAAGAAGGCTATCCCAAAATTTTGTGTTGTAAAACACTCAAAGTAAGTCGATCAGGCTATTATGCTTGGCTTGGTCGACCAAAGGTCAAGATCAATAAATCTGAATTTCGACTAAAATCTCGAATGAAGTCTTTATTTAATGAAAGCCGTGAAAGTTTAGGCTCAAGAACATTGATGGAGTCCTTGCGGGCAGAAGGATTTACCGTAGGTCGGCGTAAAGTAAGATACTTGATGCGGAGTCTCAATCTACAAGTAAAACAAAGGATACGATATCGATTGAAAAGAGCAGATAATGATCAGCCTAAATATGCACCAAATTTAGTTAGAATGAATTTTGATCCTGTGAGTAAAAATAAGATCTGGGTTGGTGACATCACTTACCTAAAAACCCTTGATGGATGGTACTATTTGAGTGTTGTGATGGATCTCTATTCTCGAAGAATTCTTGGTTGGGATTATTCAAAAATGATGACAACCGATCTAGTTGAACGGTCATTACAGCAGGCTTATACGCTAAGAAACTGCCCGAAAAAAGTTGTTTTTCATAGCGATAGGGGTTCTCAATATAGTAGTAATCAGTTAAAGAAGTTTTTATCAGAAAAGGGATTTATTCAATCGATGGGTAGCACAGGAGCTTGCTGGGATAATGCTGTTATTGAGAGATTTTTTGGAAGTTTAAAACATGATTGGTTGTACAAACAGAAGTTGTTATCGCCGGAAGCCATGAAAAATGGCATTGCAGCTTATATGAGATATTACAATTTAAAGCGGCTTCATAGTTACAATGGGAACATGAGTCCCGTTGATTATGAAAATTATAAAGTGAAAGTGTCCACTGCAGCGTGACCAGTACAAGTTTTGGACAAGATGTTACTCAATATTTAAATCAAGGGGATAATGAATTATCAATAAGTGCTATTAATGTTGCAGAATATATTCCTAGTTCAAAAATTGATCAAGGTTATTGCGAAGTAGATATTATCGCAACAATTAAAAATGAAATAGAAGAAACTATCGAAAATAAAATTGTAAGTAATATTCGTTATAGCTATCAACCTAAATTAGAGCATTCGGAATCTATTTTTCCTTATTAGTTAAGTATAGAGGAATCTAATAGTGAGCTTGATATAAATTTAGTTTCACAGAAAATTAATCTTGTTTGGTTGAAAGATGGTCTTGATGCAAATAAAGAGCCAGTCCAAAGGGCTTTAGCAATGCGAGAATTTACCGTAAATCATCATCAACCTTTCAGTTGGGTTAATGAATCTACGGCATTTGAAGATACGCGGGAAAATAAAAAAATGCTCTGGGATAAATATCAAGAGATCCTAAAAGCAGTTGCAGATAAAGATAAGAAAGCTGTACGAAAATTAGTAGAACCCGGCGTTTCAGATATGGCGAAGCATTATGGCGATAGCAATGCGGAACTGCAATTTGAGTTCAGTTTTGAAGATACATTTGAGCGTTACTTTAATTTGAACCCGAATGTCTATGAAGCAGAGCCGTTATCGATAGATGATTATGATTTAGAAATTTATGCCGATGGAAAATTATTTTTTTTAAACTGAAAAAATTATCCTGCAATATCCCCTTTGCGTTGGAAGAATACGGTAAGAGGAACAACCATTGTTTACACGCCCGTATTTACTTTTATTGATGGCGAAATTGTCATGGCATGGTTTTAATAAGTTTTAAAATAAAATGATGATGATTTATTTTAAATAATAGATAAAAGAGAGAGTTATTAGAATTAATATGGGATGGCATTGCGTGTGTTTTTAGAGTGCTATCGGCGCTTGGTTGCATTATCTGTTTTGTGTTTTGATTCAGCAGAAAAAACCTTTTGCGGTGATTAGAACGTATGTCATCACGAATCTCTTGGTCGGAGTTGGGGTGTTTTTATTAGCGCTCTATCTGATTTTATTTCTGTAAAGTTCTCAAGTTTATGATGGATTTTGATTATTAAATATCTTGGCTTGGATGACTAAATGATTGCGACAGAAGATCATGATATTCCGTTTCTAATGTTTGTAGATAAGCTTTCGCATCCTCTTGATAAGGCAGAGGATCGCCGATAATCACATCGCAATTAAATGGTACAAAAAGCGCTTCGCCTTTTGGGAGCGCTTTTCCTAATCCTCTTAAAATGACCGGCGTTACGGGAATTTCAGGATATTTAGAAATCAGGATATGAATGCCACGTTTGAGTTTAAAATCTCGCTCTTCTGTTAGGGATCTTGTGCCTTCTGGGAAGATAATTAAAATCTCTTCATTCTCCAACGCTTCGTAACACTGTGCAAAGAGCGCATCCGGCGTTTTCATGGCTTTGCGATCGATCGGGATAATATCAATACAATGGGTTGAAAACCAGCGCATATAACGATTTTTCATAAAATAATCCGCCGCTGCAACAGGGCGGATTTGATTGAGCGTTGAAAGCGGATAAAGGCTCATTAATACTAACGTATCTAAATGGCTTGTATGATTTGCCACAATGACAGCCGCGCCTTTTCTCGGCAATTTTGGGCGATGAAGGATATTTAACCCAAGTCCAATCAGCACCAAAGGCTTCACAATGAATGCGAAAAAGAGAAGCTTCAACCATTTGATTTGATGTTTTTTCTGCGAAGATTTTGTCATGATTTAAGCGCCCGTAACATAGTAGAAATAGTGGAAGAATACCGGCGTTGCATAGATCAAACTATCCACGCGATCTAAAATTCCGCCATGTCCCGGAATCAACGTTCCGCTATCTTTAATTTGTAAATCTCGCTTCACAGAAGAGAGCACCACATCGCCGATAAAGCCGGAAACTGCGATAATCATGCCGGCGAAAATCCCTTGTGTCATCGTCAGAATCGTTAAATAAGGCGCTAAAAATGCCGAAAGAATGGTTGTGACAATAAACCCGCCGATAAATCCGCCCCATGTTTTATTTGGGCTTACCTTTGGAATAATTTTCCGTTTCCCAAAGCATTTTCCGGAAACATATTGGCTCACATCATTAAATTGCGTCATAAACAGAAGGTAGATTACAAGCCCAGAAAAGCCGGCATTCACATTCACTCGATCAATATTCGCTAAATAGGCAATATGGCTAAAGGCGAAAACGCAGAGCATTAAGCTCCATTGAATAATGGCATTTGCACGAATAAAGCCGGTGGTTTCGCCGATAATCACAGAACGAAGCGGTAAAAAAAGGAACATATATACAGGAATAAAGATGATAAACATGCCGTACCACTGAATATACGCAAAGTAATATTGAAGCGGAATGGCCAAATATGCCCAAAAGACTAACCGGCGATCTACCGCGCGAAGGGGCGTAATGGAGTAGAATTCTTTCAGCGCAAGGAAGCTAATAAAAGCAAACAGAATGGTCGTAGTTTTAGCGCCAAAATAGAGCGCACCTAAAATAATGATAATCATCCACCACCAAGAGCGCGTTCTGAGCATCAATTCTCGGTAATCCTTTTCGGGATGTTTCTTGATTTTGATAAACACAATAATGCTCGCAATCAGCAAAATGGCAAAGAGCGAAAGGCTCATTGTTAACGCATGGCTTGGAATATTTAACATCTTAAATGTCCTTTGGAATCTAGTATCGTTCAAGGAATTTTCGTAACGATTTCGGGTACTTGTAGAATCATACTACGTTTGTATCTTATTTAGGATAATCTTATCTCATTGATATTTTATTAATGTTTTATTTGGGTATTGATAGATTGGCATGATGAATATCAGGGCGTTCCGAGTTTCAAGTTTCTAGTTTTTGGGTTGAGTTTTGGTATCTAAACTTCGGAATCATTTTTTGCTTCTAAAACGGTTTCTAAATGTTTCTGCGCTTCTAAATTTTTGAACTGATAAATCTGCATTAAACGTCTGAGCGCTGTGATAAAACTGCCGATAATAATGATAATCATCGCTGTCCATAAAAACTCCGAACCGAAATCAAAGAACAGCCCAATCATCGTTGCGACAATTGCAAGATTCATTACCGCCATTCGATGTTGCTTGGCAAATGGACCTGAAAAATATGCCGGCGATCCCATAGAAACGCCTAATACACGAATATATGCCGTAAATGCCGAAAAGAGCGAAGCTAATAATCCCAAAGAAAGTCCGTAAGAAGTATCTAAACTAAAGGGCGGAATCAAGCTTAATCCTAATCCGACAAAGAAAAAAGTATCGCTCACACGATCTGGCACTTCATTAAAAAGCTCTCCCGCCGGCGTGACTTTTCCGCCTTCAATCGCCACCATTCCATCAATCAAGTTGCAGAGTAAACGCAGTTGAATGCCGATAAACACAATACTTAACAGCGCAATCTGTCCATAAATAGATGCCGGAACTTGCCACAGCGCCAGCGCAATCATCGCCATAAATGCCGGCACAATACTAAAGAGCGAAATTTGATTCGGCGTAATATTCTTATTCGATAATGCTTTCGCAAGGCGAATCATCAAAGGATTCGAACGGCTTTTAATCGGTCTTCTTTTATCTGTCATCTTTCTGTTTCCTACTAAGTATGTTGTTGAAGTAAACAATAGTTAACTTTCATAAAGCAGATCATAAAATAGGTGTTTGATGAAGTCAATAAAAAGAGATAACGAATGTTAACTTTGTGGGTTTTAATTGCCGGAGATATTATTTATGGAAGGATGATAAGGAGTTGAATAATTCAATGAATCAATTATAGATCCCTAAAAATGGAGCAATACAATGAATAATCTTAAAGCTAGTAACTTAAAATATGAAGAACAGATTAGGTAATTACTGAAGCCCATAAACCTGAGCGGAAGATAGGGTAAAGTAGGGATTGGGGAATATTTAAACAAAAGAGGGTTTAAAAATCAGGTTTAGTGCTTTTAAAGCGTTTGGCGCAATAAATCAGCTTTTTTATGAATCCTAAATCTAAACAATTTTTGTCGGTGTAGTCTACTTTTGAATCATGCTGTTTATGATAAGTAGACTGGGGGATTACGAAGTATAATATCTAATTCATGCAAATCATCATGATGTAGCAAATAAACATTATGGACACGCGCTATATCTATAGCAGGCTTTGTATACTTGGAATTAGTTACTACTACCGCAATAGTGGCGTCCCAATATTTCATGCCTGTTACAACTTCTTGAACGGCTTTATTACCAACATTTGAATTATATAATTTGCATTGTATAGCAATGCGTTTACTATCTATCATAGCAATCACATCAACTCCATGATCACCGCTTTTTTTCGTTGTTTCTGTAACCCATTCATTTTTATTCAATAAATTAGCGCAGTATTCTTCATATTCATAGGGATTAGTTGGAACTTGATTTAGAGTCTGATTTTCTTCAATATAATTATCAACAGCATAATCTATTAGATTTAGGTAATCTTGATCATTTAGTTTTAGGTTATGTTGATTGTTTAAATATGACAATAATTTTATCTTTTCTTTGCGCCACCATGTAACATCGAGCAAACCATAATCGTTTCTTCTGATTGATAATTGTTTTTTTCTATATAAAACGGGTACATGTTTTTCTATGATATTCAAAAAATAATCTTGTCTATCATTAAATAGTTTTTGGCTAAGTATGCTCATTATGAGTTTATAACCGATATATATGATTGGAATTAATACAAATAAAGAAGCAGTTATTTGACTAAAAGTTTCAAAATTAAAGATTGATGAAATTATAAATAGAACAAATAAAGACCCTTCAATTTTAAGTAATTCGTATATTTCTCTAAGCATATTATTCTTGTTCTCAATTAAACAGATCAATGGTTGTAAACAATGTTTTTTTATTATTTTTCAAATAAATGCGGGGTTGATTATCTTGGGAAGGTATTGTAACTGTCCGAGCGCTATTTATCTTGACTTTAAGATGTTAAGCGTGAAATCACACAATCAATAGTTGTACTAAAAATAATGAATAAAAATGAACCGTACCCCCATATAAGAGTTCCTGTGACTATTAAAGAAAAACCCCAAACCTCATCTTTTTCTATTGGTTTAATATACTCTTTCATTACGTCCTCGGTAAAACCTTTGCTAAAGGTAACTGGTTTACCATCAACTTTTTCAAACTTATTTTTTATAGTGTTTATATGAAAAATAGTAGTCGCTTTAATAGTTAGGAATAATCCAACTATGGTAAAAATTGCTCCAGATGATGAAAATATATTTTGAGCTAGGGGAGAACTCTGATTTTTATATTCAATATAAAATGAAATTATTAACCATAAGAATGCTATGAAAGTACCAGTTTTTCTTTTAAATAATATTTTTTTAATAATGAAATCGAACATAATGTTTTAAATTGAGAGATGATGGAATTTAAAATACCAGAAGAGTTATTTATTTTGATCTCCCAATCATATCATTAGTCAGGATTTAAAAAGTGAAGAAGGGAGAATATATTTCGTTTTTGTTAGGTATTTTTTAAATTCAAAATAAATCCTAGTTGGATATCTTTTCAAAATCTCTAAAAATTAGCCTCTTCAGATCTAGAAATAGTATTAAATGGTGGGTATTATCGGGGTCTTGATAAAAATCAAACATCTATTATTTTGGTAATAAATGAATTTTTCAAAGATTATTGCAAGCTCAACGCTTAGATAATGAGGCTTATTTAAATGGCATGAATAAAGCGTTAAATGATGCAAAGATTCAATTAAATCGTGGAGAGTTGAGGGAACTTCTATACGGCTTTAATGGCTCTGATGAAGAGCTTTTAGAGAAGCCGTTATCGAAACTTGCTCGGGATATTATTCCTGATTTAAAGAAAGATTAAGAGAAACGCTCGAAGGTCGCCGGCAATTTGATTTGGTGGATGAAACGTTTAAAATGAGCTACTAAAATTCAGCATTGATATGAGAAATATCGCAAGTGAGAAAGGGTCCGAAATATGAGTAGTATGCGATTAAATAAGTTTATAAGTGATTCAGGCAGAGCATCAAGACGTGGTGCGGATAAGTTGATCGAAGCTGGCCGAGTGAAAATTAATGGCAGAAAAGCGAAAATTGGGGATCAGGTTCAACGTGGCGATAAAGTGATGGTTGATGGCGCGTTGATTCAAGGCGCGAGTGCGCAGAGTTATGTCTATATTGCCCTCAACAAACCGGTTGGTATTACGAGCACGACAGAAAAAGGCGTGAAGGGAAATATCGTGGATTTCATGGGTTATCCAACCCGAATTTTCCACGTTGGGCGTTTAGATAAAGATTCTGAAGGCTTAATTTTGATGACGGATGACGGCGATATCGTTAATGAAATTCTTCGTTCTGAAAATAAGCATGAAAAAGAATATATCGTAACGGTTGATCGTCCGATTACAGAAGAATTTATCCAAAAAATGTCTTCCGGCGTGAATATTCTCGGCACGACAACGCTTCCTTGTAAAGTGACACAATTATCGAGCCATCAATTTAATATCATTTTAATGCAAGGCTTAAACCGCCAAATTCGCCGAATGACGGAAACAATGGGCTATGTTGTCACAGACCTGAAAAGATTACGCATTATGAATATCGAGTTAGGAAGAATGCCGAGTGGCGAATGGCGCTACTTAACGAAAAAAGAGAAAGATAAACTCTTTGAAGATCTCAATTACGAGCCATCTGATTGGTAGAATGATCGAGTGATTACAAGCTGTAAAATCGAAAGGTTTTACGGCTTTTTTATTACCTATTTCAGGGAGATTTTTAGGAAGAAAATATATTTTCTTAATTATCATTTTCTCTATTACTTTTAATCATCAATCTTGATATTTTTATAACAATGAAAATATAAAAAAACGAAAACAGGAAAGTATTTAATGTTGATTATTGAATACGGATCATTTTTTTTATCTTGTGGAAAATCATTGTTGAATACTTTTGATGGAGGAATATGGAATGAAAAAAATCGGCTTAATTGGTGGAATGAGTTGGGAATCAACGGCGCTCTATTTTAATTGGATTAATCGGGAAGTTCAGAAGCGATTAGGTGGATTACATTCGGCAAAGACGTTAATTAATAGCGTGGATTTTGCAGAGATTGAAACCATGCAACGTCACGGCGAATGGGAAAAGGCAGGGCAATATTTAGCAGAAGTTGCCAAAGAACTTGAACTTGGTGGCGCAGATTGCGTGCTTCTCTGCACGAATACGATGCATAAACTCACGAAAGAGATTGAAACGAACATCACGATTCCTTTTATTCATATTGCTGATGCTACTGCGGATGCGATTTTAGCAGAGGGAATTGATACAGTTTTATTGCTCGGAACGGCATTTACAATGGAGCAAGATTTTTATAAATCTCGGCTTCAAGATCGAGACATTCATGTGATGATTCCAAGTGAAGAAGATCGAAAAACCGTTCACGATATTATCTATCAAGAGCTCTGTTTAGGCATTGTTTCAGAGGAATCGAAAGAGCGGTATTGCAAGATAGTTGAGAAAGCGATTGAGCAAGGAGCGAAGGGCGTGATTTTGGGTTGTACAGAGATCACAATGTTAATCGGCGATGTTGAATTTTCAATTCCCACTTTTGATACTACTTATATTCATGCAATGAAAGCGGTGGATTTTGCGCTGACTCTGAAGTAGAATTTTTCAAAATATCCACTCAAATATCAAAAAAAAGCGAGATAACATCTGTTATCTCGCTTTTAAATCATCTTCCATAATATTAGGAATGGAGGTTATGGAAAATGAAACCGGTTTATGCTTTTTGAGCACCTAGAGATTTTTCGCGAATAGCCATCAATGTTTCTCCGGGAGCAATGTTGTTAGAGTCGTAACGAATTTCTAGCAGCGCTGGGCGATGATGAGTATTGGCAAATTCTAAAGCTCGATTGAAAGCGTCTTTAAAGTCTTCCGTTCTATCGACGACTTCGCCGTAACCTTCATAGCTTTCACAAAGGGTTGTAAAGCTAGGATTCACAAAATTAAGGGCAATGGTTCTGCCAGGAAATTCACGTTCTTGATGAGAACGAATGGTTCCCCAGATTCCATTATTGAAAACTAAAATGACAATTCCCAAATCGTATTGCAGTGCAACGCCAAGTTCTTGTAAGTTCATTTGAAAGCAACCATCGCCGGCATAGCACACAACAGTTTTATCAGGATGCTCAAGTTTACAAGAAATAGCTGCAGGTAAGCCATATCCCATAGAACCAACAGTAGGGGCAAGGCTAGACGTAAGGCCATTAAATTTTATATATTTATGTGGATAGAGCGCATAATTCCCAGCACCTACTGTGATGCAGAAATCTTCAGGCAATAACTCATTCATTTGAGCAGATAGAGTATCTAAACTGAGATTTCCGTTACTTGGTAGAGGAACAAGGGAGTTGAGGTGTTCATTTCTGAGTTTTTCTACCCAGGCTTTGCGTGAAAGCTCTTTGGAAGGACTCATGGTTTTAGTGGCATTTGCAAAATCTTTGACGGAGGAAGCAATAGATACTTCAGCATTAAAGACACTATTGAGTTCACTTGGAGATGGATGAATATGGACTAGTTTTTGTGTTGGAGTAGGACTTTCTATCGCTGTATAAATCTCTGTTGTTTCTTCACCAAGTCTTGTGCCAAGAGCAATAATAAGATCTGCATCTTTAATGTTTTGTCGTAATGAATCCGTCATTCCCCAGCCCATATGACCGGAAAAATTAGGGTGATGATGGTCAAAGCACTCAAGACGACGCCAAGAGCAGGCTACAGGAATCTGAAATTTTTCGGAGAAGTTTTGAATATCTTGAACAGCCTCTTCTGACCAACGGCTACCTCCTACAACAAGTAGAGGCTTTTGGGCATTCTCAATCAACGTTTGGAGATTCTCAAGATCTTCAGGATGTGGATAGGATTTTACAGGAGTATATTTGGGAATATCTTTCACTTCCGCTTCGCCCCACAGTACATCTTCAGGAAGCGCAATGACCACAGGACCTGGGCGGCCGCTCGTTGCAATATTGAAAGCGCGAGAAATATACTCCGGAATTCGTTCTGTTTGATTGATCTGTACTACCCATTTTGCGACTTTGGAAAACATGCTGACATAATCAATTTCTTGGAAGGCTTCTTTGTCATAAATATCGTTTCCAACTTGTCCAACAAAAAGAATCATAGGGGTTGAGTCTTGAAAAGCAGTATGAACACCAATACTAGCATTGGTGGCTCCAGGTCCGCGAGTGACGAAGCAGATACCAGGTTCTCCTGTTAGTTTTCCATATGCTTCCGCCATATAGGCAGCGCCACTTTCTTGACGGCACACAATGGGTTTAATTTGCTTAAAATCATTCAGAGCATCAATGCAAGGAAGGTAGCTTTCACCAGGAACCATGAAAATACGTTTTACGCCATGGTTAGCGAGTTGCTGCATTAGAATTTTTCCGCCATTTCTTTTCATCATTATTTTCTCCATATCCATCAATTCCAAATTTGGTCAGACCAATATGATGGTTGCAAGAATTTTGAAAATAATCAACTTTTGTTTTAAGAAATTAGCTAAGACGAAGCAAAACGCCGACTAGATGGTGATACATTGTCTGCTCGGCTAGTTTTTCATCACCTTTAATAATCGCATTGATCACAGCTTTATGTTCCTGAAGAGAGATATCCCAGAACTTTTTAGTAACGAAATGCTTATTGAAATTTTGCGGTATGACACTCTGTTCAGCAGTTTGCCAAATTTCTTGCATAATATTTTTTGCTAAGGGATTTTTTGTTGCTTCAGCAATGAGAAGATGAAACTTTTTATCAAAATAATAGTGATCATTTAAGTCACTAATTTTCTCAGCGGTGGCTTGTAGTGACTTAAATGATTCTATATCTTTGGGAGATGCATTTTTTGCGGCAAGAGCTGCAAATTCAGGCTCCACGAGAAGTCTGATATCGATTAATTCATTTGGAGTGACTTCATGTTGGGTAGAGTTTTCGATATTAATATCTTGTATTGGATTTGCATTTACGACATAGATACCAGCTCCCATTTTAATCTCGACATATCCAAGAATCTCTAAAGCAATTACAGCTTCACGAACGGTAGCTCTACTGATGGAGTATTGATCCGCTAAAGCTCTTTCAGAGGGTAATCGTTCTCCAGGCAGATATTCTTTTTGCTGAATCTGTTGAGCGATTTTACTGGCAATTTGTTGATAGAGCTTTTGTTCTTTTGTTGCATCAAATAGATTCATAGGTACTTAATTTCTCAATTTTAATATGTCGTGATATCTAGTAAAAGATCTGAAAGAGGGCAAATATTGTCAGATATTATATATGACAATTTTGATATTGAAGGAAGTATAAATGAATAAGTACGAATTCACTTTCAAAGGGTCTTCATCTCCTAGGTTGCATAGAGGATTTATGAATATTTTTTTGGCGAATTATCTAGGGCTATTTTATTGCAAGATAATTTGACAGAAAGCCAAAATTAATGAAATATGAAGTTGAAATTGGTCAGTCCAGTTTTGTTGTGTAATTAAATAATATTAAAAAATAATAATGACAACTGTATCTATCTAGATGCAAAACTTTCCAGGAGGATCGGTATGGCTAAAAAAAAGATTTATAGCTTTGTTCTAAGTGTGTTGGTTCCTTATATAGGAATTTTTAGTGGTATTTATTTTTTTAAGTATTCGGAGCAATTGGTTTTTGGGTTTCCCATTCTCTATTTTTGGATATTTCTCTGGTTTTTCTTAACGACGGCTTGTTTGTCGCTCGCTTGGATACTGTTTGACCGAGATGATGCTGTGGAAGAGGGGAAATAACTATGTCTATATCTATTATTATTTTTGCAACCATTATTCTCTTCACCATTGGTATTGCATTTTATGCGGGTCGGCAATCGAATAAACAGAGCGTTGGAGATTACTTGGTTGGTGGGCGTTCGTTTAGTGTAATGATTCTCTTTTTTCTAGCCGTAGGAGAGATTTATGGTATCGGCACAATCATAGGATTCCCTGGAGGTGTTTTTGCGGGGGGATTTAGCTATGGGATTTGGTTTTTAGCCTATATTGTTTTGTCATACTCCTTTGGCTATTTTATCTCACCATTAATTTGGCGTGCGGGAAATCAATATCAGGCTTTAACTGCTGCTGATATCTTTAAGGTGCATTTTGCTAGTCGTAAATTAGAGCTTGTGGTTGCTCTAGTTTTATTAATGTTCTTAATTCCTTGGGCACAACTTCAATTTGAAGGGTTAATTGTGACATTAAATGCATTAGGTTATGATCTTCCGCCTTATATTGCGGTGATTATCGCTGGTGCGATTGCTTATATTTATATCTCTGTTTCAGGAGTTCGTTCACCCGCTCTTATCTCAATTTTTAAAGATATTATTCTTTTTGCAGCCATTGTTGTAGTTGGGATTGCCGTATATAAGAAGATGGGTGGTATTGAGCCTCTATTCTTAGGCGCAAGAGAGAAAGGAGCGATTTTAAAATTCCAAAGCAGTTCAGAGATTAACTTTGCTATTTCGACGATCATATTGCAATCGATCACTTTCTACTGCTTACCGCATTTAATTACAGTTGTCTTTACGAGTAAATCAGAGAAGACGATTCAAAAAGCGCAACGTTATATGCCGTTATATATGTTGATGTTCCCTTTCTTAATTGCTACCTCATATTATGCAATGATCTATTTGCCAAATTTAGGAGATAAGCCTAATCATACGTTTATTGTAACGGCGATAGATTTGCTACCGTCTTGGGTGATTGGATTTATTGCCGCGGGCGCAGCGTTGTCTGGATTCTTGCTATTGTCGGTCATTTCACTTGCTGTAGCTGGTTTAATTGTGCGCAATATTATTCCTAATGTACCGGAAAAATCGCAACGACGTTATTCCCAAACAAGTGTTCTGATCTATCTCGTCATTTCAATGATTATTACGGTTGCACTTCCCAGCTTAATGTTAAATCTCATTAGCACAGCTTATGGTGGATTTAGCCAAATTGTCCCAGGAATATTTGCCATTATCTTCTTTAAGCGTGCTACAGCAAAAGGAATTGCGGCGGGAATTATCGTGGGTATTATTGCTGTATTCATTATGTATTTTGGGAAAATCAGTGTGTATGCGATTAATCCTGGTATTATTGCAGTTATTCTTAATATTATTACATTAGTTATTGTGAGCGCATTGACACAAAAAGAAGTTGTTAATCGTGAGCCGATAGCCTATATAAAGCAACCGAAAGAAGCATAATATTGCCATTGCTTATATTGTAAAATAGTTCAGGTTCTTACTTAAAAAAGAGGCCGCAAAGTCGAAGAGGATTTTGCGGCCTCTTCTGGTTTATATTTATGTTGTTCTAGAGGAATTGATTTAAAAAAATATTTTAAATAAAAGATTATGAATCTCAGTTTGCTTGTTGTATGGTTGTAGTGTTTGTGTAGTTTTAGTGATGAACATTCACGGAAACTCGACTGAATAATTTTAATAATAAATATCATTGACGGAGGAAGATTCATGTCTTTAGATTCATCAGAAAAACAGATCAAAAAAATTCTAGTAGCGAACCGTTCGGAGATTGCGATCCGTATTATCAGGGCAGCTGCAGAGCTTGGCATTAACACTGTAGGAATTTATGCAGAACAAGATAGACGATCTGCGCATCGTTTTAATGCCGATGAGAGTTATGTTGTTGGGCGAGGTAAGCAGCCACTTGAAGCCTACTTAGATATTGATGATATTATCCGAATTGCGAAAGAAACCAATGCCGATGCGATCCATCCTGGATATGGTTTCTTGGCGGAAAATCCGGATTTTGCTAAAGCATGTGCCGAGAATGGCATTATCTTTATTGGGCCTTCATTTGAGGTGCTCAATACCCTTGGAAATAAAGTTGCGGCAAGAAATGCGGCAATGGCTGCCGGCGTTCCGGTAATGCCAGCATCAGATCCGCTTCCAAGGGATGAAGAAGCGATCAAAAAGATTGCGCTTGAAATTGGTTATCCTGTGATGCTGAAAGCTAGCTGGGGCGGCGGTGGCCGTGGAATGCGTGCGATTTATAATGAGTCGCAATTAATGGGTTCTGTGCGAGAAGCTCGCGGGGAATCGTTGGCGGCATTTGGCAATGATGAAGTGTACTTTGAAAAGCTCATCGAAGAAGCGCGTCACGTCGAAGTACAGTTACTTGGCGATAATCACGGCAATATCGTGCATCTTTGGGAGCGAGATTGCTCTGTTCAGCGTCGTCATCAAAAGGTGGTTGAACGTGCACCGGCGCCATATCTTTCGCAAGCAATGCGTGAAGAGATTTGTGAAAGCGCGCTAAAACTTGGAAGAGCGGTAAAATATAGTAATGCCGGAACGGTGGAATTCCTCATGGATGCAAGCACCGGCAAGTTCTACTTTATCGAAGTGAATCCTCGTATTCAGGTAGAACATACGGTTACAGAAGAAGTCACGGGCATTGATATTGTCAAAGCGCAAATTCAAATTGCCGGCGGTGGGGAGATCGGTACAGCTTCTGCAGAAGTTCCCACGCAAGAGAATATCAAGCTGAAAGGCAGTGCGCTTCAATGCCGAGTCACCACAGAAGATCCGGCGAATAACTTCTTGCCGGGAACAGGCACGATTATTGCGTATCGTTCTCCTGCGGGCTTTGGGATTCGTTTAGATGGTGGAACGGCTTATTCCGGCGCTGTGATTTCGCCTTATTATGATTCACTGCTTGTGAAAGTGACAACATGGGGAAATACGCCGATTGAAGCCATTGATCGCATGGATCGTGCGCTTCGTGAGTTTAGAATTCGTGGCGTTTCTACGAACCTTTCGTTTGTGGAAAATGTGATTAATAATCCGAAATTTATTGCCGGCGATTACACAACGAAGTTTATTGATCAACATCCTGATCTTTTCCATTTGAAAGAACGACAAGATCGCTCGAACTTGATTTTGAAGTTCTTAGGCGATGTTGCCGTGAATGGTAATCCGGAATTGGAAGGTCGAGATCTTCCAAAACACATCATTACGCCGGTATTGCCAAAGCTCCAAAAAGACTACAAAGAAAACGGTAAAAAAGAAATTATCGGATCAAGAACAAGATTACTGGAGTTAGGGCCAGAAAAGTTCGCCAATTGGGTAAAAGATCAGAAAGAAGTTCTGATTACAGATACTACGATGCGAGATGCGCATCAATCGCTCTTCGCAACCAGAATGCGTTCACACGATTTATGGCAAATTGCACCATATTATGAAGCATTAATGCCGGAGTTATTCTCCATTGAATGTTGGGGCGGTGCGACATTTGACGTTTCCATGCGCTTCTTAAATGAAGATCCGTGGGAACGTTTAGTGAAACTGCGTCAGATGATTCCGGGAACGCTGTTTCAAATGCTGCTTCGTGGCGTAAATGGCGTAGGTTATACAAGTTATCCTGATAATGTGATTCAATATTTTGTGAAGCAAGCAGCGGAAAAAGGCATTGATCTCTTTAGGGTATTCGATTCGCTCAACATTATGGACAATATGCGCGTTTCCATTGATAGCGTTTTGGAAGCGAATAAACTTTGTGAAGGCACAATCTGTTATACAGCAGATATTTTCGATGCGAAACGCCCGAAATATCAATTAAGCTACTATGTAAAACTTGCGAAACAGCTTGCAAATGCTGGCGCACATATTATCGGCATTAAAGATATGTCCGGCGTTTGTCGTCCTGAAGCGGCAAGAGCGCTTGTGAAAGCGTTGAAAGAGGAAGTCGGTTTACCGATTCATTTCCACACACACGATACTTCCGGCATTTCAGCGGCAACGGTCTTAGCGGCGATTGAAGCCGGCGTCGATATTGTGGATACGGCGATGGATAGTTTATCGGGCTTAACGAGCCAACCGCCGATGGGTTCTATTATTCATGCGCTTAAAGGTACAGAGCGAGCTTCCCAAATTGATCTTGGTGCGATGAATGAAATTTCCACCTATTTTGAAGGTGTTCGCTCCATCTATGCGCCTTTTGAAGCCACAATGCGTGCCGGTACTTCCGATGTGTATAATCATGAAATGCCGGGCGGACAATATACGAATCTTCGTGAACAAGCTCGCTCAATGGGACTTGAATCTCGTTGGAAAGAGGTTTCAGAATCTTATGCGGTTGTGAATCAGTTGCTCGGCGATATCGTCAAAGTGACGCCAAGCTCCAAAGTTGTGGGCGATATGGCACTGATGATGGTCACGCAAGATATTACGGCAGAAGATGTGTTAGATCCTGATCGTGAAATTGCGTTCCCGCAATCCGTTGTCGGGCTTCTGAAAGGCGAGCTTGGTATTCCTGAAGGCGGATTTCCGGAAGATATCAGCAAGAAAGTGTTGAAAGATGAAAAACCCATTGAAGGCAGACCAGGCGCACATCTGCCGCCGGTAGATTTAGCGGCAACAAAGGCAGAGCTTGAAGCGTTCTTAGGTTATACGATCTCGGATGCGGATTTGGCATCTTACCTCATGTATCCTGCGGTGTTTAAAGGCTTTAAAGCACATCAGGAAAAATATGGAAATGTGTCGAATATTCCGTCCAAAATCTTCTTTTACGGACCGGAAAAAGATACGCACCATGCCATTGAGCTTGATCTTGGAAAAGAGCTTTTAATTAAGTTATTAGCAATTTCTCAGCCGGATCAAACAGGGCATTGTAGCGTTTTCTTTGAGCTAAATGGAGAAACTCGCGCATTCTCAATCTTGAAAGATGAGCTTGCAAAAGACTTACCATTAAGGGAGAAACGTGAAAAGGGGAATCCATATCAAGTTGCGGCAATGATGCCGGGCGTTGTGGGTTCAATCCATGTGAAAGTCGGCGATATTGTGAAAGAGGGCGACGCCATTGTCACGCTTGAAGCGATGAAGATGGAAACCACTCTTCGAGCAGAAAGCACCGGCGCCATTGAGCGAATCCTTGTGGTCAAAGGCGATGTCGTTGAAGCGGATGATCTGTTAGTAGAGATTGATAAGTAGTTGCGATAATTAGTAATCGATTAATAGTTATTAATCTCGGTTATAAGTTGTATTTGATGATATTTAAGAAGAGCTGATTTATGGCGGGAGGGAAAGTTTGCACTCATTGGACAAACGCTCGCCCGCAGATCATAAGCTTTTAGATTCAGATTTACTGAGATAACTACGTTCCTTCAACTTTTCTTAATAAGCGTTATCAATCATACAAAAAGCGTTTCTGTGTTTAATCAGAAACGCTTTTCTTTTGTGGCTTTTAGAATTTTGAAAATTTAAAAGAAGATTAATATCTCTATCATGAGATTTTCAGGATATAGAAATCCTAAAAAAATGATGCTTGCTGGCACGGGATTTTCGGAAGCATGCAAGCATTCGAACTAGCCATGCATTAGACTTTATTGTTGAATGAAACCTTTTCTATCTTTTTTATATTCGTTTAAACAGTCAATTTGAGCCTTGAGTTTTCCGTCATGGCATATACCCAAAACGTGAGGCAGAAGATGATAATGCTTGCGGCAAGGGCTACCATAAATCCTGCACTAATGCTCATTTCATCAATCACAATGCCGGCAATGGCAGCGCCGAGCGCAACGCCAATTCCAAGCCCTGAAATGAGCCATGTTAAACCTTCTGTGAGCTGATCATCAGGAACGGCTTCTTCAATTAAACTCATGGCGATAATCATGGTCGGCGAGAAGAAGAAACCGGCGATAAATACGACGGTGGAGAGCGAGCTGATATTCCAAACATAGATCAGTGGAATGCTTGAAATCATGGTGGCAGCTGCCGTCATAATCAACAGTTTTGAGAGTGAAAATGGGAACCGAAGCGCACCAAAGAGAAGTCCGGCAAAGCACGAGCTAATAGCATAGAAGGAGAGTATCATGCTTGCAGATGCCGGCATATTTTGTGCTTTCGCAAAAGCAACGCTCGCGACATCAATGGTTCCCACAATAATGCCGAGGAAAATCATTAAAAAAGCTAAGAGTTTTACAATGGGCAGATGAATCACGGAAGATGGTTTAATCTCTTGGATTTTCACCGGCGGTTCCGTTTTCTTTTGAAGCACAAAAGCGGTAATTCCCACAGCTAAGAAGATCATCGCAAGTAACGGTCCTGCTTGCGGGAATAATCCCACACAAAGCCCAACAGAAACGGGCGGGCCGACAATAAAGCAGAGTTCATCAATGACGCTTTCTAGGGCGTAAGCGGTTTGAAGTTCCTGTTTTCCTCGATAAATTTCTGTCCAACGAGCACGAACCATCGCCGACATACTTGGCATAAAACCGCCGGTAATGGCGAAAACAAAGAGAAGCCAAATGGGAAGCTGAAAGTAGGCAACTGCGAGAAGGGCGAGAATACTGGTAAAGGCAATGGCAGTTGTATAGGGCAGAACTTTGCTTTGTCCGTGCCGATCAACGGCTCTAGCAACTTGCGGTGCGATCATGGCGCATGAGAGCGTAAACAGTGCGGCGACACCGCCGGCAAGTGTATAACTTTGTTGAAGTTCTGAAAGCATGGTAATAATACCTATTGCTGTCATGGAAACCGGAATTCTTGCAATGAGTCCTGCGAGCACAAATCCTTTACTTCCGGGAGTTTTAAGGAGTTGTAAATATGAAGCCATGATAATCCTTTAGGGAGATGAGCATACATCATGTATGCCGAAAGAATTGTATTTGCAGAGGGTATCGTTGTCAATTAGAATAGCCGAAAAATCATACTTATAGGAGAGATCTGTTTATGATCAAAAAGCCCACAAAACGAGCGAAAATGATGGCGGAAACGCAAGAGAAATTATTGCGAGCTGCAAGAGAATATTTTGGAAAATATGGATATGCAGCGACTTCAATGGATGAGTTTACGGCAAGTGTCGGTTTAACTCGTGGTGCGCTATATCATCATTTTGGAAGTAAAAAAGGGCTTTTTGCGGAAGTTGTGATTCAGATTGATACGGAGATTGATGAAATCCTTCAAGAGATTGCGCAAAAAGAGAGTGATCCGTGGAAAGCGCTTTATCAAAGGGGGATCGCATATTTACAAAAGTCATTAGAGCCTGAAGTGCAGCAGATTTTATTGAAAGATGCGAAAGCAATATTGGGTACGGAACTTATGAGCATTCAGCGCCGTTGTATGGATTCGGATATTTTGCTCATTGAAAGTGGTATAGAGCAAGGCATTATTAAGCCAGGGAATTCGAGAGTTTTAGCAATTATGTTAGATGGAAGTCTATTTGAATCGGCATTTTGGATTGCAGAAGCCGATGATCATGAAGAGCGATTAGCGTTAGCGCTTGATTGTTGGAAAATCATTTTAGAAGGAATTAAAATCCCGGCTTAAAACTTCTCCTGAATGCGGAGATATCAGAGTTTTAGAGTGATGAGTGCCCCTTTATCTGATTTATGAGAAGTGAATTTATGATGAGCAGATTGCGTGATACTTATTCATAATTTTCCGCATTAGTGTAAATGTTTATATATTTATGTATAGTTAATAAAGTATTATGAATTTATCACTATTTTGTACTCTTTAAATCTAAGGACATATTTATATGAAAAACACGATGAAAGTTGCAGGACTTGTTTTGGCATTAGGGGTTGTTGCAGGTTGTGCATTAACGCCGGCACAAAAAGCAGCGCAGGCACAAGAGAAAGCGCAACAAATGCTCGATACGCAAGTAAGTTTAGCAAGTCAATGTAATCCGCAAACAGCAAATTTAATGCAAGAAATGCCAAATTCGAGCCAATTGCCAGAAGTGCAGCAAAAAGCTTTCCAAGCAAAATATGAGCGAGCAGTGAATAATCCGGCATTTAAAACATGTTATAACTTAGCGTGGAAAAGTTATCGTGAGCAAAATGCCATTCAAGCACAACAAATGGCTGATTGGACAGAAGCAAGTGATGAAGCTTGGGATAATGGAATGTTCTTTGATGGACCAGGCGCATGGGGCGGCTGGGGTGGTTGGTACTAATCACCGCCTTTCGTAATAGATTCATTTACGAAAAACTATTGACGAAAAATTGATAAAAAACAGATAATCACAAAACCCATTATGAGAATAATGGGTTTTTTATTGCGTGAAATATGGAGGATGAACGATGAAGGAATTTTTTGATCTGTAATATCGCTGTTAAAAAGGATTTGTACGATAAAACTTCTTAAACCAACAAATAGGGAATCATTATGTTTCGTAGAAGTCTGATTGTGACATCACTTTTAGTGAGTTCTATTGCATTATCTGATCAAGAATATCCGGCAACGTTATCGGCGCATGCATATTTGCCGGCAAACACCATGATTAAAGCACCGAGTGATGCGCCGAAAGATCTGCAAGTGAGTGGAAAATTTACAGATGGCATTCGAAATAATGTTGTAGGAAGTGTTGAAGGAACATCGCAAGGTCGTCCTACGGGATTATCGCTTCCTTTTGAAGGTCAGCCGATACAAGGGCATTCCGGTATTAAACGAATGGAAGATGGCTCTTATTGGTTGCTGACCGATAATGGTGCAGGATCTAAGGCGAATTCATCCGATTTTATGCTCTATTTGAATCAATATGATGTTGATTTTGAGAATAACGCGTTTGCGCTACTAAACACAATATTCCTGAAAGATCCTGCGCAAAAAGTGCCTTTTAGAATTCAAAATGAAGGAACTACAGAGCGCTATTTAACAGGCGCAGATTTTGATCCTGAAAGCTTTCAATTTGCCGGCGGTTATCTCTGGGTCGGCGATGAATTTGGACCATATTTGTTGCAAGTAACGATGGATGGCGAGATTGTGAATGTGTTTGAAACAAGTTTTCAAGGAAACACATTACGATCGCCCGATCATTACACGATGATCGTTCCCGGCAATCCTGCACAAAAAAGTGAATTTGAAGTATTGAGATCAAAAGGATTTGAGGGAATGGCGGTCAGTGCTGATGGCACAAAACTCTATCCACTTTTAGAGGGGGCGCTTGTCGGAACAGATGGTTCAGCGCTTCAAATTTTAGAATTTGATGTCAAAAATCAAAATTGGACCGGCAATTTTTGGAATTATCCTTTAGCTAAAAAAGGGCTATCCATTGGCGATTTTAATATGATTGATGATGAATATGCGCTGATTATTGAACGTGATAATGGAGAGGGCGTTGTTGAATTTGCATGTCAAGGCGACGTAACACCAACCTGTTTTGATACGGCGAATTTGCCTGAAATTAAGCGTGTCTATAAGATCAAAATGAACGGCGATAATCAGAATCAAAATGTAGAAAAAATCGGTTATATCGATCTTTTGAATATCCAAGATCCGAATCAAGTTGCGAGAAAAGAGCTGAGCTCTGGCAATTTCGTATTTCCATTTTTTACCATTGAAAATGTAGATATTGTTGATGCTGAAACGATTATCGTAGGAAATGACAATAACCTGCCATTTTCTAGTAGCCGAGCACCGAATAAAGCAGATGATAACGAATTAGTCTTATTGAATGTTGCGGAGTTATTGCAGGCAAAATAAGGTTTTATTCATTTCCGCATCATAGTTATAGATGTCGTAAATAGAGATGTAAAAAGACAGATACAAAAAGATAGATACAAAAAAAGCTGTTCCAAACATATTGGAAACAGCTTTTCTTTTTTAATGCGTGATCTCATTGATCTTTAGAGAGATTCTATCGAAGATCAAATTCTGCTTCATTCAGGATCGTCATCGGATCAATTTTTGGAGTTTCCTCATCAGACACAACGGAAATAATCGTTACTTTGCCGTTATTTCGCTTCAAGCGTTGCCATGAATATGGTTTTTCCGGCATTGTAAGAGAGTAATAAATCTCTTGATTGTCGGGATTCATCTTTAAAATCGTGAACGTACTGCCTTTCGGTGTGTTTTCTTGGAGAAAATCCGCATATTCTGCAAATGTAAGATCACGTTCTTCATCGGTTAAATGACTGCCGGTAATTACAACGGTTGTGTCATGTCTTTGAGAATGTTGCGCTAAAAGAGTGCCTTCCGGAGAACTGGTAGAATCGATATTTTTATAGCTATTATCTAAATAAACCGTAGCAATGCCTTGTTTAGAAATAATTTTCTCTTCAGAAAGCGGTTTAAAACGATCGTAGATGATCAAGCCTACGATAACGACGATAACAGCAATGATAGATGCTTTTTTATTACTCACGATAATGTTCTCACAATGAATGAAGGGCTAAAGTTACCGAATATCGAGGGAGAAATCAACCGATAAGCAGTGAATAAATCTGGGGTGATCATGAGGTTGGTGAATTGGCTGATAGCTGGAGAAAATCAGGAGAGATTGAAACAGAGGCAGCATCTAAGAAAGCGTGTTCACTTGCTCGTAGTGTTCTATGTCTATTCCAAATAAGATATACGGGGACATCAGCAACTCCTTGGTAAGGAGGGAGTTTTCTAATGAGGGAGCGATCTAAAGCACTTTGTGCGGCATTATCTGGTAAGCAGCCTACCCCATATCCGGTGATGATTAATCTTTGGAGCTCTTGGAGGTTATTGGTAATGGCAACTTGCTTGCCGGTAAAGTGTTCCATATCTCTAAAAATTGCAATCGGTGAAAGTGCTGATCCTAATTGTTCGCTATCAAAAGCGACATAGTCTTGTGCAATGACATCACTTTTATTAATCACTTCTTTGTTAAATAACGGATGATATTTTCCGCAATAGAGAGAGTATCTCTGTGGAAGATAAAAAAGTTTCTCAAGGCCTTCGAATCCTTTTGGCTCTAGGGTAATGCCAATAGCAGGATGATTATTACTGATTTTTTTAACGATTTCGGCATGAGTTGCCGTAGTAATATTCAGATTGATATTAGGATAATGTTGGTGGTAATAGGTTAAAAGGTTGTCAAAGTCATTAGAAACTAATCCTGATACAGACATAATGTGAAGAGTGTCTTTAATGGTATTGCTTGTTGCTGTAAGTTTCTGTTCAAACTTGATGAGCTTAGAATAAACATCAATAGCTGTTTTATAAAGATTCTCACCAATTTCGGTTAATATGAAATTTTTATTGTTTCTTTCGATAAGTTTTACTTCTAATTGTTCTTCCAGTTTTTTTAAATTTTGGCTTACAGCTGATTGTGTGATGTTTAGCTTAATCGCTGCATTACTAATGCTTCGTTCTTCTACAATAACGAGATAAGCATGTAGTAACGTCCAATTTAGTTTTTCTATTTTCATGTTTTTGACTCATTTTTGATCTTTTTTATTTCTGTAAGAGCTTTAGTGTATTAGAAAATCTAATGTTGATCATTAAAATTTATTGTTTGAAAAAAAAGTGAAAGAGGTAGATAAGTAAGATGACCTTTCGCAAAGAAAGGCGTAAAACTTTACAATAAAAAATAGGGAGGGTGGTATGTCAGCCACGAAAAAACAACCGATACGGGCATCGCTTGCGGCTTTTTTAGGAACCATGATTGAGTGGTACGATTTCTATATTTACGCATTTGCATCAGCCATGATTTTTGGAACACTCTTTTTTGAGACGGAGAGTGCATTTATTGCCACGATGGCTTCATTCGCTACATTTGCTATTGGATTATTAGTAAGACCGATTGGGGCGGTATTTTTTGGTCATCTAGGTGATAAAATTGGCAGAAAGAAATCGCTTGTGATTACGTTATTTATGATGGGAATCTCTACGATAGGTATTGGTTTTCTACCAACTTACGCTCAAATTGGGATTGGAGCGCCAGTTTTATTAATTATTTTGCGTATTATTCAAGGGCTTTCTGTAGGGGGAGAGTGGGGTGGTGCGGTTTTAATAGCAGCTGAACATGCACCTAAAAATCGTAAAACTTTTTTTGCATCATTTGCACAATTAGGATCACCCGCAGGATTGATTTTAGCAACGATTGCATTTAGATTGATTTCAGAGATGGATGATGAAGCGCTTTATAGTTATGGTTGGAGATTGCCATTCTTAGCAAGCTTTGGGCTTTTAATTGTGGGTTATATTGTAAGACGTAGCGTGAATGAATCTCCAGAATTTGTAGAGGCTAAGGCACAGGCAGAAAGAGATCGAGTAGACAATAAGCCAGAAGTTGCACCTTTTAGAGAGCTTTTTACTAAAATGCCGAAAGTCATTTTACTTGCGATCGGAGCGAACGTCTTAGGGATTGCAGGTTTCTATTTTGTAAATACATTTATGCTCTCATATACGACTGTGTATTTGAAAATGGATCGTACTTTGATTTTAAATGTTTTATTGGTGGTCTCATTTGTTCAGTTTTTCAGTCAGCCTCTAAGTGCATGGATCGGCGATAAATTTAATAGCTATAAATTTTTACTTTTTAGCTCCTTTGTTTGTATTTTTTCACCTTACTTAATGTTTGTGATGGTAGATACACAAAATCCAACGTTAATGGTGATGGGGATAGCGATTACGGTGATTTTTATGGCGGGTTATTATTCCGTCATTGCTGGATTCTTGACAACGCTTTTCCCCGTGCATTTACGTTATACGGCAATTTCAGTGGCCTATCAGTTTTGTGGTGCAATTGCAGGCGGATTAACACCGTTAATAGGGACGGCTCTAGCAGAAATGTATTCAGGATCTTGGATGCCTTTGGCGATTTTTTATAGTTTTATTAGCTTATTAACACTCTCTTGTGTGTTCTTCCTAAATCCTAAAAAGCGTGAAACATATTAGATAAGCGAGATTATAGGTCTTTATAGAGTTGGAATAAATTAGGGCGATTTGGGGCTTATCTAAGAGCTTTAACCTTTTAGTGTCAATATTATATTGACTTGGTACTTAGATAGTATGGCAACCCCTTGAATGTATAAAGAAATAAATAACAAGAAAGTATCAATAGGAGAATTATTATGAATATTTATTATCATTCGGATCAAGCGTTGCATAATCCGCAGACATATTTTTCTCGAGGGAAAATGCGTGAACCGCAGGAGGTTCCAAGGCGAGTGGAAGAGTTTCAAAAGGGTGTTCAACAAGCTGGGCTTGCCATTACATCGCCGGAAGACTTTGGGTTTGATTATCTTACGAAGGTTCATGGGTTTGCTTATATTGAATTCTTGCAAACCGCTTATAAAGAGTGGCATGAAGTACCGGAAGATTGGGGTGAAGAAGTGATGCCGAATGTATTTGTGAAAGAATACAATGCTCTCAAAGGGATTTTAGCAAAAGCATCACGATATATTGCGGATGGAAGTGCACCCATTGGTAAGTTTACATGGGAGTCTATTTATTGGTCGGCGCAAAGTGCTCTCAATGCCGCAAAAGATGTGGCTAGTGGTGCTGATCTAAGTGTATCTATTAGTCGTCCTTCTGGTCATCATGCACGCCGTGAAGCAGCGGGTGGATTTTGCTTTGTTAATAATGCGGCATTAGTCGCTGAGTATCTTTTAGATAATAGTAAGGCGAAAAAAATACTAATTTTAGATACAGATGTCCATCACGGGCAGGGGATTCAGGAGATTTTTTACGATCGAGATGATGTGATGTATATCTCGCTTCACGGTGATCCTACGAACTTTTATCCAGCGGTTGCAGGGTTTGAAGAGGAGCGCGGGGAAGGTATAGGATTAGGGTTTAACATTAATTATCCCTTCGAGCATGGGCTATCCGAGGTTGGTTTTTTTGAGGTTTTAAAAAAAGCAATGAATGATGCAAGGATCTTTAATCCCGATGTCATTATTCATAATATGGGTTTTGATGTTTATAAGGATGATCCGCAAAGTAAAACCCAAGTTACAACAGAAGGAATACGGGTAATTGGTCAGGAAATTAAAGCGCTCGGAAAACCAGTTGTATCTCTTTTAGAAGGGGGGTATTTAATCGAAAAGCTTGCAGACAACACGGAAAGTTATCTACGAGGTTTATTAGAATCATAGGAGGACTCATGAAAGTTAATCAAGATAGATTGTGGAATAGCCTAATGGAAATGGCAAAAATAGGCGCAACTCCGAAGGGGGGAAGTTCTAGGTTAGCGTTGTCAAAAGAAGACAAGGAGGGGCGTGAGCTCTTTGTCTCTTGGTGTGAGGCGCTTAGAATGGAGATGCAAAGGGATCCTATTGGGAATCTTTTCGCTATTTATCCTGGAATGGATCGAGAAGCTCCTTCTATTATGATGGGGAGTCATTTAGATACTCAACCTAAGGGGGGGAGATTTGATGGGGTTTATGGGGTTCTTGGTGCATTGGAAGTAGTGCGGATAATGCATGAAAATGGTATGAAACCTCATCGAGATATAGAAATTGCGGTATGGATGAATGAGGAAGGAGCGCGTTTTTCTCCGGCAATGTTGGGTTCGGAAGTATTTATTGGATCTCTTCCTTTGGAGGATGCTTTAGGGATTGAAGATGTTGATGGAATTGCAATTCAGGATGCATTGCGAGAAGTAGGTGAAGAGGGTTCTATGGAGTTTCAGAGAGTTCTTGATAGTTATTTTGAGCTTCACATTGAGCAAGGACCAATTCTTGAAGATCTAGAGAAGGAAATTGGGATTGTCACAGGTGGGCAAGCGATTGCTTGGCTAGATGGGAAGATGGTTGGTAGGGCTCAGCATGCAGGGACGACTCCAATGCGCTACCGTAAAGATGCAATGTTTGCAGTATCTGACTTTTTAGTGCAAATAGAAGCCTATGTTGCGAGCATTGAAAATGCATTATTAACAGTTGGGGAGATAGGCATTCCGCACTCTTCTCGTAATACGATTGCTGGGACAGTTCACTTTACTTTAGATGTGCGTCATCCTGAAACGGCTAAAGTAGAGGAGATGGTCGTTAGAATTAAAGAGATTGCGAATGAAGTGGAAGAAAGGCGTCATTTAGAGTTAGGGCTTGAAGATGTTTGGTTGTCTCCAGCTATCCCATTTGATGATGTTTGTATTGATCTTGTACGAGGTTCAGTAGCGGATCTAAATCTCTCTAGCATCGAAATGATTAGTGGTGCGGGGCATGATGCAATTCATCTCGCTAAACATTGTCCTACAACTATGATTTTTATCGCTTGTAAAGATGGTATTAGTCATAATGAGGCAGAATCTATCACGGAGCGAGATGCTGTAAATGGCGCGAATGTGCTATTGCATGCAGTATTAAAGCGGAATCAGTTGCTTTCTTAATTCTCCAGAAAATTTTTACCTTAAAAGATAGAAAACCTGAAATAATTTTAGATATATCTCAGGTTTTTTGCTGGAATTGATCTAATTGAGCAGGAATTTTAGATGGTTTTCTGATTTTGTATTTGTCATTGTGTTAATACAGCTTGGCATTCAACAGGCATGATTTTTTTAGGCTTGGGTTTTGAGCTACTTGTGCTATTGGTTTTCGGCGCTGTGCTCCATGCAATTTGATCTTTGACCCAATTTTGTAAGTTACTATCGCATCCATCTCCTTTGGGAATAGGGGCTTGTGCAATACAGCTCACGCTATCCGTAGGGCACTTTAATCGAACGTGGAAATGGGAATCATGTCCATACCAAGGGCGAAGCTTTTCAAGCCATGCAGTATCTGTTTCAGTTTGGCATAGATGCGCTTTAATCACGGGATTGACGAAAATTCGTTCTGTTTCAGGGTAGGTTGCTGCTTGGTAGAGTAATTCTCGGTAGAAAGGTTTCCAGTGGGAGTTGATAGTGCCTGTTTTAGGGGATGCCACGGAAGGGGTATTCAGTTTTTCCCGAAGATGATTAGAGAGATGTTCTTGTCGATCCTCTAGCCAAATATCAATATCTAAGCCTGTTTGATGGCTTGCATGTCCAAAATTTGCAGGGCCACCGCGAGGCTGGGCTATATCGCCAAGAATAATAACTCTGTTTTGAGAGGTTCCAAATTGATTGAGGGTTTCTGTAAACTCATAAATTGCAGGAGCGCCATAATTGCGATTGCGACTCGGGCGTACTTGCTCATATCCGGATTGTTTTGTGGGAATGGTTATACCGCCATTAAAACAACCATTGGCGTAACTGCCGTAAATCTCTGTGGGGCCGGAAGAAGGATGTTCAATTGTATGCCAAGAAAAAGTTAATGTTGGTGCTAATAGCAATATTGGGAAGAT
Source organism: Ignatzschineria sp. LJL83 (assembly GCF_054871845.1). Classification (NCBI taxonomy): domain Bacteria; kingdom Pseudomonadati; phylum Pseudomonadota; class Gammaproteobacteria; order Cardiobacteriales; family Ignatzschineriaceae; genus Ignatzschineria; species Ignatzschineria sp. LJL83. Next base: position 298,605 of record NZ_JBTXLY010000001.1, read on the forward strand.
AAGTTTTCGAGCGAGCGAATTTTTTGGGGAGAGTATCTGCTTTTTCATAAAAGTGTCTTACACCATAAGTTTGCTGTTTGAAATCAATTAGGAATATGACTTTACAGAGTGCATGACAATGATCAGAAAGACAAGAAAAATGGATACAAAAAAGCCTAGATATTGATCTAGGCTTTGCTGTTAATGGCGGAATGGACGGGATTCGAACCCGCGACCCCCTGCGTGACAGGCAGGTATTCTAACCAGCTGAACTACCACTCCGTATTAGAATCGTTGCTACTCTTAATAGCTTTGTCTGAATCATTTTCTTTATTCAAACAACTTGAGAATAATGGCGGAATGGACGGGATTCGAACCCGCGACCCCCTGCGTGACAGGCAGGTATTCTAACCAGCTGAACTACCACTCCGTATTAGAATCGTTTGCTACTCTTAATAGCTTTGTCTGAATGACTCTCGTTACTCAAACAACTTGAGAATAATGGCGGAATGGACGGGATTCGAACCCGCGACCCCCTGCGTGACAGGCAGGTATTCTAACCAGCTGAACTACCACTCCGTATTAGAATCGTTGCTACTCTTAATAGCTTTGTCTGAATGACTCTCGTTACTCAAACAACTTGAGAATAATGGCGGAATGGACGGGATTCGAACCCGCGACCCCCTGCGTGACAGGCAGGTATTCTAACCAGCTGAACTACCACTCCGTATTAGAATCGTTGCTACTCTTAATAGCTTTGTCTGAATGACTCTCGTTACTCAAACAACTTGAGAATAATGGCGGAATGGACGGGATTCGAACCCGCGACCCCCTGCGTGACAGGCAGGTATTCTAACCAGCTGAACTACCACTCCGTTTTGTTTTTGCTTAGTTGCGTTGAACTAAGGAATGCTATTATACGAAATAAATTCCGCTTGTCATCTTTATTTTTACAATTGTTTAATAAAGAATCAAGAAGAGGCGCTTATTAAGGGGTTATCAGACGATTGTCAGAAGATAAACTTGGTTTTTATGAGCCTGTTTTGAGAATTAGTCATTAATTCTCAAAATTCTGAAAGAAATAATCCCTAATCGTATTCACTCGTTTTATATTTTTAGAGCCAACCTTTGCGTTTAAAGAGTAGATAGGGTGCAATTCCTGAAAGAACCATTGCGCCAATAGAAAGTGGATAGCTGATGGCATAGTTAAGCTCTGGCATAGGGAAGTTCATTCCATAAATACTCGCGATGAGCGTTGGTGGTAAGAATACCACTGAAGCAATCGAGAATATTTTAATGATTCGACTCTGTTCTAATGAGATTTTTCCGGTTGCTGCATCTAGCAAGAAGTTTACTTTGTCAAACAGGAATGTGGTATGACCTGTTAAAGACTCTAAGTCTTGCAGAATTTCTCGAACATCATTTTTCTGCGTTTCAGATAATAGATGTCCACGCATTAAGAAGGAGAAAGAACGGCGAGTATCCATAAGAGATAAGCGGGCTTTACCATTGGTATCTTCTTGGAGTGCGATATTTTGTAATACTTGCTCCATTGTTGGTTTTTTATCTGAATCATCATCTTGAGATTCTAGGCGTTTGCGTTTAGGTGCTTTTTTATCACTATGCTTCGTCACATCCTCATCATCCATGAGAAGGACATATGGGCTTGTATTTTCGAGCTCTGCATAGATTCTCTCTAAAACATCGGCAACATGCTCAATAGCTGTTTCATGTAACCCTATAAGGATATTCATCACATCGACTCGGCCATCTGTGAGTTCTAATTGCATCTGTCTTGCGCGTAAGCGATAGAGTCTAAATGCCGAGAGTTCTTCTTCATGAATCGTGAAAAGACGATTGTTATAGATGGAGAAGGCAACAGTAATATTTTTAGCATGTGTGTCAAAATCATTTAAGAAAAAACTATGAATATGTAAACCATCTTCATCTTCGTAAAAACGAGCGGAAGCTTCAATATCATTGATCTCTGCTTTTTCGGGAAGATCTAATTGGAAATGATTTTCGACTAACTCACGCTCAGTATCTGTGGGATCAACGAGATCAATCCAGATCATTTCATCGGTGAAGTCTTCTGCATTTTGGACAGAAATTTGTCGTAAGCGATTTTCTTTGAGAATAAATCCTGAAATCATGTTTAAATAGCCCCAATTTTTTGAATGATGAGATGAATAAAGCTCAGCACAACGATAAAACATCTTGATCAAAAAGACTAATTTCAATCACAATTTATCTGTATATATGTGAAGCGACTGTTTTTTAGTCAACTGCTTGTCTTTGTGTGGAAGAATCACCATATTTGACATCAAATTATTCTTGTTTTAAACAATAAAAGTAAGTTTTATAATTTAATGCTTGCAATTATTTTCAGATATTATATAAGCATGCAAAAGATTTAATTATTTGTGTGAATGATAAGGAAGGTTCAGCAATGTCTAACGATTATGATGATGATTTATTAGATGATGACGATATTATTGAAGAAGATGTGCCAGACGTTAGCGACGTAAAAGGTACAAAATCTCAAGCATGGAGAAATATTGAAGCGATCAGGGAAGAGCGCGCATTGCAGAAAAAGCTTGCAAAAGAATTTGACCTTGACAGCTTTGACGATCTTCTATTAGATGATGATTTTGATGATAGTTTAAATTAATTAGAATTATTTTAAATAAATGAAAGGTTCAAAATCGTTTTTGATTGTGTAATCAAATGAGTATTATTCGATAGAGGGAGTAGGAAAATGACAAAAGAAAACTTAGCAACACAAGATACAGAAGAAAATATTGAAGAGGTTGTGGAAACTGAAAGCGTTGTCACAGAAGAGAATGTGGATGATCAAATCGCAGAAATTGAAGCGCTTAAAGCTGAAAAAGAGAAGCTATATGATCAATATATTCGTGCGGTTGCAGAAGCTCAAAATGTATCAAGACGTGCGGAACAGGATGTTTCAAACGCACATAAGTATGCTTTGGATAAATTTGTTAAAGACCTTCTTCCAATCATTGATGCAATGGAACTTGAGATGAAAGCAGTAGATGAGAACTCTTCTGAAGAGCTTAAGCGTTTCAGAGAAGGCTCACAGCTCATGTATAAAATGTTACTGGGTGTTTGTGAAAAATATGGTGTTCAACAAATTAATCCTGAGGGAGAAAAATTGAATCCTGAATTTCATCAAGCGATTTCGATGATTCCTCATGATGGCTATGAGACAAATCAAATTATTACAGTTGCTCAAAATGGTTATTTATTAAATGATCGTTTAATTAGAGCAGCGCAAGTGATTGTCGCTAAATAAAAAGCGATACTCTTTGGTTTAGTACACTAGCAAAAACTAGTAAGTTGATTTATCATTGACGGGTATTGGATCATTCAAATTATAAAAATTGGCTTGTATTTTCTAGGAGCAGATCGTGCAGAAACAGTCAGATAAGTTTACATTTTCGTTGCTTACCATTTTAGCAACGCTTTCGTTACTCGTAATATTAGGGGTGTTAATTACCTCAGCAGTAAAATTAGTAGATAAAAGTATCGGTGGAACACCATTCGTGCTTAACCAAGATTTAGTTGGAGAAAGGTTAACAAAAGAAGATAGATTAAAGCCGGCTGGACGAGTAAACACGGGGAACTTAGTGTCTGATGTTGTAAAAGCAAAAGCGCCACAAGATATATATGTTGCGCTCTGTGCAAGCTGTCATGATACGGGATTAAATAATGCTCCTGTTACTGGCGATAATGCTGCTTGGGCTACAAGATTCCAAGAACGTGGCTTAGCTGGTCTTCATGAAAGTGCGATTAAAGGTCGTAACTTGATGCCAGCTAAAGGCGGGGATCCACGCTTGACAGATGAAGAAGTGATTAACACAGTAAACTTTATTCTTTCAAATAGCGGTATCCAAGTAGAATCGGCTGATCCGGCTGAAGATATTGTTGCAGAAGAAGAGTCTGTGAATGCTGATACTGCTCAAGAAGTAGAAGAGGCAAAAGTAGATTCAGATGTAGTTGATAAAACAGAATAAACTTCTATCAGAAACTTTGGGATAGAAGAAGTCCCGAAAGAATGTGTCTGATGACAAATATAAAAGACGGGTATGTGTTGATTCATGTACCCGTTCTTATTTTATAGGAGAAATAATTATGCGATTTTTACATACAATGATTCGAGTTACGAATTTAGAGGAATCTATTCGTTTTTTCACAGAAGTTCTGAGTTTAAAAGAGACGAAACGTAAAGAGTATCCGCAATGGAAATGTACGCTCGTTTATTTAGCTTGTGAAGGTCAAGATGTAGAAGTAGAACTTACTTATAATTGGGATTCTGAAGAAGAGTATGGCATTGGCCGTGCATTTGGCCATTTAGCATTTGAGGTCGATGATATCTACGCTGTTTGCCAAAGAGCAGTGGACGCTGGTATTGAGATAAATGTCCCACCAAGAGATGGCTGGATGGCATTTTTCAGAAGTCCTGATAATATTTCGATTGAATTATTGCAAAAAGGTACTCCGAAAGCTCCTGAAGCGCCATGGAAAGATATGGAAAATGTGGGTTGGTGGTAGTTTTTGGTAACTCTATAATTTTGTCCTGTTCTTGAAACTTGTAATAGCTAGTCAATGATGACTAGCTTTAGTTTTGACAGACTTTAGTTAGAATAAAAAATAAAAATAAATTTTAAATAGGATACATTGAATGAATAAATTTCCCATGACAAAATTGGGGGCGGAAGCGCTTCGTCTTGAGCTTGATAATTTGAAGCAAGTAGAGAGACCACGAGTCATTGAAGATATTGCCATTGCTCGTGAACATGGTGACTTAAAAGAAAATGCTGAATATCATGCGGCAAGAGAAGAGCAGAGCTTCATTGAAGGACGTATTGCAGATTATGAAGCGCGACTTTCCAATGCACAAATTATCGATATCACTCAAATTCCAAATAGTGGTAAGATTATTTTTGGCGTTACAGTCACACTTTTTGATGTGAATGAAGGTAAAGAAGTGCGCTATCAAATTGTCGGCGAGCATGAAGCGGATGTGAAACAGAATAAATTGTCTATTGTATCGCCAATCGCAAGAGCTTTGATTGGAAAAGAGCTTGATGATGAAGTCACAATTAAAACACCAGGTGGCGATAGACTATATGAGGTTATCAGCGTAGAGCACATTTAGTTCGAAATGGGTATTAAAAAAGGAATATATTGTATGCAAGCACTGACCGCAAACCCTGTAGCAAAATGGATTATCATTTTAATTTTATTACTGGGCGTGGTCTTTTTCCATGAATTTTTAGTGCCCGCTTTAGGAGCGATGATTATTACCTTTGTCACATGGCGCCCTTATAGTGATTTAGTAAGATTTTGCCGAGGGAATACCCTTCTTTCGGCATCTTTAGCGACCGCTTTTACGGTTTTAGTGATCGTTATTCCTTTTTTGTGGCTTGTACACTACTTGTATGGCGAAATTATTATGCTTCGTGGTTGGCTCATTGAAGCAAACACTTACGGAATTGAAGTGCCAAAGTGGGTATTAAATTTACCGTATGGTTCTGAACTTGGTGCTTATTGGACAGAGTATATTGGAACGCCTAATGGATTAAATCACTTCTTTTCTGAATTTGGGCTTGCGAAACTCAGCTATGTAGCAACATTGACAAAATCCCTAACGAAGAGCTTTAGCGCAATGGGATTCACTTTACTCTTTATGATGATTATCTTGTTCTTTTGTTATAAAGATGGCAGGAGAGTTAGTCGTCAGCTTGATAAAATTGGAGAAAGAGTTTTCCCTGGTAGATGGAAGCGTATCTCTAGAATTGTTCCAACATTAGTCAGCTCAACAGTTTCTGGAATGGTGATTATAGCCATTGGTGAAGGAATTGTATTTGGAATCGTGTACTATTTTGTAGGTGTTCCCATGCCTGTAACGTTGGCAATTATGACGGGGATTTTTGCACTGATTCCGGGTGGTGCGCCGATGTCGATGACACTTATTTCAATCTATTTAGTAGGAATGGGCGATTATACCCATGGCATTATTCTGTTCTGTTGGGGGACGATGCAACTCTTTATTGTCGATAAAACAATTCGTCCGCGTCTTGTGGGTGGTTCGGTTAAACTACCATTTTTACCGACAATTTTAGGATTGGTGGGCGGTGTGAAAACTATGGGCATTATCGGATTATTTATTGGTCCTGTTGTCATGGCGCTCTTAGTCGCATTATGGCGAGAATGGCTTCATGAAGATACGATAGCCTCTTTAGATAAGAATCACCTTAAAGATTCCCAAAAACTTTAATAAAAGTGAGAATATAGAAACCCTAACAAGAGATGTTAAGGGTTTTTTTATGATCTTGTTAATTTCCATATAAAACTCATAAGCAATCTTAAGAAAGCCTTAAGATAGAAATGATCTACTAATTTTCTTTCATGATAGGGAATATTGAAGTGTCATTACAGTTGTCATAAAACAATGGTATAAACATCGATATAAAAGAGGATAGTTGAGGATTGTGATGGAAGAATTTCTTTTTTAGAATTTTAGGGATTATTTAAATGTATATTATAAATATTTACTAAAATATATATTTGCTAGAATAAACTACTATAGCCTCTTTTTCTGAAGTGAATACACTTTCAACAAATTTCAACAACTTTCAATAAATCACAATTTAATATGGATGATCAATAAGATGTATCAAGCATTAAAAAAGATATCGTGCGTTGCTTTCATCAGTGCTCTATTTCCCTTTATGTCTATGGCAAAAGTGACGGATGTGGAGTTATCTGAGGTGGTTTTACAAAGTAAATTTGAAGAAATTTATGCCGTAGGAATTTTGTATCCATATCAAGAAGTGATTATTCGTCCAGAAGCTTCCGGCAGAGTGATGCAAATCGCGTTTAAGGAAGGGGAAAATGTTCAAGAAGGCGATCTACTCATCTCTTTAGATTCCAGTATTGAAGCTGCAGAGCTTCGAGAAACAACCGCAAGACGCATTTTAGCAAAACAGAATTTAGATCGGTTATTAGCGGCAAAAGGTGGCTCAACGGCACAAGCACGAGATATGGCGCAAGCGGAATATGAGCAAGCGGTCGCAAATGAAGCGATTAGCCAAGCAAAATATGATCGCCGTTTTATTCATGCACCTTTTTCAGGAACGATCGGGCTTAAAAACATCGAATTAGGCGATTATATTCAAGCCGGCGCAGATATAGTGAGATTACTCAATATCGAGCAATTACGCCTTGAATTTAATATTCCTGAGCGTGTCGCACATGTTGTGAAAACAGGACAAAATGTCAGCTTTACGGTAGATAACTTCCCAAATAAACAATTTACGGCAGAAGTGTATGCCGTTAGCCCTGAGATTGAGCAGAAAGGGCGCTCTTTAACGGTTTTAGCACGTTTTCATAATGAAGATAAATCGCTCATTGCCGGTTCTTTTGCAAGATTAAATCTCTTAGTACCGCTCAATTATCAAGTGATTATCATCCCTGAAGAATCCATCTTTGCATCAGAAGGCGCTCAGTTTGTCTATCGTGCGAAAGAGATTGGGGATTCTGAAATTTTTGAAGCAGAGCTTGTGCCGGTAGAAATCGGGCAGAGAAGTACCTTTAATGTGGAAGTTTTATCGGGCTTAAATGCCGATGATATTGTGGTGAAAGCGGGGCAAGTTCGAATTAGTCATCAGAGCAAGATTAAAGATTTTGGCGGTGATATTTTGCCGAAAAATGCCCCAAAATCTGCATCTGAAAATATGAATGATTCGGAAGGAAATTCAGAAAAACCTAAGGCTTCCGAGAATGACAATAGGGAAGGAACGCAATAATGAAATTATCAGAAGTTTCCATTAAGCGTCCTGTCTTTGCCATTGTTATCAATATTGTCCTTATTCTTTTGGGGTTAATTGGCTTAGATCGCATGACGATTCGAGAATACCCTGACATTGATGTGCCGGTGATTAGTATTCGCACCAACTACCAAGGCGCAAGCCCTGAAATCATTGAAACTCAAGTCACTAAAATCATTGAAGATGCCGTCACGAGCGTGGATGGCATTGATTTTATCGCTTCGGATTCAAGGCGGGGTTCTTCCTCCATTAATATCACGTTTAAATCAACAAAAGATATTGAGGAAGCCGCGAATGATGTGCGAGATCGAGTCGCAAGAGCGAAGCGTTCTTTGCCGGATGAAGTGGATGATCCGATTATTCAAAAGAGCGATTCCGATGCCGATCCTGTGGTGATTTTAGCGCTTTCGAGTAATCAACATAGCGCCATTGAATTGACGAAAATGGTAGAAACCATTGTGCAGCCGCAAATTGAGCTTTTGGAAGGCGTTGCTAGCGTTACCATTTGGGGCGGACGAGAACCTGTAATGCGGATTTGGATTGATCCGCAAAAGCTCGCGATTTTAGATGTTACCGTGAGCGATGTAGAAGCTGCGCTTCGTGCGCAGAATGTGGAAATTCCGGCAGGAACCATTAAAAGTTCTACGCAAGAATTTTCCATTGTGGCAAGAACCGATCTCAATCAAGTCGATGAATTTCGCAACATTATCATTAAAGTTGCCGATAATGATGTGGATACAAACCGCCCGATTGTGCGTTTAAGTGATGTTGCTTTAGTAGAACTGGGCGGTGTGGAAGAAACGTCTCGCCCACGATTAAATGGCATGCCGGGCGTTGGGGTTGCTGTGATTAAGCAATCGGTTGCCAATCCTTTAATCCTTTCAGCCGATATTCAAGCGCTATTGCCGGCATTAGAAGAAACCTTGCCGGAAGGCGTTAAAATTGCCGTCACTTCTGACAACTCCGTATTTATTAATAAATCCCTAAGCTCGGTTTATACTACGATTATCGAAGCATTGATTTTTGTGGGATTAATCATCTTTGTCTTTTTACGCAATTGGCGCGCGACATTAATTCCGATGGTCACCGTGCCGATTTCACTCATTGGTTCGCTATTTGTGATGTACCTTTTGGGATATTCCATTAATACCTTAACGTTACTTGCGTTCGTATTAGCTATTGGTTTGGTGGTGGATGATGCGATTGTCATGCTCGAAAATATTCACCGGCATATTGAAAATGGCATGAATCCTATCCGAGCATCTTTTGTCGGTTCAAAAGAGATCGGTTTTGCCATTATTGCCATGACCATCACGCTGGCGGCAGTATTCTTACCACTCACCTTTACGCAAGGGCGAATCGGGCAGTTATTTGTGGAATTTGCCGTGACGTTATCCATTGCGGTATTGATCTCCGGATTTACGGCATTAACGTTATCGCCGATGATGTGTTCTCGATTACTACAAAGTAAAGCGGAAGAAGAAGCGAAAAAATCGGGCTTTTTAAGCCGTCTTTTCCAGCCGATTTCTCTCTTTATCGAAAAAGTTTTAACGGGCTTAACCAATGGTTATGAGCGATTTTTACGAGCGGTTTTAAAAGCGAGATATTTGGTTTTACTGCTGATGATCACGCTCTTTGGCGCAACGGGATTATTGTATATCGAATTGCCGGAAGAACTATCGCCGACAGAAGATCGAGGCATGATTCGCGTGATGGGAATCACGCCGGAAGGCGCAACCGTTGATTTTACCGATCGTTACTTTACGGAAGTGGAAGATTTGATGCTCGATCAGCTCGATGATGGCACGATTGTGTACACCATTTCCGGCGTTGCAATGGGCGCATTAGCGTTTGTAACATTGCCGGATTGGGATGACCGTGAAGAATCGCAAATGGAGATCACGTCAAAGCTCAATAAAGAATTTAGAGATATTGCGCTCGGACTTCGAGTATTTGCAAGTAATCCGCAATCTCTTGGGCAACGTGGAGATTCCAAAGATGTGCAGATTGTCATTCGTTCCAATGATTCCTTTGAAGCGCTCGATCGTCAAGTCACCGAGATCATGAGTCGAATGAAAGAGAATAATATCCTGATTTCGCCGGATAACGATCTTCGTATGAATACACCGCAATTGGAAGTATTTGTAGATCGTGAAAAATTAGCGTTATTAGGAATTGATGTCTCGGCAGTGGGAAGAACCCTTGAAACGGCGCTTGGCGGACGAAATGTCACACGTTATAAAGATGGCGCTGAACAATATGATGTTTTAGTGCAAGTAGATCCGCAAAAACGGAGCCAGCCACGAGATTTAGAAGGGATTTATGTGCGCTCTCAATTTGGAGAAATGGTGCCATTATCGAACTTTGTGTCGGTGGATGAAACCATTGCACCGCAAAACTTGCGTCACTTTAATAAACTTCGCTCTGTGACAATCTCGGCAAACTTAGAAGCCGGCGTTTCGCAAGGAGAAGGGATTGCCATTGTGGAGAACATTATCCGAGAAGTGATTCCGGAAGCGATGCTCGATTATCAAGGTTCTTCCCGTGAGTTTATTGAATCAGGTTCTTCCATGATCTTCATTTTCCTCATGGCGCTAGTCTTTATCTATCTAGTATTAGCGGCACAATTTGAATCATGGATTGATCCGTTTATTATCCTCTTTAGTGTGCCATTAGCAGGATTTGGCGCATTAGGTGCGCTCTATCTCTCTGGAGGATCGATCAATATTTATAGTCAGATAGGATTAGTCACGCTCGTTGGGTTGATTACAAAACACGGAATTTTAATCGTAGAATTCGCCAACCAAATCAGAGCAGAAGGCGAGAGTAAAATAAATGCCGTGATTCAATCGGCAACGCTCAGACTTCGCCCCATTCTCATGACAACGGGCGCAATGGTTTTAGGTGCTGTGCCTTTAGCATTAGCAGTCGGTGCCGGCGCTGAATCTCGTCAAGCCATCGGCTGGGTCATTGTGGGCGGAATGAGCGTGGGAACCATTTTAACGCTCATCGTTGTGCCGGTAATTTATCTCTTCATTGGCGGAAGACATAAAGAGATCAACGAAGAGTTACTCTACGATGGTTCTTAGCATGATCAGGTAGTTTCGGAAGATGTTTCAGAAAATGCTTCATAAAATGCTTATCTCTATTCGAGATAAGCATTTTATTATCGCTGTTTGACAGAATGTTTGATCATCGTTCTTTAATTTTTAAAGATTGAAAAGGATTCATATTGCTGGCACGGGATTTCCGAAAGCATGCAAACATTCGGCCCAGCGATGAATCGGCCCTGTTTTACAACTGAGATTTCTGGAATCGACATCAGTCTGAAATTCTAAAGAATGAATATTGCTGGCATGGGATTTCCGAAAGCATACAAGCATTCGCCCCAGCGATGAATCAACCTTTGTGTTGCAATTGGCTTTCTGAAATCGATATCAGTTTGAAATTCTAAAAGGATAGATATTGCTGGCACGGGATTTCCGGAAGCATGCAAACATTCGAACCAGCAATGAATCAGCCTCTGTTTTGCAATTGAACTCTTTTAAACCAATACTGCCACTAAACTATTATATAAAAATATTATTCGGATCTATCTTGAAAGTGAATCATATAATCCTTTGAAAAACTTTAATAATCTTGAAAATGGCTTTGCCGGAAAGTTTTCAAAAAAGCTTTTTGCGAAGTAAAATTCTGAAAATAAAAACGTGAAAAACAAGCTCTATCAAGCGTAATCAAGTACAATGCAGAACTATTAATTTTGTCTATCTCATTTCACAAAGAGTTTTCATGAAAGTTCGATATTTAGGTTTACAGCCTTACGCTGAAATATATCAAGCCATGAAAGAGTTTACTGAAAATCGTCAACCAGAAACTCTTGATGAGCTTTGGGTTGTGGAACATTTTCCGGTATATACGCAAGGGCAAAATGGGAAACCAGAGCATATTTTGAATGCGCATCAAATTCCTGTTGTGCCGGTAGATCGTGGCGGACAAGTGACGTATCACGGACCTGGGCAGATTGTTGTCTATACGCTCATTAACTTTAAAAGCAGAGGTTGCGGGATTCGCTCGCTCATTCGTGCGATTGAAAATGCGATCATTGCCACATTAAAAAGTTACGGCATTACGGCAACGGGTGATGTGAATGCGCCCGGCGTTTATGTCGATGGCGCAAAGATTGCAGCCCTTGGATTACGAATTCGTAAAGGTGCTGTTTATCATGGCTTAAGCTTAAATGTTGATATGGATCTTTCGCCATTTAACGGCATTAATCCTTGCGGTTATGAAGGATTAAAAGTGACACAAATGCGTGACTTATTAGAAGTAGTAAATGGGAACGAGAAAGAGATCGGTAATAAAGCTGTTGATATTAAAGTCGTGGATATTAAAGAAGTAGAAGCAGTTTTAATTGAAAATTTAGAATACTTTTTAAGTGAAGCCGAGCTTTCAAAGACATTAGAAAATTAAAGATTCAAAATAGAGAAGGGCATCGACTTTTAACATCGACCTTCAAGGATGAGGGAAGTAAATATTCAAAAGATCACCGAATGGTTAAAAAGACAGTGATTGAGATTTTATTAAAACTATCGAGAGATCGTTTATCTAGATATTTAAATGGTAAGGAAATAAATAGTAGTTATGAGTGGAACATCATTTAGTTGGCGTCAAGCGATGAAAATCACCTCGCCGGTCGCGATGGGCTATGCTCCTGCAGGGATGGCATTTGGAGTATTAGCAAGCACGGCCGGCATTCCTTGGTGGATGTCGATCTTCATCTCTGTAGTTGTGTTTTCAGGCGCAGCGCAATATGCGGCAATTCCCCTGATCGCAACCGGTGCCGGCATTCTCAATATGAGCGTCAATACGCTCGTCATCAATCTTCGCCATGTCTTCTACGCACTACCACTTGTGGATATTCTGCCAAAAAACCGTCTCAAACGACTCTATTGTCTTTTTTGTTTAACAGATGAATGTTTCTCGGTAATGACCAATCTTTCGAAAGAAGATCAAAGAGGATATTTTCCTAAGATTGCTGTATTAGTGCATTTCTACTGGGTATTTGCCACCATTATCGGCATTATTGCCGGCGATGAGCTCGCAAAATGGGTACCAAACTTAGAATTTGCATTGCCGGCGCTGTTCGTTATCTTATGGTACGAACAGATGAAAAATAAACGCATTTGGTGGCCAACGATTGCGGCATTGGGTTTCTATTGTTTAATGCTTTGGATCGTTCCGCAATATGTGCTGTTAATGGCATTAATCTCATCGGTGGTATTTATTTTATGTAGAGGATTATTCAGTTCAAAAAGGGAGAAACAGTAATGGGCAATATGACAATTACGGCGCTTTTAATCGGTATTGTGGCGATGGGATTAATTACCCTTGTTCTGCGCGCTTTCCCCACATTTGTACCGAGAAGAATTCTCAATTCTCACCTTTTACGTTACCTCAATTACGCACTTCCTTTAAGTGTTATGACCGTTCTGATCGTGCATAGCATGGGCATTGATTATGACAATTTTGAAACAACGATGATTTTTTCAAAAGTGATCGCTCTGTTATTGGTATTACTCAGTTATATCTGGATTAAAAATGTGTTTTTAAGCGTGATTATCGGCGTTGCGTCTTTAAATGGATTGCTCTTCCTTTTAGTATAGTAATTAATTGGTATTAATAATAAGTTATTGTATATGTTGGTAATTTTAGTTGAGGGGTTTCTTTTAAGCTTGTAGTATTGTTTTATAGTGATTTTTATATCTGCTATTACTGCATTTATATTTAATATGAAGGAGATTTTCATATGAAAAAACAATACTTAGCAATAGTTTGTACTCTTTTTTTTACAGGTTTTGCATCGGCTAATGCTGATGAATGTCTAAATAGAGGAAGTTTAGATAAAATATATTGTGATAATAATCATGATTTAGTAGCTGATACTCCCACGAATCCTAAATTATTAAAAACACCATCAACAATTGTATTTACTTATACTCCAGTAGAAGATCCTGCTGTATACGCAGATATTTTTAGCCCATTTACGAATTACTTATCACAATGTATGGATAAGAGAGTGGTATTTTTCCAAGTACAGAATAATTCTGCAGAAGTTGAAGCAATGCGTTCAGGAAGACTTCATGTAGGTGGATTCTCAACAGGACCAACTACATTTGCCGTGAACCTAGCAGGAGCTGTACCTTTTGCCGCAAGAGGAAATCAAGATGAATTTCAAGGCTATAACTTAATTGCTGTTGTTAAAGCAGATAGTGCATATGAAACATTATCGGATTTAAAAGGAAAGCGTCTAGTTCATAGCGCTCCATCATCAAACTCAGGGCATATGGCTCCAGTGGCATTATTCCCAGAAGCGGGGATTACTCCAGGTGAAGATTATAAAATTATTTTTTCAGGAAAGCATGACCAGTCTGTAATGGGAGTGCGGACAGGGGATTATGATGGGGCTGCCGTAGCTTCAGATGTCTTTGAAAGAATGATTGAGAGGGGACAAATCAAAGCTGAAGATTTTAGAGTAATTTATAGAAGCCCAAAATTCCCTACTTCCTCATTTGCTTATAGCCATGATTTAGAACCAAACTTTAGAGATAAGATGGTTCAGTGTTTTTATGATTATCGTTTCCCTTCAGAAATGCAGATAGCTTTTGATGGTGCAGATCGTTTTTACCCAATCAGTTATGAAAAAGATTGGGAGATTGTTAGAAAAATCAGTGAAGCTGTAGAAAATAATTAAGTACTTATATCTATACATCATAAGGAGGATCTATTCGGGTCTCTCCTTATTTTGTATACCTATATGAAAATTAACGCTACATCAATAGTTAATAGCAACAATTAATAGGTTTTATTTATTATTTAATCGTGTGATAGGGGGTATTTAATGGCAACTTCATTAGAGGTGATTAATCTTCAAAAATCTTATGATGGTAAAAAAGATGTTTTAAAAAATGTGAACTTTACTGTTACGGGAAATAATATTACGGCGATTATTGGTCCGTCTGGAACAGGAAAATCAACATTATTGCGTTGTATTAATCGCTTAATTTATCCAACAAAAGGACATATTTATTTAGTTACAAAAGGTGATAATAAACTTGATTTAACTACAGTAAAAGGCAAAGCATTGCGACATGCTAGACGAGAAATAAGTATGGTATTTCAAGAGTATAACTTGGTTGAAAGACTGACTGTGATGGAGAACTTACTTACAGGAAGGTTGGGTTATATATCGATGTTTAAAGCGTGGCGTCGCAAGTTCAGCCCTGAAGACATTCAAAGGGCATATGCCTTATTAGATAAAGTTGGTTTGAAAGGATTTGAATCTCAATTAGCAAGCGCACTTTCTGGTGGGCAAAGACAAAGAGTTGGGATTGCTAGAGCATTAATGCAAAATCCAAAAATTTTATTAGCGGATGAACCAACGTCATCTTTAGATCCTAAGACAGCTGTTGAAATTATGAAATTAATAGTAGATATCTCAGAACAAGAGCAGATCCCTGTTATTTTAAATATTCATGATGTTTCTTTAGCAAAAGAATATGCGAGTCGAATTATCGGAATGAATCATGGGAGTGTCGTATTTGATGGTTCAGCACAAGATTTAACAGATGAAGATTTATTAAAAATATATGGTAGTAAAATAAAGGAGTTAGACAATGAAATCTAATCACTTTGATGAAAAAAACACTTATAAACCATTTACATCATCTAATGTTCAGAAAGTACTATTTATATTATTATTTATCTATTTTATATATGCTTTTAGCCAATTAGGCTTTAATTATGATCGTTTTAAAATAGGGCTTAGTAATGGTGCAGAATTTTTAGGACGAATGTTTCCTCCAACAATAGATCAACCTAGAGCTTTATGGCAAGGGATGATAGAAAGTTTACAGATCGCATTATTAGCATCATTTTTAGGGATATTGATAGCGATTCCTATTGGATTATTGGGGGCGCGAAATCTAATGCCCGCGTGGGTTTCATGGCCAGCTAGATTTATTGTTGTTTTTTGTAGGTCTTTACATCCTGTCATTGTTGCAATTCTTTTTGTAAAAGCCGTAGGCTTTGGTGCTTTAGCCGGAATATTAGCATTAGCAGTCGCTTCTATCGGGTTTATTGGAAAGTTGATAACAGAATCGATTGAAGAAATTTCCTTGAAACAGGTGGAAGCGGTTAGAGCGACAGGAGCAAGTTTTATGAACGTCATAATCTTTGCTGTTATTCCCCAAGTGTTTGGACGTTTTATTGGATTTGCAACCTATCAGTTTGATTCAAATTTACGAAATTCTACTATGGTAGGAATTGTTGGAGCCGGTGGAATAGGGGGAACTCTCTTCTCAGCATTCCAACGCTTTGATTATAGTTTTGTTAGTGCCATTTTAATTACGTTAGTAATAACCATCATGATTGGTGAAGTGCTAGCAAGAATTATACGAGTTATTTTATTAGAAAATAGAAGCGTCATTGGCTTTGTAAGAAAAATAATCGGCTTAAGCACTGAACAAGGAGAATGTCATGAAAAAAGATAATCTATCCTCTGTTAATCAGTATTCAACAAAATGGCATCGACATACTTTGGAACAAAAATTATTACGGTTACTGCTTTTAATTGTGATTGTTGTCGCATTAGTACAATCGGCTCGACATGTAATGATTATTCCGGAGTTTTTATTAGATGCTCCAGAACAAGTAATGGACTTGCTAAAACGTATGTGGCCTGTTGATTGGGCACATTATCCAGAAAGTGTGCAAGAAGCTTTAATCGAAACCTTTCATATTGCAACTGTAGGAACAATTTTATCCTTATTTATGGCTATTCCTGTTGGATTATTAGCAGCAAATAATATTACTAAGAATGTATTTTTAAACCAAATTGCTAGATTAATTTTAGTGACTAGCCGATCAGTCAACTCCTTAGTTTGGGCGCTGTTATTTATAGCTATTTTTGGACCAGGTGCATTAGCAGGAATGTTTGCCATTGCATTTAGATCTATAGGATTCACAGGAAAACTTTTATCAGAAGCATTAGAAGAAGCTCCTGAAGGGCCTATTGAAGCATTAATAGCTACGGGAGCAAGTAAGAGCTCTATTTTGTGGTATGGTTTTTGGCCTCAGGTTAAACCTGCATTTTGGTCCATCATACTTTTGAGATGGGACATTAATATACGAGAATCTGCAGTGTTAGGTTTAGTTGGAGCAGGTGGAATTGGAATGTTGCTAGAAACTGCTTTAAATTTGTTTCAATGGTCACGAGTAGCTATGGTGTTAATTTCTATTTTTGCAGTAGTGATCTTTGCGGAAATTATTATTACAAGAATCCGCCAAAGAATGCTATAGGAAAGCTATTTTAAGTAAGAATTTGATGAATAGAATTGGTGATCAATAGATCTAGATATCTATATTAAATATTTTTGGGTATATCGTTATGGAACCATCAAGGAAACTTTGAATAGCCTTGATGGTTTTTTATATGAACATGAAAACACCTCGTTATTTAAGATAAATGTATATTTTTTTATTTATATTTAAATGTAAATAGTTAGTAAATAACATATTTATATAAATATTTATAATGTAAATGTTAGTTTTAAAGATGACTTAAGCCAATAAAACGATCTCGATTTTTATTTCTTTACAATTTTACATCTATGATGTTGCCTAAAATAAGATATGGCAAAGGTGAGAAAGATGCTGTTTTTGTTGAGAAGATATCGGGTTATCATATTGTTGATTATCGGATTACTAAGTGTTGTATTTGGCTATCAACAGATATTTCAAGATAGTTTATATAAGTTAAGTTTGTATCAAGGTAACGGTATTGTTCAAATTACGAATAGTCAAATTGCTACCAAATATCCCGGCAGAGTGGAAGAGATATTAGTAAAAGAGGGCGACTTTGTAAAAAAAGGAGATATTCTTGCGGTTATGCAAGTTTCTGACTTGAAAGCCCAATTATTAGAAGCGGAAGCTTTTTTCGAACAAGCAGAAAGTAGTGTGAAAATTGCAAAAGCACAATTGATTGCTCGTGAAAGTGAAAAAAATGTGGCGGAAGCTATTGTAAAACAGCAACAGAGCGAGCTTATTGCCGCAAAATCTCGATTAGAACGAGTACAAAAATTAGTACGCCGTGGAGCGATTTCCAAGCAAGATTTAGATGACCAAACGGCCATTGCCGATAGCTTAGAATCTGCCGTTGTTTCTGCAGAAGCGAGAGTCTTTGCAGCACAAGCTGCCATTGATATTGCACGTACTGAAATTATTGGTAGCGAATCGAAAGTGAAAGCCGCAAAAGCGAGCATTACCCGAATTGAATTAGAAATTGCGGATGCGAATTTAAAAGCGCCGGTCGATGGCCGTATTCAATATCGCGTGGCAAACATTGGCGAAGTGGTGCCTGCCGGCGGAACGGTGCTCAGCATGATCGATATTGATGATATCTACATGACTTTTTTTATTCCGGAAAGATATCACACGCTTGTTTCCATCGGAGATGAAGTGCGGATTATCTTAGACGCTATGCCGGATCGCGTGATTTCAGGATCGTTATTTTTTGTCTCTCCTTCGGCGCAATTTACGCCAAAATATGTGGAAACGAAAAATGAACGGGAAAAGATGATGTTCAGAGTCAAAGTGCGCTTTGATGAACAGTTTGTGAGCGAGTTTAAAAATATTTTAAAGGTCGGCATTCGCGGCATGATCTGGATTAATAGCGATCAAACGGAGCCTTGGCCTTCTAAATTAGACATTCAAACGATTTAACGAAAATTTAAGCATGAGGTGAAATATCATGGAAATTATTCGTGTTGAAAATGTGAATTTAGGAACCGATTCTGAAAATAGGTTGCGAGATATTGATCTTACCTTTCGTAAAGGGGAAAAGACCGTTCTGATCGGTCCTGATGGTGTTGGTAAAACAACGTTATTATCCTTAATATCGGGCGCAAAAAAAATCACAACAGGCGATATCTTTCTTTTTGGGAAAAGTATTCAAAAAGAGAAAGATCGCCGGCATATCTGTTATGAACTCTCATTTATGCCACAAGGTTTAGGGCGAAATCTCTATCCGACATTAACGGTCGAGGAAAATCTGCATTTCTTTGGAAAAATCTATAATTACTCGAAAGCAGAACGGCAAAAAAAGATTCATAATCTCACCAAATATACAGAGCTTTTTCCTTTTCTAAAAAGGCCGGTATCTAAATTATCGGGCGGGATGAAGCAAAAACTTGGCTTATGTATTGCGCTTCTTAATAGCCCAAAAATCCTCATTTTAGATGAACCCACCACCGGCGTTGATCCCCTTGCACGTGCGCAGTTTTGGTCTTTGCTTGATCTTGTTCATCAGCATATGCCGGAAATGTCGATTATTGTGGCGACCGATTATCTCGATGAAACACAATATTTTGATCGGGTGATTGCCATGTACGGCGGAGAAGTGCTTCACGATAGCTCTCCGCTGGCGTTTTTGGAAACCACCGATTCTAAAAATTTGGAAGAAGCGTTTATTAAAGTCTTGCCACAAAGTTTGCGAGATGGGCATAAGGTAGTTGAAAAGCCGGCGCTTATTTGGGAGAAAGAGCCTAAAGTTGCCATTATTGCGGAAAATATCTCTAAAACTTTCCAAGATTTTACGGCGGTAAAACCGACCAGTTTTAAGATTTATCAAGGCGAGATTTTTGGTTTCTTAGGTTCCAATGGTTGCGGTAAAACCACCACCATGAAGATGCTCACAGGATTGATTCCGCCTTCAAGCGGAACGGCATCACTTTTCGGGCAAGATATTGCCGAATATTCTGAAAGCTCCAAATCAAATATTGGTTATATGTCGCAAAATTTTTCGCTCTATACAGAGCTGAGCGTTGTACAAAATCTCTCGCTTCATGCGCATCTTTTTCATCTGAATCCTTCAGAAATAGAAGCGAGAATCGAAGAATCTTTAAAGCGATTTTATCTTACAGATGTTCGAAATAGTATTGCCGGCAATTTAACGTTAGGGATTCGGCAACGGCTCTCTTTGGCAATTGCCATGATTCATCAACCAAAATTATTAATCTTAGATGAACCGACTTCCGGCGTTGATCCCATTACGCGAGATTATTTCTGGAATTTACTGATTCATCTTTCTCGCAATGATGGCGTGACGATTTTTATTTCCACCCATTTTATGAATGAAGCGATGCGCTGTGATCGCATTTCAATGATGCATGCCGGCAAAGTGCTTGCGAGCGATACGCCGGAAAATCTTATTCAATCGAAACAGAAAGAGAGTTTAGAAGATGCTTTTATCCAATATATTTTAGATGATAATGAAGTAGCGGAAATTCTACCGCAAGTGGAATATGACCTGGAAGTGGAAGCACATCGCACTAAAAAGAATTTTAGTATGAGCCGATTATTGAGCTATTCATGGCGAGAATTTTTAGAGATTAAACATGATTATCAAAGGGCAATTATTAGCTGTATTGGCTCGATTATTCTGATGATCGCATTGAGTTTAGGTTTAAATATTGACTTGAGAGATGTGAAATATGCGGTATTAGATCATGATCAGTCTGCGTTAAGTCATGAATATCGGGAATATTTGTCGGCATTTTCCTATTTCAAAGAACAGCCTGAAATTTATGAACGGGAAGATATTACCGCAAATTTCCGGAAGAATCAGCTACAGTTCGTGATTGAAATACCCGAAGGATTTGCCAGAAATCAGCACAAAAATAGTGACACGGAGATTGTTGCATGGATTGATGGATCGATGCCACAGCAAGGGGAAGTGATTGATAACTATCTTCAAGGCGTACATGCCGGCTGGTTAAGTCAGAAAAATCAGGCTTTAGGCGCGGAAAGTGCGGGAAGTCTTGTCGATATTATTCCAAGATTTCGATATAACCATTCCGTCGATAGTAGCGTTGCTTTTGTGCCAACAATTTTGGTGATTTTACTGCTGATTTTTCCGGCAATATTGACGGCATTATCGGTCGTTCGAGAAAAAGAGCAAGGCACCATTATTAACTTCTATCTGACGCCGATGACACGTTTAGAATTCATCATTGGCAAACAGCTTCCTTATTTAGGATTAACCTGTATTAACTATTTAACGATGTTGTCACTCGCGATTTGGGGATTAGATGTGCCATTAAAGGGCAGTTTTTTATTGCTTTCAAGTGCGGCATTGATCTATGCAATGATCGCGACTTCCATTGGATTTTTCTATTCTGTCTTTACGAAAAGCCAAATTAGCGCCATATTTTTGGCATTGATGGGAACCTTAATTCCGGCAATGCAGTTTTCAGGAATGGTGACGCCGATCTCGTCATTAGAAGGGATTTCTCAGTGGATTTCATCCGTTTATCCTGCAACGCACATGATCACAATTAGTCAGGGGATTTTTAATAAATCCTTAGGATTTGAATCGCTTGCGATTAACTTTCTATTTTTAGCTCTGAATTTGATCGTGATTCTGCTCTGTACGATGTTCTTTTTGCAAAAACAGGAGAAATAGATGAAACATTTCGGTTCACATATTTTTCAATTAGGAATGAAAGAGCTTTTGATTACGCTTCGAGATCCGATGATGATTTTCCTGATCATTTTCGCCTTTACTGCAAATATCTATTCCGCTTATACAACGGCGCATGACGGGCTGAAAAATGCCACAATTGCCATTGTCGATGATGATCAATCTTCGCTGTCAAAGCAGATTATTTTAGCGTTTCAGCCACCTTATTTTGTGGAACCTGTCATTGTTGAACGGAAAGATGTGAATACCATTTTAGATCTAGGCGAATATAGCTTTAATCTCATTATTCCAGAGGGTTTTCAGAAGGATATTTTGGCGCAAAACGTGCCTAGAATTCAGATGAATATTGATGCAACGATTATCAACCAAGCCTTTTCCGGCAGTATGATTATTCAGAAAGTTATCGCTCATGAATTGGAAGATTTCTTTCAAGGAAAAGTGACGAATACCGGCGAAAGTATCACCTATAATCCACAATTTTTATATAACAATAATGTGAACTTGTTGTGGTTTAAAGCCATTATTGAAGTGATTAATATGATTACCATTGTCTGCGTGATTTTAGTGGGCGCATCGTTAATTCGAGAATATGAGCGAGGCACAATTGAGCATCTTCTTGTGATGCCGGTAACACCGATGGAAATCATTATTGCGAAACTTTGGTCAATGGGAATCTTAGTTTTAGTAGCAGTGCTGTTTTCGTACTTTGTCATGATTCGATTTTTCCTACAAATCCCGGTAACAGGTTCACTTTTGCTCTTTACGGCATTTACGGCGCTCTATCTCTTTGTTGCCGGCTCTTTAGGCGTATTCTTAGCGACATTTGCCAAAACAATGCCACAATTTGCCATGGTTTTAATCGTGGTGATTATTCCGATTCAGTTTCTTTCCGGCGGCGTGACACCGCTTGCAAATATGCCACCGATTATTCAGAAAATTATGCAATTCACGCCGACAACGCATTATATCGAAGGCTCATTCGCCATCTTATTTAAAGATGCTTCATTGCCGGAATTAGGAAAAAATATCGTGGCGCTGTTTGCCACAGGAATCGTACTGTTCGGACTTTCCTTATGGCAGTTTAGAAAGGCATTGTTGAAGGTCTAAAAATCTCAAAAGGATTTCTCAAAAGAGCTACTTTTGCTGGCGCGGGATATTGAAAAGTATGCAAGCATTCGAACCAGCTACAAGTCAGCTTATAAAAGAACGTCTGAATTTATAGAAGAATCAAAAATCAAAAATCAAAAATCAAAAACCAAAAACCTTCAGAAGCTTTCATTCTTATTAATATCTCGTATTAGCGATATTCCTTTTGAAGTTTTAAACAAAAAATGGTCATTAAAACTCAGGATCATCAGTGCGGGCGCAAAATTTTTAGAAGCGTGCAAATATTCTCTCCCGCCGCAAATCAGCTTATGAAAGAAGATTCAGCTTTATAGAAAAAGTTTAAAAATCACAGAATATCAAAACTCTCAATTGCCGTAATCACTTCGGCAACTTCTGGATTTTCGCCTTTGCCACCTAAATTGACGGCATGTTGATTATTTTGTGTAGGAATCACGCCGGCATAATTGGCAGGACTTCCTAAAAATAGCCCGATAATAGGGCGGTCTTGTGTATTCGCAAGATGAGCAAAACCGGTATCCACGGCAATAATTAAACTCGCTTTTGAGAGAATAAAACCGGCTTCCTGAAGGGAAACTTTCGGCATCACAATGGCGTTTAGAATTTGGCTTGCCATGCGTTCTGCGCGTGCTTTTTCACGCTCATTTCCCCAAAAGAGAATGGAGATTAAGCCTTTTTCTAAAAGATAGTTTCCAATTTCAACCCATTTTTCTTCCGGCCACTCTTTGTTCTCGGCGCTCGTGCCGTGAATGAGTGCGGCAAAAGGTTGAGTTGGCGTTAAGGGCGATGTTTCTTCCCAATGTTGAATGCCAAAATCCGCTAAAACTTCCGGCGTATAGTTGAAGATTTTGCCAAACAGCTGGCGATTTCGTTCAATTGCCGTGATATTTTTATCCACCGAATATCCATGCTGATAAAATTTAGCTGCAAATGGATCACGAATAGATTCTTTGGAATAGCTAAAGGTGGGAATCTGTTTTTTCTGTGCGGCGATTTTGGTAATAATGGCGCTTTTCAATAAGCCTTGGCAATCGACAATGAGATCCCATTTTTGTGATTTGAGCGTTTTTTTAAAGGCGCTGAATTCTCGCCATGTTTGCGCATTGAAAATATTTTTCTTCCAGCGGCGACTGCCGAAGATAATTACCTCTTTCGTCAGCGGATGCATTTTCGCAATATCGGCAAAAGATTCCTCTACAACCCATGTAATTTCATACTCATTGGGATGATTTTTTTCTAAATCCGTCAGAGCTGGAAATGTATGAATGAGATCTCCCATAGAAGAAGTTTTAACAAGTAATAATTTTTTCATGAGGTATCTCTATCTAAATGCCGGAAAACAGGAAGTGTAGGAGGATTTTGTTGAATTCAAAGTTGGCGAAATTATACCTAAATTTGTGAATTTTATCGACTTCCATTCTTGAAAATATCGATGCAAAAAAAGGTGTAAAAAGATTAGGTAGAAATTATCTGTAAGAAATCTTTTAAAAGTGTGAAACTCCTGATACATTAATTTGTACGGGATTATCGTAGTAATACGAAGCTTCTCGAAAATATTAAGAATAAATAGAATATATGAATATTCGCTAGGATTTTTTCCCACCCACATTTAATTTAAAGCAGTTTAAAGATTGCTACGAATAGTTGTGGAAGTAACATTCATATAACAATAAATTTAAAAATGCGCAGCGTAGGAGAGTCAATGATTAGGGTCGGAATTATCGGGGTAACGGGTTATGCCGGACAGCAGCTATTATGGTTATTAGAGCAGCATCCCGAGGTTGAAATCAGGCTTCTCTCTTCTAAATCATACGCAGATATGGATATTGCAGATGTGTATCCAAACTATCAAGATCGTTTAAGCCAAGTATTGTTGAAAGATCAAGATTTCATGAAACGTATTGATGAAATTGATCTACTCTTTATGGCGCTTCCGCATGGTTTATCACAAGATTTAACAAGAGAAGCTTACGCGAAAGGTGTAAAAGTCATTGATCTTGGCGCAGATTTCCGTTTTGAAGATACGGATACTTATGAAGAGTGGTACAAAGTGCCTCATAAAGCGAAAGATTTAAGTGAATTGGCAGTGTATGGTTTGCCGGAACTTCATAAAGAGCTCATTGCAAAAAGCCCAATTGTTGCATCTCCAGGTTGTTTCCCAACATCGGCTATTTTGGGCGCAGCGCCTTTAATCGCTTCCAAAAAAGTAGAAACCGATATTATAGTCGATTCTAAAACAGGGACAACGGGCGCAGGTCGTGATGCCAAAACCTCATCGCTCTATTGTGAAGTGAATGAAAACTTTAAGCCTTACGGCATTTTCAATCATCGTCATACGCCGGAGATGGAAAAAGAGTTAGAAAAACTTACGGATGAAACTGTTGATGTGCTCTTTACACCCCATTTGTTGCCGGTGAATCGCGGGATTTTATCCACGATTTACTTGAATTTAAAAAAGGGTGAAACCTTAACAGAAGCACAAGCTTATGAAATGTATGAAGCATTTTATAAAGATGCGCCTTTCATTAGAATTCGTAAAACATTGCCGGAATTGAGCCATGTTCGTGGCACAAACTTCTGTGATATTGCTGTAAGAGTCGATGAGAAGCGTGGCAAAGTGATTGTCATTGCCGCAATTGATAACTTAATTAAAGGCGCTGCCGGACAAGCGGTTCAGAGCATGAATATTGTCTTTGGCTTTCCGGAAGAAACCGGCCTTTCGGCATTGTCGATGTATATATAAGAGAACAACGAAAAGGTATCAATCATTGATATCTTTTTTAGTATCAGGTACTCAGAAAACGGAATTCAACGAATGTAACGGGTTTTGTAAGTACCTTTGAGTGAACAAACAGATTAAGTCAGTAAATTATATTAATAAAAAAATCAGTAAAAAAAGTGAAACCGAGTAAGCGGTTTTGATTAAAAAAAGAGTCTTCAATTAGGAGAAGAGAATGATTACAATTTTGAAAGACGGAACGGTTACATCGACGCCGGGATTTCAAGCTGCGGGAATTACTGCAGGGATTAAGGAGAGTGGAAAGAAGGATCTTTCTTTCGTATTTAGTGAAACGCCGGCAATTGCAGCTGTAGCGTTAACACAAAATAAATTTCGCGCAGCGCCAGTAGATTTATGCGCAGGATTTATCGAGCAAGATAACCATCGCGGTATCATCATTAATAGCGGTAACGCAAACGCTTGTACCGGCGAACAAGGTGCGGCAAACGCCCTTGAAATGTGTGAAACCATTGCGAAACAAATGGATGTTGCGACAGAATCAATTTTTGTGGCATCAACGGGCGTGATCGGTCAGCAATTGCCGATGGATATTGTGCGTAAAGGCTTGGAAGAGATTCCGGCAAGCTTAAGCCGTGAAGGTGGCAATGAAGCTGCCGAAGCGATTATGACAACGGATTTAGCGCCGAAACAAATTGCGGTATATTTTGAAATTGGTGGCGAGATTGTCACAATTTCAGGAATGGCAAAAGGTTCCGGCATGATTCATCCTAATATGGCGACCATGATTGCCGTATTAACAACGGATGCGAATATCACAAAAGAGATGTTACAAAAAGCATTCTCAGCAAGCGTTAATACGTCTTACAACATGATTTCTGTGGACGGCGATACGAGTACGAATGACTCGGCATTTATTTTAGCGAATGGTAAAGCGAATAATCCGCTTATCGATAGCAATAGCGATGATTACATCATGTTCAAAAGAGCATTAGATGTGGTGAATAAAGAGCTTGCGAAAATGATTGCGCGTGACGGTGAAGGCGCAACAAAACTCTTAGAAGTACGTGTTGAACATGCAAGATCCCTTTCAGATGCGCAGAGCGTTGCAAAATCTGTGATTACTTCAAGCTTAGTGAAAACAGCGATCTTCGGCGAAGATGCAAACTGGGGCAGAATTATCTGTGCAGTAGGAAATGCTGGCGCTGAATATGAGCCTGAAAAAGTGCAAGTATTTATCGAAAATGGCGATGTGAAAGTTCAAATCGTTGCAGATGGTTCTGGCGCTGAATTTGATGCGGAAGTTTTAGATAAGCTCCTTAAAGAAGATACCGTCACGATTTTTGTCGATCTTCAAAATGGTGGAAGTACAGCAACGGCTTGGGGCTGTGATCTCTCTTACGATTATGTGAAAATCAACGCAGATTATCGTACCTAATAGAGGAAATATCATGATTACGAATCACGACAAAGCCCATATTTTAGTGGAAGCACTGCCATTTATTCGTAAATATGCGAATAAAACGGTGGTGATTAAATATGGCGGCGCGGCAATGGTAGATGAGAAGGTTCGTGATGAATTTATGAAAGATGTTGCCCTCATGAAATATGTGGGCATTCATCCAATCATTATTCATGGCGGCGGTCCTGAAATTAATATCATGCTCAAGCGTGTGAATAAAGAGACGGAATTTATTGAAGGAAATCGTGTCAGTGATGCTGAAACAGTCGGCATTGCAGAAATGGTGCTTTCTGCCAAAATCAATAAAAGCATTGTTGCAGATCTTACGAAACTCGGCGCAAAAGCGGTAGGTTTAAGTGGGAAAGATGGCGGCATGATTACGGCGAAGAAGAAATTTATCGAGAAAGATGGTCAAAAAATCGATATCGGTTTTGTGGGAGAAATCACACAGGTGAATCGTGAATTGATCGATATCTTAGTCGATAAAGATTATATTCCGGTAATCTCTTCGATCGGCGTTGGCGAAGAAGGCGAAACCTTCAACATTAACGCAGACTACGTTGCCGGCGAAGTAGCGGCAGCAGTGGGTGCACATCGTTTAATTTTCTTAACAGATGTCAACGGCGTGTACCGCGATTTTGAAGATAAGAGTTCATTAATCTCCGATATGACCATAGAAACGGCGCGTGAATATATTGATTCCGGCATTATCAGCGGCGGCATGATTCCAAAAGTGAATACGTGCTTAGAAGCGATAGAAGGCGGCGTGGATCACGTGATTATTTTAAATGGTCAAATCAGGCATTCGATTCTTCTGGAATTATTCACAGAAGAAGGATGCGGGACGATGATTTACCGAGAGTCTTAGAAGTCATTAAGAAACAGCATAAAATTGGCTGAAAAAGGGAGAACGTAGCGGTTTTCAGAAGATATAATCGCTATGTTTTTACCTTTTAATGTATAGAGTATTTAGTAGTTTATTTAGAAATATAGATGTTTTAGAAAATTATTTGAAATCACCAAAAGGATAGAAGCATGTTGCTGAATGTATATAGTCGTTTTCCAATCAATTTCGTCAAAGGCGAAGGCTTAACGTTGATCGATGATAAGGGCGATCGATATCTCGATTTCGTTTCAGGAATTGCGGTGAATGCTTTAGGTCATGCGCATCCGAAAATGGTTGAAACCATCCAAAAACAAGCAGAAACGCTTCTGCATGTTTCCAATCTTTATTACAACGAAGCGCAAAATAAAGCTGCGGAAAAGTTACTAGAAGTGACGAATTATGATCGAGTATTTTTCTGTAATAGTGGTGCTGAAGCGAATGAATTAGCGCTTAAAATTGCGCGTAAGTTTGGGAAAGGGATTTCTCCAACTAAAAACGTGATTCTCTACATGAAAAACTCCTTTCACGGTAGAACAACAGGAACATTAGCGGTAACTGGGCAAGAGAAATATCAAGCGGATTATCGCCCGTTAATTCCAAATACGGTAGAGATCGAATTTAATAATATTGCCGAACTTCAAGAGAAGTTTAATGATGATATTTGTGCCGTTATTCTTGAGCCAATTCAAGGAGAAGGCGGATTAACATCGGCAACGCCGGAGTTTATTGCGGAGATTCAAAAGCTCTCTGAAAAGCATAATTCATTGGTGATTTTTGATGAAATTCAGTGCGGATTATCTCGTACGGGATCTGTGCTTTATTCTGATCAATTGCCGTTAAAAGCAGATGTTGTCACGCTCGCAAAAGCATTAGGTGGCGGCGTTCCTATCGGCGCATGTATTACAAAAGGTCGCGCCAATGAGATTTTAGTGCCGGGAGATCACGGTTCCACTTATGGTGGAAACCCATTTGTCTGTAGCGTGGCTTACACTGTATTAAGTGAAATTACAAAGCCTGAGTTTTTAGAAAACGTCAATGCCATGAGCGATTACGCAAGAACAAAACTCACAGAACTTCAAGCAAAGCATCCTGAAATTGAAGAGATTCGTGGTAAAGGCTTACTTTTAGGCTTCAAACTCAAAGATGATATCGTTGCCGGCGATTTTGTGAAAAAAGCGTTAGAAAATAAATTACTATTAGTGGCTGCCGGCGGCAACGTTGTGCGTTATTTCCCGGCATTAATCGTGTCAGAAACAGAAATTGATGCAACGATGCCAATTTTGGATAAAGTGTTTACGGAATTGAAAAAGTAAATCATAGATCAAACGGATTAGATCAAATAATTTCATCAATCCTGAGCGTTTTTAACAATCATTTTAAAAGTCATTTGGAAAGTTTTCGAAAGCTTTTAAAGATTGAAGGAATGAATTTAACGAAGCGGTTTAGATGCTTGAAATTGAAAAGAATATAGAAAGGATATGACATTGTTCATATCCTTTTTTTATGGTGTTTTTTACTGTATTTAAACCTATTTTCCATCTCTTTTTTATGGCTGTTACCGTATCGTTATAATTGGAATTTAGACTAGCTTCACTTTCTAAAAATACCTCTAGAGGCTAATAATTATATGTTGAATCTTTTTAAAAAAAATCCATTACATAAACTTTGTATCGCACTTTTGATTGCTGGTTCTGCATCTACGGCAATGGCAGGAGAGAGCATTTTTGATCGCAGTTCAAATGGGAATTTTATTGAGAAACAGGGCGCAACAAGATTATCAAATACACAAATTTCTGATTTAAAAGAAGAGATGAAAAAGCATGATGTTCAGAATGTAATTTTATTTATCGGCGATGGAATGGGTGATTCTGAAATCACAATCGCACGTAACTATGCAGAAGGCGCAGGTGGCTATTTCGCAGGACTTGATGCACTCCCATTTACGGGTCAATACACAACTTATGCGCTTGATAGAGAAACAAAGCTTCCAGATTATGTTGCGGACTCAGCAGCTTCTGCAACAGCGTGGGCATCGGGCGTGAAGACGTTTAATGAAGCGTTAGGCGTTGATGTCAATGGTAAACCTTCTGCAACGATTATTGAAATTGCAAGAGCAGCAGGGCTTGCAACAGGAAATGTATCAACCGCTGAAATTCAAGATGCAACGCCGGCATCACAATTTGCGCATGTAGAAAAACGTAAGTGCTATACGCCAAGCGTTACGCAAGAGGTTTGCCCTGAAGCGATGCTTGAAAATGGCGGATTAGGATCTATTACCGAGCAATTAATTGAAACACGTGCGGATGTCACATTGGGCGGTGGTTCAAAATATTTTGCAGAAACGGCAACTGCTGGGGATTGGAAAGATCAATCATTATTAGATCAAGCAAAAGATCGTGGTTATGTCATCGTGTCCTCTTTAGATGAGATGAATGCCGTTAAAGCTGCGAACCAAGATCAACCATTATTAGGATTATTCTCAGAAGGGAATATGCCGGTACGTTGGAAAGGCCCTAAAGCTGTGAATGGCGGTGCCTTAGAAGCGGCGATTAACTGTGAAATCAATGATGAAAGAACAGCAGATATTCCAACGCTTGCAGATATGACAAAGAAAGCGATCGAGCTCTTAAGTGAGAACGATAAAGGCTTCTTCTTACAAGTAGAAGGTGCATCCATTGATAAACAAGATCATGCGGCAAATGGCTGTGGTCAAATTGGGGAAACAGTTGATTTAGACGAAGCGGTACAAGTGGGATTAGAGTTCGCGAAAGAGAATGGTAATACATTGATTATCGTCACTGCAGACCACGCACACTCAAGCCAAATCATTCCAACAGGCGCAAATACACCGGGATTAACACAAACGTTAATTACGAAAGATGGCGCGCCGATGACAATCAGCTACAGCAATAGTATTCGAGATATCCAAAATCATACAGGATCGCAAATTCGTATCGCTGCATATGGCCCTCAAGCTGCGAATGTAACGGGTTTATTAGATCAAACAGATGTGTTCTTTATTATTAATAATGCATTAGGATTAACGGAAGAAAAATAAGTATGATGATTGAAATAAGAGGAAAATAAACCAAAAATTTTGACTCATTTTCCGATTGTTTTCCTATCAATTTCGTTATAAAACATCCTATAAAAAAGCTCTCTTAAATTCATAAGAGAGCTTTTTTTATGAGTGAAAATTACTAGATATCTATTGATATTATTGTGATTGATTAACTCATCATATTGACATTTTTCGTCTCTTTTACAAAGTAGACTGCTAAGAAACTCATGACTGCAACGGCTGCTAAATAGTAACCGACGTAGTAGATTCCTTGTTCAAAGCCCATAAAGTAGGTAATCGCAAAAGGAGGAAGAGATCCCCCTAAAATGCCACCTAAGTTATAGGTCATAGATGCGCCTGTATAACGAATATTTGTCGGGAAAATTTCCGGTAAAAATGCTCCCATTGGCGCAAAGTTAAAGCCCATCGCAAATAGACCAAATGAGAGGTATGCTGTTGTCACAATAGGATTAGTGCTTAATACGGAAGCGCCAAATAAAATGCCGGCAGCAATGATAATAAAATAGCTCACAAGAAGAATCGGTCTTCTACCATAGCGATCAGATAATACTGCTGAAATTGGCGAAGCAATTGCCATAAAGACAATCGCAATAGAGAGCATGGTTAAATACTCCGTTCGTGTATATAGCGCGATGGTTGTTGTTCCAAATTGTAAAGAGAATACGGTAATAATAAAAAAGAGCGTATAGCAAGCAACCATGCTTAGTGAACCTAAAACGAGCATTTTTGAATGGTTTTTACACATCTCTACAAAAGGAACACTCACTCTTTCATCATTTTTTTCAAGTTTTTGGAATGCCGGGCTTTCAAAGATACTCATGCGCACGTAAAGACCAATCATCACTAGGACAGAACTAAGAATAAAAGGAATTCTCCATCCCCAACTATTCACGGCATCCGGTGTTAATGTCTGCTCAATCACGATGAAAATACCACAAGAAGCAATAAAACCAACAGGAGGACCTAATTGTGGGAACATTCCAAATAGTGCGCGCTTTCCTTTAGGTGCATTTTCTGTTGCTAAGAGGGCTGCGCCTCCCCATTCTCCTCCCAGTCCTAATCCTTGTCCGAAACGGAAAATACAGAGCATGATCGGTGCGAAAAATCCGATGGATTCAAAGGTCGGAAGAAACCCAATCAGTGTCGTACTGACTCCCATAATTAAGAGAGAGGCTACTAAGGTGACTTTTCTCCCGATTCGATCCCCAAAATGTCCAAAGACAGCAGAACCAATGGGTCTAGCAATAAACGCTACACCAAATGTTAGGAATGAGAGTAGGGATTGCGCTTCAGGGCTCGATGTCGGAAAAAATAGAGGTCCAATAAATAGAGCTGTGGCTAAGCCGAAAATATAGAAATCATAAAATTCTACGGCTGTTCCAATAAAACTTGCAAAAGCGACGCGTGTATAAGAATTTTTTTGGGTAATGGGGGGTGAGGTTTCTGTACGCTCACTAATAGAGGTCGCCGTTGTTGTCATACAATGCCTTTTAGGAAATTATTAAATAACATTTATCAAATATGAAATGTTTAAAAAGAATTAAAAATTAATAAAATCTATTGGCGTAGACAGCAGGATGTGGCTCGAATACGTTGGTAATCTTTTGGATTTAAAAACCAATAGCAATTTAGATATACCACACTCATTTCTGAAAGCAAGACACCATCAAAATGTTAAAAATGATTTTGGAGAATGTATGTGTATTATCAGAATGAATTTTAAATATAAATTAGACAATATATTTGGGAATTCACGAGGAGATAAGAGATAGAATCCTCTGTCTGTGATGATTGGTGATATTAATGAGTTATGTTTAAAAACAGTTTGGTAATTTTTAGTAAATAAAAATAAATAGACTTTTTGCAGAATCCTGTTTACATTCACATGGTCAGCGTATGTAATTATTAAAGATTATAAAAAACATAAAAGTACGCAGATACATTGGAGGCGTTGATGCAATATCATAAGTTGCATCAACAAAGAGATCTATTATTGTGGTCATTTACTGTTGTATTCAGAATAACAGTAAAGTTTATATATAAGTTTATATCCATTTATATACATGAAGTTAGATGTATAAGTGTATTAACGTGAATGAACGAGACTTATGAAATCATCAATAATAAATCTCTTTATAAAAAGAATGATAAAAATGAGAGGATATGGAATATGAGTCAGAGAATTTCTCAGCGCTCTTTAGTGCTGTCTGCTTTTGCGTCAGCTTATGGAGTGGGATTATTAACGCTATTAATGTTGCCATTTTTAATGGGCGCAATGATGGATGGTTTGGGATTAAGCGAAGGGACAACGGGCTTAATCTTATCGGTTGAATTTACCCTTGCAATGGTGTCATCACTGTTAATCGCGCCTTATATTAATCGCATTCCTAGAAAAACAATTGCGATTGCCGGAACATTAATGGCAATTATCGCTAATATTGTATCGGCATATGTGATGGATGTAGCGCTTTTAATATCTATTCGTGCGTTTGCAGGATTTGGTGCTGGTTTAGCACTTGCTGCCGGAAACTCTGTGATTGCTTCAGCCAATGATCCAGATAAAACAGCAGGGCAAGTGAATGTTCTATTTGTGGTATTAATGATTGCCGTAATGCTTGGTTTTGGTTTCATTGCCGATAATTTTGGTTTGAAAGGAACGTATTTCGGAGTTGCCGCAACCTATGCCGTAATGCTGATCATGATTGTAAGATTGCCACAATACGTAAATGTTGAAGCGGATGATAATCCTAATGAGAATACGTCAAAAGGTGGCCGAAAAAATATCCGTCTGATTGGATTAGTATCAATCGGCATGATGATGACGATGTTCTTATTCTCAATGAGAGATACGATGGGTTGGGCTTTTGTGGAGCAAATAGGCGTTAACTTAGGATATACCACATCAGAAATGGGCATGATTTTGGCGCTCCAAGCATTTATCGCACTGATTGGACCGCTGATTGTGGCAAAAGTTGGGAATAAATTTGGAATTACGATTCCGGTATTAATCGGAATCATTGGTCATGGTTGTATCACTTTAGGTTATCTCATGGCTTCAGAATCAAAATTCTTCTATACAGCAATCGTTCTGATGAATGCTACCGCTTACTTCTACGCATTAGCATACTTAACGGGATTAGCGGCTTCTTTAGATAAAGAAGGACGCGTCGTTGCGGCAACAGGGAGCTTTATTGCATTGGGGATTGCAGTAGGACCGGCATTTGCAGGGCATCTCATTGATCTTGGCGGTTATGGTTTAGCAGGATGGTCGATCATTGTGATTGTGATATTAACTGTGATTGCTGCGATTCCACCCCTTAAAGCGGCAAGAGCAATGGAGCGTGCCGAAGGTGATAAGCATTTATAAATAGCGATAAGTTTATTCAGAGTTTCATTGAAGTATCATTCTTTCAATGTGAACACGATATTAAAAAGCTTTTCTATCATGATATAGAAAGGCTTTTTTCATGCTTTATCGTAAAAAGATATTTGGAAGTATTGAATTAGGGTAATGGAATGGAAAAACGGCAGGAAAGTAGGAACTAGATACTATTTAGGGAAGTATTTAAAAAACTTTAAAAAATTTAATATATTGTTTACAAATTATTGTTATGATCAATTTTATAGCAATGTACATGTTACTGCTTGTTCTGAATATGCTTATTTCTGTTTTTCTATTGTTCTATTGATAAATAATAAGTGAAAGCTTAAAGGGGTAAATGATGGTTAAGAAAATTATTTTAGATTGTGATCCAGGACATGATGATGCGATTGCATTATTGCTTGCTCATGGAAATCCTAATATTGAATTATTAGCTGTTACCACGGTTGTGGGAAATCAAACCTTAGAAAAAGTGACGAGAAATGCCTTAGGACTTGCGAAAGTTGCCAATATTGTCGGCGTGCCATTTGCCGAAGGTTGCGCACGACCTTTAGTTCGTAATGTAGAAACTGCTCCTGATGTTCACGGCGAAACAGGGTTAGATGGTCCTAAGCTTCCAAAATCGACGTTAGAATTAGATCCTAGGCATGCCGTGGATTTAATCATTGAAACGATTATGAGCCATCCACCGCAAACAGTCACATTAGTGCCGACCGGCGGTTTAACGAATATTGCAATGGCAGTTCGCAAAGAGCCTAAAATTGCCGAAAGAGTGAAAGAAGTGGTGCTCATGGGCGGGGGTTATCATGTAGGAAATTGGAGTGCAGTTGCCGAATTTAATATTAAAATTGATCCGGAAGCGGCGCATATTGTCTTTAATGAAAAATGGCCTTTAACGATGGTGGGTTTAGATTTAACGCATCAAGCTTTAGCAACACCGGATGTTGTGCAACGCATTCGTCAAATAGGCACGAAACCAGCAAAATTTGTAACAGAGTTATTAGAGCACTTTGGAATTTTGTATGAAAAAGCACAAGGTTTCCAATATCCGCCAGTTCACGATCCTTGCGCCGTTGCGTATGTGATCGATCCTGCGGTAATGACAACGCAAAAAGTGCCGGTGGATATTGAATTAACCGGAACGTTAACTTTGGGAATGACGGTTGCAGATTTTAGAATGCTACCAGAACCTGATTGCCATACGCAGGTTGCAGTAAAGCTGAATCATGCCTATTTCTGGGATCTCATTGTAGAAGCCTTAGAGAATATAGGAGAAGTGAATTATGACGAAGAGTGATCATTTTATTTCTCAAGGGCACGTTCATGAATTAACCGATTCTCTTGCAGAAAATGGGCAGAATAAGAGCGTTGTGCCATTAATGGTGGCGCTGTTAATGGCATGTATGGCTTTTCAGCTCAATGCATCGATGTTGAATCCTGTGCTTGTGACGATTGCCAATAGTTTAGGAAGCAGTGAAGCGACCATTGGATTATCCCAAACAGCATTCTTTATGTCGGCAGCACTTTTTTCGATATTTATTCCAAGACTCAGTGATATTGTGGGTCGCCGGAAAATCCTCTTTATCCTGATTTTAGTGACAACCATTGGGGGCGTTTTAGCGGCAATTACGCCCAATATTGAGCTCTATTTTATTTCTCGGATTATCCAAGGATTTTCAGGTCCTGTGGTTCCGCTCTGTCTTTTAATGCTTCATGCGGAAGTGAAAGATCCGAAACGTTATGGAATATTAATGGGGATTATTACGGCAGTGAATGGCGGGATTGCCGGCATTGATGCTTTTTTAGGGGGATATATTGCAACAAACTTTGGTTTTAGACCGGTATTTTGGCTAATTGCCGGCGTGGGTTTAATCACGCTTCCTTTTATCTTAAAAGGTGTGAAAGAAACAGCGCCGTCGAAAGGTCAAAGAATGGATTGGATCGGCGTTCTCTTTTTAGTCGTCACATTGGCAGGGTTTTTAGTCGCCTTTAATGAAGCAGGAAAAGTAGAATCTGCCAATTGGTATATTGTCATCGCTTCTATTATTGCCGGTATTATCTCTTTTCTGGTATTTATCCAAATTGAAAAGAGTGTGAAAGAGCCTTTAGTCACAGTGCATCACCTTAAACAACGTTCTACTTGGGGATTGCTATTAACCACTGTTTTAACAATGACAGGAATTTTTGCCATTGTGAATGGTTTGGTGGTTTCCTTTGCTCAAAATAGTGAAATTGGCTTTGGTTTTACGGCAAATAAAACGGCGATCTATCTGCTTGCGCCTTATGCACTGATCGGTTGGTTAGTAGGGCCTTTTATGGGGAAATTTGCGCCGACGATTGGTTATAACCGCATTCTGCGTTTAGGGCTTATCGGCAGTATTATCGGGATATTCATCTTGATGATGTTTGGGCTAAATTCCTTAACCATCCTCATTATCGGAACGCTATTTATCGGCATTACGTATGCAGGAACCGCAAATATTATGCTCAATGGTTTAGGCGTTGTCTTATCTCCTTCTGATAACCCGGGTTTTTTACCGGGAATGAATGCCGCCGCATTTCATTTAGGCGCAGGTTTAAGCTTTGCTCTGTTGCCGGCGGTGTTAGTGCTTAGTAGCAATGCTTTCGAAGGTTATGGTAATGGCATGTTGGTGGGACTAATCATTACAGTAATGGCGTTTCTTGCTTCATTCTTGATTCCAAATCCTATGAATGCCGAAGTAGGGTCTGCAAAATCCTAAATTCATTGCTTAAGACATAAAACAGATAATAAAAAATAGGTAATAAAAACAGGTAATAAAAAACGAGATTCTTTTATAAGGATCTCGTTTTTATGGATGATATATTGATATGTAAAATCAATGTGATATATCAAGTATGGCTTGTTTTATGCCATCGGTTTACCATCTTTAAAGCGAATAAAACCTTTAATCCCTCGATATACTGACCAGATAAATACGAAGAAAAAGACAAAAATTCCGATAAAAATAAACATTAAAATGAATGCAACAATGGATAATCCTAAAGACCACCAGCATG
The DNA here is from genome assembly GCF_054871845.1 of Ignatzschineria sp. LJL83. NCBI lineage: Bacteria > Pseudomonadati > Pseudomonadota > Gammaproteobacteria > Cardiobacteriales > Ignatzschineriaceae > Ignatzschineria > Ignatzschineria sp. LJL83. The sequence continues at coordinate 335,687 of NZ_JBTXLY010000001.1, forward strand.
TACGAATAATGTAGTTAAGATGACTGTAATAAATTGTATCTTTGACATCATTTCGGCGCACATAAGCGTAAATAATAGCGGCAAACCAAAGAAAACCCGTAAAGAAGCTCAAACCATACAAGATATAAACGATGAGGGTATCTTCATATCCAACAGGTTTACCATTATTGGTAGTGAGGATATTTCCCTGATTTCCTTGATTCCCCTGATTCTCAGGGTGATTATGTTTTTTATGTTCGTGATGATCATTATGATGATCGTGTTGATTATTATGGCTCATATTAAATACTTCGACTTTGTGAAAGATAAATAGGGCTAAATGAGTAAGACTCAAAAATAGTAGATAGAATTTTACCGACTAATAATATTTAGTACATGGATTTTACGATTATTTAAGACAAGGTAATCATATAATGTCTAATATTTAATCCATAAGAACATCCGCAAATAGCTATTAGCAGCTATTTGCGCATGGATATATGTAGTTTTTTTCTTTTTATAAAAGTGGTTTCTTTTATAAATCATTCCTCTAGGATTTGTAGCTTGATTAATTCCGTGTGTTTCTATAAGTTAAAATAACCAAATCATCACAAAACATATATATATAGTTTTAAAGAGTTTAACTTATAGCAAATAATGATGAGTTTTTTATATCAGTTGTAATCTGAATGGAGGAAGAAAGATGGCAGGGAATGAAGCAGATGTAGAATTAGGAATGTTACAGCAGAGAAGAATTGAAGCGGAGATTATTAAGCCAATTTATGATGTTTTAGTGCGAGATTTTGGTTTAGAGAAAGCGCGAGAAGTGATTAAAGAAGCGATTGGGCAAGCGGCGATTGATGCCGGCAAAGAGTTCGCGAAGAAAGAAGATCAAAAGACAACCATTGAGAGCTTTGCGGCATTACAATATCTATGGGATAAGGGCAATGCGCTAGAAAGAGAGATTATTTCTAAAGATACGGATCATTATGATTTTAATGTCATCAAATGCAAATATGCTGAGATGTACCATGAAGTTGGACTAGGCGAGATCGGATTTTTGCTCTCTCGTAATCGAGATGAGAAATTTATCGAAGGCTATGCACCACATATTGAATTAACAAGACCGCATACCATTATGAACGGCGATGGATTTTGTGACTTTTGCTATAAGGTAAAAGAGCGTTAAAGATCAATGTTGTAGATATTATCATGAATGGATTTCCGAGATAGCTGTCAGGTTCAGGCGATTTTAATCGTTACAGGGGAATATTTAATAGTATGATCATGACTCATTATTCATAAATAGAAAGGGTTTTAGGATTGGGATTTTGTGAAATCTCATGGGAACCCATTTTGTGAAGATGTTTTGAGAATATATTTCAGTGATTGATCGCTCTTTGAGCTTTCATTTCCCCTTGCGATTTCCATAGGAAAACCGGTATGAATGCCATGTTCGAGATTATTACATCGTATGATCATCTTCTCATCTCTGAGTTTATGATCACTTTAGGAATGCTACTTGCACCGACTTTTGTGTCGATCATCGCCGGATTTTTAATGGCGCTTGTGCTTCATACCGTCAAAAGTTTAAATGGTTTTCTGAATTTTGTAACATTACCCATACGCATGATGATGTTTGTCGTTGCGGGTTCTCCGGCGATTGTGTTGGCAGTGCTTTTAATGCCATTTGTGATGTCAGAATTTGCGACGAAGGTGGATGATGAAGTGGCAAAACCGATCTTAATGATTTGGGGAACCTGTTATTTTGCATCACTTTTATTTAGAAGTTTTAGCGAAGATGGGAATCAAGATGGTTTAGCATTTAAAATTGTTCGAAACCTTCGTACCTTAATGATTGGAATGATCTCTGTCAGCGCTGTTTTGGGCATGCTTGGCATGGGCGGATTAGGTTTCATCATTTTGAAATTTGGGTTTTTTGAAGGGAATTATGCATTTGCGTTAGTCGTTGCTCTCATGTACGCATTGATGATTTTAGCCGTAGAATTTGTGACATCTTCGATTTTAAAAATTCTAGCAGATAAGCAAAAAATAGAGATAGAGCACACTGTCACGAAATATCAGCAGATGTATGCCGCAGAAGCCGCTTCACGAGAAGAAAGAGCAATGCCGGAAGAATTAAAGAGAAAGCCCGTAACCGCAGGCATTCCAAAACCACAAGCGAATAGGCCACCTACAAGAGTATCTACAAGACCTTCGACAAGACCCGCTTCGACATCCTCCACACAAAATAGCACTCGAAAAATGTCTCCTGAAGAATCAGAAGCTCAAAAGAAATCATCTGAAAAAGGGATTAATTCCTTAATTCGAAAAGGTTAGAAGAGAATACAGGGAATGAACTCATAGTCTTTCTTCATCAAAAAATCCAATACTTTAAAATGCCGGAAATCCTCAGTTTTCGGCATTTTTTGTGCCGGCACTATTAAAGATGAAATCATGTTTGTAGTTGTAGTTGTAGTTGTAGTTGTAGTTGTAGTTGTAGTTGTAGTTGTAATTGCCTTGGTTTGAAAAACAAAAAGGATCTATTTGGCTAGCACAACTTCTTTAGAAGAAGGAAAATCTTTGAATTTATGATGACTTAGATGTTTTTTATCATCATGTTGTTTCAATCATCTCAAAAGGATCAATACTGCTGGAGTGCGATCTTTAGAAGCATGTAAGCATTCGAATCTGTGACGAATTTAGTATTTTTTATCATCATGTCGTTTCAATCATCTCAAAAGGATCAATACTGCTGGCGCATGATCTTTAGAAGCATGCAAGCATTCGAACCAGCGATGAATCAGCCTCTATTGGATAATGGAATTTTCTCAAATCAATCACAAATCAATCACAAATCGATTTATGACATTTTGTCATAAATGTTTTCTCTAATATGCTTTATTCAGTATTTAGTAAATAATTTTTAAATTATTTTTTGGTCATTAAAGTGTCATATTTGCATTTCATAATACTTTCATCCTAAAAAGGGGGGACGAAAAGATGAATGCAATTAAGATTGACTCACTCAACAAGTTTTTTGGTAAAAAGCAGGTGCTTTTTGATATTGAATTAGATATTCCTCAAGGGCAAATGACGGCGCTTTTAGGACCATCTGGTTCTGGTAAATCCACGTTACTTCGTCACATCAATGCCTTGACGGCGGCTTCTACCGGCAATATCGAGATTTTTGGTAAAACGATTCAAGATCATGGTCACATTGTGAAATCCGCTCGATCGCATCGCTCGAATATCGGTTTTATCTTCCAACAGTTTAATTTAGTGACAAGACTTTCCGTGCTCGATAATGTCTTAATCGGCAATTTATCACGCGTGCCATTATGGAGAAGCGTTTGTAAATTCTTCACGAAAGAAGAGAAAGAAAAAGCGCTCGCTTGCCTTGAAAGAGTGGGTTTAAAAGATCATGCATTTCAGCGCGCATCAACGCTTTCCGGCGGTCAGCAACAACGAGTTGCTATTGCGAAAGTATTAATGCAAGAAGCCGATATTATTTTGGCAGATGAACCCATTGCATCCCTCGATCCTGAATCGGCGCGTTCTGTGATGCAAGCGCTTAGAGATATTAATGAGAAAGATGGCAAAACCGTCATCGTGACGCTTCATCAGGTCGATTATGCGCGTCAATATTGTCAGCATGTTGCGGCATTAAAAGCTGGTCATGTTCGTTATTACGGCGAAATGGATAGATTAAGTGATTCATTTTTAGATAATTTATATGCATCCAACCCTCAAAAAACAGAGAGAAGCCTCGTTCCTTGCGCTTCTATGCTCGATCTTCAATTAAGTTAATTTCACATTTCAAAACTGTTTAAAGTTTTTTCAAAGTTGAAATTTCAACGTTTTTACAAAGTGTTTTTTACATCCATTCAAAATTCAAAAGGTGAAAATATGATTCGCTCAATGGTTAAAAGTATCTGTAAAATTTCTGCAGTATCCCTTGCGGTAGCAAGCCTTGTGACTTTCAGTCAGGCGGAAGAGGGCGTTTTAAACTTCGGGATTATTAGTACAGAATCATCTCAAAATCTCAGAAATAACTGGCAGCCACTTCTCGATGATATGAGTGAAGAGCTCGGCGTTGAAGTAAAACCTTTCTTCGCAAGTGATTATGCCGGCGTGATTCAAGGCATGCGCTTTGGCAAAGTGGATATTGCATGGTACGGCAATAAATCTGCGATGGAAGCAGTAGATCGTGCATCAGGAGAAGTCTTTGCGCAAGTTGTTTATGATGATGGCACAACAGGTTACAAGAGCTATCTCATCACGCATAAAGATAATGACCACATTAATACGGTAGAAGATGTGCTTGCGCAAGCTGGCGATTTAACCTTTGGTAATGGCGATCCTAACTCAACATCAGGCTATTTAGTGCCGGCATATTACGTATTTGGCGTGAATGATGTGGATGCGAATAAGATCTTCAAAAGAACTTTAAACGCCAATCATGAAAGTAACTTCATGGCTACGGCGAATAAGCATGTAGATGTAGCAACATTTAATAGTAATAACTGGGATCAGTTAGTGACGAAAAACTCTCCTCTCATTGAGAAAGTAAAAGTAGTGTGGGAATCGCCGGAAATCTCGTCAGACCCATTAGTATGGCGCACGGATTTACCTGAAGATTTGCGTAATAATATCAAGGATTTCTTTATTACTTACGGTGAAAATGATGCCGATGAAAAGGTGGTTTTAAAAAATCTGAGTTGGTCTAAATTTAGAGAATCTAACAATGATCAGCTCATTCCAACAAGAGAGCTTGAGAAGTTTAAAGCTTCGAGAAGCCAGTAAGACAATAATCGAATCAGCAATTTAAGGATAATGGGTAAACAATCAGATGATACTTGCAGAAAAAGCTCCTAGCATTTACAAAAAATGGTTTAACTGGTTAATCGTTGTGGGAATCTTCATGATCCTTGCGATTTCATGGCATGGCGGTGAAATGGCACCTTGGAAACTTGTGAAAGATTCCGGCAATATGTGGGTCATGGCTAAGGAGTTTTTTCCGCCTGATTTTACCCATTGGCGCCTCTATTTAGATGAAATCTTAGTCACGCTTTATATTGCGATTTGGGGAACATTACTCGGGATTGTGTTCGCCATTCCGCTCGGATTACTCTGCGCGTCTAACATTGCACCCACGTGGGTTCAGCAAATTGTCAGACGATTAATGGATGCGCTTCGCTCCATTAATGAGATGGTATTTGCCATGATCTTCGTAGCAGCGGTGGGCTTAGGACCATTCCCGGGGATATTAGCGCTCTTTCTTCACACAACAGGTTCCCTTGCCAAGCTCTTTGCAGAAGCTGTAGAAGCCATTGATGAAGGACCGGTTGAAGGCGTAAGATCCACAGGATCAAGCAAGTTACAAGAGATTTTATATGGCGTAATCCCGCAAGTTTTACCGCTCTGGATCTCTTATGCGCTGTATCGATTTGAATCAAATGTGCGCTCGGCAACGGTTGTGGGAATGGTAGGCGCCGGCGGAATTGGGGTGCTACTTTGGGAAAGTATCCGCGGATTTAGCTTCCCGCAAACAACGGCAATTTTGCTCCTTATTATTGTGACCGTTTCGCTCATCGATGTGTTCTCACAATACTTACGTAAGAAGTTTATTTAGTTTCGATGCGTGATCAGGTTTCCGTTTCAGTCAGTTTCCAACAGTTTCAGCAAACCTTCACAACCTTATATCTGTAACATTTATATGTAACATCCGTATTTATCCCTATTTTATATAACCTTAACTTTCTCAATCAATGATTGAGTCAAAATGGAAGAAAAAATTCATGGAAGAGAGACAATCTTCGCCTCGCAATGAGCGTGAAGTCGATCAAAAAAGGCAATCTTGGTTATCGGTTTTAACACAACAATCTCAAGCACTTCTTCAATATGAAACGCTTTTAAAAGCATATAGTTATGATCTCCTTCGAGCGCCGGAAATCGGCATGGCGATGGTCAAAGGCAAGACTTCGGGAGAAGGGCAAGTCTTTAATGTCGGAGAAGTAACGGTCACAAGAAGCGCCGTTCGTCTGCAGAGCGGAGAAATTGGCTTTGGCTATCTCATCGGCAGAGATAAAAAAGCATCGGAATTAATCGCATTAGCAGATGCTTATTTACAAAGTGATCAAGCCGAAATTTGGCAAGAACAGCTATTAGAGCCACTGGAAACAGCGCTCATTGCTCAAAAAGAAGCATTAGCGAAAAAGGTACAAACCACGAAAGTAGACTTCTTTACCTTGGTGCGAGGAGAAGATTAAATGATCCATTATATTAAAGGCTTTTCAGCGCCGATTCATGATTCTCAGCAGACATTTCGCCAAGCTTTACTTGCAATGAGTGAGCCTGGGAAATGGCAAGAAGTATCTCCCGTTGAACCCATCGAAGCGCTCAATATTGGCACAGTTTCCCTGATTTTATCCCTCTTAGATGCCGATACCACGTTGTGGCTTCCAGGGCATTGGCAAATGCCGGAAGTGAAAGCAAATCTCACCTTTCATTCCGGTTGTAAAGTAATCTCCGATCAGTCGATTGCGAACTTTGCGGTGTATTCTTTAGATCAGTTTTTAGCAGAAGAAATGCTCCAATTTCCGCAAGGGGATGATCGATATCCTGATCAATCGACGACGATCATCATTCAATTGCCGGAAGATAGTGAAACCTTTACCAGCCATTGGCAAGGTCCCGGCATTCAAAATGAGCGAATCTGTCAATTACCGATTCCTGAAGCCTTCTGGCAAAAAAGAGAGACGTTAATTGCTTTTCCTTGCGGGATTGATTTTATCTTCACGCAAAATGATCAGATTTTAGCCATTCCACGCACGACAAAAATAGCACGATAAGAGGTTTTCTATGTATGTAGCCGTAAAAGGTGGCGAAAAGGCGATTGAAAATGCCCATCTTTATCTTGATGAATATCGCCGTGGGAATTGTCAGATTGCTGAATTAACGATCTCCCAAATTAAAGAACAATTGCCATTAGCCGTTTCAAGAGTGATGAGCGAAGGCTCATTGTATGATCCAGAGCTCGCTTCTCTTGCCATTAAACAGAGCGCCGGCGATTTGATTGAAGCGATTTTTCTGTTAAGAGCTTATCGCACAACCTTATCCCGTTTTGGCGATAGCGAGCCTTTAGATACGTCTAAAATATTTTTAAAACGCCGAGTTTCAGCCGTGTATAAAGATGTCCCCGGCGGTCAATTATTGGGACCAACATTTGATTACACGCACCGATTACTGGATTTTACTTTAGTTGCGGAAAATGAAACGCCATTAACACAAGCGGAGCAAGATGCACTTCAACAAAATGCAAAAAATGATTCGAAAGCAGAATCAGAAACGCATCCAGATGAAGATGATACAGCATGTCCGCATATTTTAGACTTACTCGTGAATGAAGGCTTAATGTATGCGCCGGATGAAGCGAGATTATCGAAAGTGAGCGATATTACTCGTGATCCGATGCAGTTTCCGAGTAACAGATCGGAGCGTTTACAGCTTCTTGTGAGAGCAGATGAAGGGTTTTTATTAGCGCTTGCATATTCTACTCAGCGAGGTTGGGGCAGAACGCATCCTTTTATGGGCGAAATGCGCTTAGGAGATGTGGAAGTTTGGCTTGCGCCGGAAGAGATGGGATTAGAAATTCCCATTGGCACCATTGAAGTCACGGAATGCGAAATGGTGAATCAGTTTGTGGAAAGTGCCGATGATGTGCAGTTCACAAGAGGTTACGGCTTTGCCTTTGGTTATTGCGAAAGAAAAGCGATGGCAATGGCGCTTGTAGAGAGAGCACTTCGAGCAGATGAATGGGATGAAGAGCGAGTTTCTCCGGCGCAAGATGATGAATTTGTCTTAGCCCATTGCGATAACGTAGAAAGTTCCGGCTTCGTATCGCATTTGAAGTTACCGCATTATGTCGATTTCCAAGCGGAATTAGATCTTTTACGCAAAATTCGTGCCGAGCGCGCCCTTGAACGTACAAGTGAACGTGATAATGCCGGTCAAAACAGTGCGCATTCTGCACAAGGAGATTCATTATGAATGTTGACAACAACAGAGCCATGAATGATGGCGCTTCTCAGGTAGAAGAAACGCTCTATAACTTTGCTTACTTAGATGAACAGACCAAAAGAATGCTTCGCCGAGGATTATTGAAAGCGGTAGCCATTCCGGGATATCAAGTCCCTTTTGGCGGACGAGAAATGCCACTGCCTTACGGCTGGGGAACGGGCGGGATTCAAGTCACGGCAAGTATTATCGGCGAAAATGATGTGTTGAAAGTGATCGACCAAGGCGCAGATGATACAACGAATGCGATCTCGATTCGCAAATTCTTTGAAAAAACAGCGAATGTCACAACGACAACCCATACGGCAGATGCGGATATTATCCAAACTCGCCACCGTATTCCTGAATCTGCGCTGAAATCAGGACAAATCATGGTATTTCAAGTGCCAATTCCGGAGCCTCTACGATTTATTGAGCCTTCAGAAGTGGAAACTCGCACCATGCATGCGCTTCAAGATTATGGCGTGATTAATGTGAAGCTCTATGAGGATATTTCTCGCTTTGGCAATATCTCTACGGCATATGCCTATCCCGTTTTGGTGAATGATCATTACATTATGGATCCATCGCCGATTCCGAAATTTGATAATCCAAAAATGAATCAGAGCGAAGCCTTAATGCTTTTTGGTGCCGGTCGTGAAAAACGCCTTTATGCGCTTCCGCCATATACCGATGTCGTGAGTTTAGACTTTGAAGATTATCCCTTTGAGATTCAGAAATGGTCGCATTGCTGTGAAATCTGCGGAAGTGGAGATTCTTTCTTAGATGAAGTGGTGGTGGATGATAAAGGGCAACATATTTTTGTCTGTTCCGATACAGATTATTGCCAAGCGGAATTCGCAAAGAGAGGGCAAAAATGATGGAAACAATAGAGATGGCAAGTCATGGGAAAATCGAGATGGATCTCAATAAGAATCTCAATATGGATAGCAATAACATCAACATGGAAATTCCGCTTCTGAAAATTGATAATCTCACGAAGCTCTATGGCCACAATAAAGGCTGTCAAGATGCTTCTTTTGAGATTTATCCCGGAGAAGTCGTCGGCATTGTAGGGGAATCAGGTTCTGGAAAATCAACGCTCTTATCGGCGATTTCCGGCAGATTAATGCCAGATTCCGGCTCCGTGAATTATATTTCTGAAACGGGCGTTTCTCAGGATCTCTACGCACAATCAGAAGCAGATCGCCGTAAAGTGCTTCGCACAGAATGGGGATTTGTCGAGCAAAATGCCCGAGATGGTTTGCGAATGGGCGTATCTGCCGGTGCGAATATCAGCGAGCGCTTAATGGCGCAAGGCGTTCGCCATTACGGCAAGTTACACGATACAGCGAAAAAGTGGCTCGAAGAGGTGGAAATTTCGGTGGATCGTGTCAATGATTATCCGAAAACATTCTCTGGCGGTATGCAACAGCGATTACAGATCGCAAGGAACCTTGTGTCGAATCCTCGCCTTGTGTTTATGGATGAACCGACATCTAGCTTAGATGTTTCCGTGCAAGCGAAATTGCTCGATCTGATTCGCTCTTTGGTTCGCCAATATAATCTTTCCATTATTCTTGTCACCCATGATTTAGCCGTTGCTAGATTGCTCGCCGATCGTTTAGTGGTGATGCAAAAATCGCGCGTGATTGAAACAGGATTAACGGATCAAATTTTAGATGATCCCCAGCATCCTTATACACAATTGCTCGTGTCATCCATCTTACAAGTTTAAGTACAAGCTTAAGGAGAATTTCAAGTGTCTGAAGTTATGATTTCTGCAAGAAACATTTCCAAAACGTTTCTTTTATATCATCAAAATAGCGCTGAATTAAACGTATTTGATGGATTAAATTTTGATGCTTATGCCGGTTCGTGTTTGATTCTCTCAGGGCAATCAGGCTCTGGAAAATCGACATTACTGCGCATGATGTATGGCAATTATCTCGCTAATAGTGGCGAGCTGAAAGTCAAAAAAGGCGATGGCTGGATCGATATGGTGAACGCCACGCCAAGAGAAGTGGTATCACTTCGTAAGCGTAATATCGGCTATGTAAGCCAATTTTTAAAGACGATTCCAAGAGTCACCACTTTAAACGTGGTATTAGAGCCGGCGCTAGATCGAGGAATGGATTTGGAAGAAGCCACCATTCGCGCGAAAGATCTATTAATGAGGCTGAATATTCCTGAACGATTATGGAACTTAGCGCCAAGCACATTTTCCGGCGGTGAACAGCAACGAGTGAATATCGCCCGAGGATTTATGGTGGATTGGCCGATTCTTCTACTAGATGAACCGACAGCATCGTTAGATGAAAAAAACCGCGATGTGGTTTTAGGATTAATCGAAGAAGCGAAAGCAAAAGGCAGTGCAGTGATCGGCATTTTTCATGATGCATATGTGCGTGAAAAAGTGGGCGATCGACTATTTAGCGTATTAACGAATGAGGTATCAGAAAATGTCTGCTGAGCAAATTTTCACGAACGCTAATATCGTGTTAGCGGATGAAGTAATTCGAGGAACCGTGGTTGTTAAAGACGGCGTGATTACCGCCATTGATGCCGGCAATTGTAGCTTGCCTCAAGGCATCGATTTTCAAGGAGAATATCTGATTCCGGGATTGGTGGAGCTTCACACAGATAATCTTGAGAAGCATATGTCGCCAAGACCTTCTGTGGCTTGGCCAACTATCTCGGCGATGATTAGCCACGATAATCAGATTGCAAGTGCCGGCATTACTACGGTGTTTGATGCGATTTCTATCGGAGATATTAGCCCGAAAAGTGCAAGATTAGAGAGCTTAACGCCGATGATTGATGCGCTCAATTATTCGCAAAAGCATGGGTTAACTCGCTCTGAACATAAGCTACATTTTCGCTGTGAAGTGGCGCATCCTGAAACGTGGGATATTTTCAATGCCAATATCGGCAATGAACATGTGGGATTAGTATCGTTAATGGATCACACGCCGGGGCAACGTCAATTTGAAGAGATTAGTCATTACCGAGTCTATTATCGTCAGAAATATGGTTTAACTGCCGATGAAATGAACGAATTTGAAGCGCAGCAGATCGCCAATGCAAAGCAATATAGCCAAAAATATCGTTTAGATATTGCTGATTATTGCCGGAATCAAAATATTGTCATGGCAAGCCATGATGATGCAACGGAAGATCACGTATTGGAATCGGCAACTTTAGGCATGAGAATTGCAGAATTCCCTACAACGGTAGAAGCGGCAACGCATTCTGTGGGGAAATCTTTGAAAGTGTTAATGGGCGCGCCGAATATTGTGCGAGGTGGTTCTCATTCGGGAAATGTGGCAGCAAGTGCCTTAGCAAAACAGGATTTACTCCATATTTTATCGAGTGATTACTATCCTGGAAGCTTGATTCAAGCGGCATTTATCCTCACGGAAGATGAGATCGGCTTTGATCTTCCAAAAGCCATTCGCTGCGTTTCAAAAAATCCGGCGGAAGCGGTGAATTTAACAGATCGTGGTGAAATTGCGATTGGGAAAAAAGCCGATCTTCTGCAAGTTTCTCTACACGGAAAACAACCGCTCATTCAGAGCGTTTGGAAGCAGGGAAAACGAGTGATTTAAGGTTTTATTGAAGAAGAAATCATTATTTTGGTGGAGAGAAAGGCAGATGAGAAATTACGTCAGAAACGAAAGAAGATGATGGTGATTTTTAAGCACTTTTTCTCCGTCATTGTATGGGAAAAGAGGAAAAGCGGAAAAGAGAATATGCTAAATACACAATCTTTTGCTTATTACATTATGGGGCCTTCCGGCGCTGGGAAAGATAGCGTGATTGAGGAAGTCAGCGAGCATTTGGGCGATGAGATTAGCAGACCGCTTCGCTATATTACTCGCAAAATCGTTTCTAATGATGCAGAACATCATAATGTTTTAACAACACAAACATTTGAGGAATTTTTAGAGAAATCATGTTTTTCACTCTGCTGGGAAGCCAATGGCTTTTACTATGGTTATGATAAACAGTGGCTTGCAGATTTGGGGAAAGGGAAAATCGTGCTTTTAAACGGTTCTCGCTCTTATTGGGATGAGGCAAAAGCAAAATATGGCGATAAATTATGCCCCGTTTATTTCAATATTAGCATTGAGAAGCAGACTAAGCGCTTGCAAGGGCGAGGAAGAGAATCTGAAAAAGAGATCGAAGCGAGAATTTCTCGAAGCCAAGATTTAAGTCATCTTTCAGGCAATGAAGAGATCGTACAATTAGATGCAGAACAGCCTCTTCAAAATGTGGTAAATGATTTTATTTCGATTGTATTATCTCATCGGAAAAAAGATTATAAAATGTAGAAAAACAGAAAAAATATAACTATAAAAATATGCCAATATAAGGCGTAGAACAGATCAGCTAGGGGATAAGATGTTTGAGTTCACATTATTAGGAACCGGCGATGTTGCGGAGATTCCGGTATTTGGTTGTGATTGTGAGGTTTGCCTTGCCGCAAGTCTTGATTCGCATTTAGCGCGATTAGCTTGTTCAGCGATGATTCGGATTGATGGAGATGTCATTCTCCTAGATGCCGGCTTAACCGATCTTCATCGCAGGTTTCAGCGAGATGAAATCAAAGGAATTTTACAAACCCATTATCACGCAGATCATGCGCAAGGCATGTTGACGCTTCGCTGGGGAAAGGGCAATAAAATTCCGGTGTATGGACCTGATGATCCTTTTGGCTTTGCCGATCTTTATAAAAATGCCGGCATTTTAGAGTTTAAGAAAGCTTGGAGTCATGGAGAAATGCGTCATATTTCAGGTATGAATGTCACAGCTCTCAATTTGATCCATTCAAAACCCACAATGGGTTATTTCATCGAGTATTTTTCTGAACCACTTATCGCGCCGGCATTCACATCATTATTAGATATGTCGTTAGATAAAAGCATCGTGATGAATATTGAAAAAAATGATGCCCAAAAGCGCAAAATCCCACAATCGATAAAAATTGCCTATTTAACAGATACTGTTGGATTGCCGGCAGAAACCATGCAGTTTTTGCAACATCATAAGCTCGATTATCTCATTATCGATTGCAGTCATCCGCCTCAAGAAACAGCACCGAAAAATCATAATGATCTCAATATGGTAAAAGCAATTACGGCTGAACTTCGTTGTAAACAAGTGATCTTAACGCACATTGGTCATGAGCTAGAAGCATGGCTTCAGAATCCTAAAAATCAGGCAGAATTACCGAATCATTACATTGTGTCGTATGACAATATGACCTTGAAGTTCGACTAGTTTTTTCGCTTCATCATCTCAAAAGAACCAATATTTCCGGCACGTGATTTTCAGAAGCATGCAAGTATTCGAATCTGTCACGAGCTAGATATTTTTTATAATCATGTTGTTTCAATCATCTCAAAAGAACCAATACTGCTGGCGAGAGATCTTTAGAAGCGTGCAAACATTCAGACTTGTGACAAATTCAATATTTTTTATAATTATGTTGTTTCAATAATTTCGAAAGAACCAATACTGCTGGCACGCGATCTTTAGAAGCATGCAAACATTCGAACCAGCGATGAATCAGCCTATGTTTTATGAATGAACTCGCTACTAATAACTCTTACATATTCGCAAAAAAGACTAAGAAGATCGGCGCAAGAATATTGGTAATAAATCCAAAGCTTATGGCAATCGGCACAACTTGTGAACCGCCGGTTCTTTGAATGACGGGAAGCACGAAATCGAGTGATGTTGCACCGCCGGAACCAACTGCCGCAAGCGGGTATCTTGCCATTAAAATGGGAATGACCATAAAGGCAAAGAATTCTCTAAAGAGATCATTAAAGAACGCAATGGAACCTAAAATTGGGCCATGTGCATCTTGGAGAATAATGGTGGAAAGTGAATACCAACCAAATCCAGAACTAATGGCTAAACCGTGAACGACCGGCATTCCAAGAATGAGCGCAGCAATAATCCCGCCGATAAAGGAAGAGATAATAAAAAATACACTGAGCATTAATCCATAACGATTGAGAAGTACGGCTTTGAGCTTAATGCCACTTGCGCGTAGTTGTAATCCAACGCAAGCAAGCAGAAATACTAATGCGATTTCCGTTAAATGTTCCGGCACCATCAGATAATCATTGGCGAAAAGTCCGACAATTAATCCTAATAGAATGCTCGCAATGAGTTTGAAAGAGCCAAGCAGAGAGCGCCAAGTGGATTCTTGTTTCAGAGAAGATTTCTTCAGCGGAAAGGGAAGCTGTTTATCTAAAAAGATCAGCGCAATCATATTTAGTCCCAGAATGGAGACGATAAATACTAATGTTTTCCCCAAAATCGCTTGTAATTGTGTCCAAAGATCGGGAATCGCCGAAAGATTTAATCCCATAATAAAGAGAATAATATAGATTAATGCGATTAGGAGATAATCCACCGTCTTAATCAAGCCCTTATTTTTTAAAGGAATTGCAAAGCCGATCAGAAGCGGAAGAAGAACCCAAGTAAGTGTTTCGAGCATAATCTATTTTAACCAAGGATTGAGAGACGATAATGAAGCATAATGAACGAGAAGCAGTCTATCAGATATTGCGTGAATAGCAGCGGTTTTTATCATGAGATTGCATCATCACAGCTCGATACCATGAATCTTTTGGCAAGTTTCACAATCTCTTCAATTATTTGTAATTCATGTGAATTTCACAATTCTTACGATGTTGTAATTTTTGCAATATTTAAAAGGATTAACATTGCCGGCACGGGATTTTCAGAAGCATGCAAGCATTCGAACCAGTCATGAATCAGCTGATATTCTGCAATAATTCTTTTAATTAAACCTAGATATCACTTCATGAAGTTATTAAACCTAGATATCACTTCATGAAGTTTTTAAATAGGATCTTCATTATTTTTAGAATCCTCATAATCTTGAAAAAGAACCATAAAAGACAATAAATGGATTATTAATCATAATTTGTTTTCAAAGTTTTATGTTAAAATGACCTTTTTTATCATCTTGTCAACATGAAGGTAGAGATATATGGCAGGTCACAGTAAATGGGCAAATATCCAACATCGTAAAGGTGCTCAGGATAAGAAGCGCGGTAAAGTTTTTACCAAATTAATTCGTGAAATTACAATTGCAGTTCGTTCAAGCGGTAACGGCGATGCGGATACCAATCCTCGTCTACGTTTAGCGATTGACCGTGCGATTGCGGCAAACATGCCAAAAGATAATATCGAAAGAGCAGTGAATCGTGGTCTTGGAATTACTGATGGACCGCCAGATGAAGAGATTCGCTACGAAGGCTACGGCGCCGGCGGTGTTGCTGTAATGGTCGACTGCTTATCGAATAACCGTAACCGTACTGCCGGTGAAGTGCGTCATGCATTTACCAAATATGGCGGAAATCTTGGAACAGACGGCTCTGTTGCGTTCCAATTTAGAGAGCTCGGTGTTTTATCGTATCCTGAAGGTTCTGACGAAGATGGCATTACAGAAGCGGCAATTATGGCCGGCGCTGAAGATGTGATCGTAGAAGATGATGGTTCAATCGAAGTATTAACAACGCCACAAACCTATGTTGAAGTGCATAACGCAATGGTGGAAGCGGGTTTTGAACCTGAAGATTCAGAAGTGACTCAATACGCAGATAACAACGTTGCCATTGATGCAGAAGCTGCAGAAAAAGTGATGGCGATGGTCGATGCGCTTGAGAACTTAGATGACGTTCAGAAAGTCTATTCAAATGCCGATATTTCAGATGAGATTTTAGAGCAACTCTTTAAATAATGATCATTTTAGGCATTGATCCCGGATCAAGAATCACCGGTTACGGCGTGATTGATACGAGCGGTCGAAAACCACAATATGTCGATTCTGGCTGTATTCGTATGAATACAGCTGATTCGATGGCGAAAAGATTACTGACAATCTTTCAGGGCGTGGATCAATTGATCGCGCTTTATCGCCCGAATGTCCTCTCGATTGAAGAGGTTTTTTTACATAAAAATCCACAATCAGCTCTGAAACTCGGTCAAGCGCGTGGCGTTGCCATGTGCGCTGCGGCAATGGCGAATATGCAAGTCTATGAATATGCCGCAACTCGCATTAAACAGACGATTGTCGGGCAAGGGCATGCACAGAAAGAGCAAGTGCAACATATGGTTCAAAGTCTTTTAAAGCTCAATAGAAAACCTCAAGCCGATGCTGCAGATGCGTTAGCGGCGGCGCTCACTCATGCATTTCATCACAGATTAGAAGGATTATTATGATTGGTCGTTTAACCGGAATTTTAGCAGAGAAACGTTTACCAAATCAGGCATTGGTCGATGTTGCCGGCGTTGGTTATGAGGTGGAATTGCCGATGAGCAGTTTTGCCAAATTACCGGCACAAGGGGAAAACGTACAACTCACGATTCATCATGTTGTACGAGAAGATGCGAGCTTGCTATATGGTTTTTGTAGCAGTAAAGAGCGAGAAGCGTTTCGTCTTTTAATCAAAGTTTCCGGCATTGGTCCGAAAAGTGCGGTATTGATTCTTTCAGGCTTATCGGCGGAAGAGCTGTATCGCGTGATTCAAACGGAAGATCTCACAAGTTTAATGAAAGTGCCGGGCGTTGGGAAGAAAACTGCCGAGCGTTTAATCATCGAACTTCGAGATAAAGTAAAAGCACTTGCGCCCACAGATATCACTGAAGATCTGATCTCAGCAAGCGAAGGTTCACTTCTTTCACAAAACGATACAATCGTAGAAGATGCGATCGAAGCACTCATGAGCTTAGGTTATAACGCCACAGAAGCAAAAAAACGTGTGAATAAAGTGGCAAAACCAGGATTAACCTTAGAAGCGATTATCCCCCTTGCGTTGAAGTTATAGTTATAAGTTAACACTAGAAGTAGAAAGAGCTTCCAATGAGCTTTTAAATCTAAGATAAAACAGAATCAAAAATGCCGGCAATCGATGAGATGTCGGCATTTTTTATGCGTTTACAATAATGATTAAGTTTCTACTTAATTGATATGTAATGATTTTTGTCGGAGAATAGATGCTTTGAAATTCAGTAAAATTTAATGGGAGAATGTATGCCTAAAAGAACAAAATTGATGCTGGGAATATTCTGTGTCCTGTTTACTTCTATGGGATTATTATTTTTCGCTGTTGGTCTGTATTCTTTTATACAAATCGGGGATGAGATTATTTTAGCAGTCATGTTTCTAGGGCTTATTGCGATGATCATTGGGTTGATGCCGATTATGATTATTTTTAGAAAGCGACATATTAAGAAGATCGTATTACGTGAAGGTATAAGAATCGAAACGGATTTCGTAGATGTGATTATGGCGGAGTATTCCATTAATGATTGGCAACCCTACATTGTCCGTAGCCAATGGCTTGATGATAAAACCCAGAAGTTATATCGCTTTAAGAGTCCAGGAATAACATCAGATCCTAGGGATTTTTTAAATGAGGATCTTAAAATCCCAGTATATATTTTGGAAAATAATCCGAAACGTTATTTTATGGATTTAAATGCAGCAGAAGGATTATCGGGGATTCGATTAGTGTGATTGAATCATTTTTTGATTTCTATATTTGATAAAAGTATCGGACAGATAGTAGGAATTTATGAGTAAATATCAAAGAGTTGTTAAATGAAAATACCTTTTATACGAAGACCTGAAAAAATATTTAGTGATAGAACTTATGCAATGCATTATTCCGATAATAAAGAAGCTTTCGATTATTTTGAAAAGACGGCATATTTTGAAATAGAATTTAATCAAAATATTTTAATGTCTATGGTTCATGGCTTTTTTACAGTTGAAGGAAGTGTTTATTTTTTAGGATTATTAATTCAAGAAGGATATGACGATAAGAAATTTTCTCGTCTTCACGAAAGTTTTGTGACGTATTTCGGTAGAGACCAATATGGCAATAGCATTTTAAAGTTACTTACAAAGAAACAGCGTAAATATCTATTAGATTGGTTTCTTTATTTGTTTGATAATTCAGAAAATATGGAAGATGTCATTTGGTGCAATCTACATAAATGGCAAGAAAGAATAGATGACAATATTGCTTTTTTAAAAAATTATGAAAAAACTAAAGATAGTTTTTAATAAGTAATTTTAACAGTATATTTTGAGATATTTTTCGGAACGACAAACGCCTTGGACGGTTTAATCTTCAAAATCCAAATTAACCTCATGTGTGATTTCAAAAATGGCAGAATCGTGAATGGTTGTAATATCTTGGATATCCAATAAAGGAAGATCAGGAATGGTTTTTCGGCGTTCGATCCATTTTTCATCGAATTGATCTTCAGTAATATTACGAGCGTATATCACCTGTTTTGTGAGGTAATCGACACTAATAATCGATAAAGGATCCGGTCCGCGATTGCTATGATCTTCAAACTTAGTCAGTTTTAGAGAATGATCTTGTAGTGTGAAAGTATAAAACCAATAACCATATCTGCCATGTCCGTAAAAAAAGGTAATCTCATTGTTATATACATCGACTGAAAGATCAGGCGCGAAGTAAACTCCACCAGCTTCAAACTCAGAATCAAATATTGTAAGATTCTCTGCTATTTGCTGATAGCCATTATTGGTAGCGATTAACGCTAACATTCCTCGGCGATTACGATCTACAAGTTGCCCATGTTGATTCTCTTCTAGCGCATCTAATCTCATGGCTTTCGTAAAGAGAAGGTAATCTGTTCTTCCGTCTTGATTGAGATCTACTTTGATAAAATTCTGAAGATAATGACCATCAGGAATGAAGCTCGATAATGATTTTGCCATCGAGATTGGAAGGGCAAAACCGGCGATGATAATAATAAGGGAAGTGAAAAATTTTAAGAAGAAAGCACAATAATCACGAATCATAAATAACCTCGTAGGATTTATGGAAGTAACATCCTTGTTTACTGGCGGCATGAATAGATAATGAATGGAATTACCAAAATGGCATTATCATTTTTGAATATATTCCAGCATCTTATAATTTGCTTCTGGGAATTGAAGGTTTTGAAGCTCATCTTTATGAACCCACGAAATGATTTGAAATTCTTCGCCTTTTGGTGTTCCTGTAAATTGGAAAACGTTGTAGATCACGAAATCGATAGTTTTAGTGGGATATTGATATTCAAAGCTGAGGGCAATATCAAGGTTTGTTGCGGTAATGCCGAGTTCTTCTTGCAGTTCTCGAATAAGGGCTGAATCATCGGCTTCACCATCTTCAACTTTACCGCCGGGAAATTCCCATAATCCGCTGAAATCTTGATTGGATTTTCGTTTACTGAGGAGGACTTTATCTTGCTGTTCACTCCAGATAATGCCGGCAACGACACGGATTTTGGGATTATTATTTGTAGTCATATTTTGCTAATGTATTTTTATGTTGAATGATGAGGTTAGAAGTTAGATTCGATACTATCGTGATATTGGTTTAGGACAGTTGGTTTAGGATAGTTCAATTGTACAATGTAAGCTGAATCATCGCTGGCTCGAATGCTTGCATTTTTGTGAATATCCCGCGTCAGCGGTAGTAATTACTTTTAGAACTTTAAGCAGAACCACTATACGATAAATCAATGTTGATCAGTCTTGATCAACTTCCAACGCACCTAAAAGATAGAGGCGCACCATATTTAGCAGATTAATCACAGAAAAGCCAATCGTTGCATGATGATTGAATTGCGATTTAATTCTTTTTAGATTCAGAATCAAAAATGCCGGTATCACATCGATTGCCGGCATTTTTCATTGATAAGTCTGAAAATAAGAAATGCAATATGAGAATAGGGTGATGAACCTAGTTTACTAGTTTATTTTGATAAATAGAGGTTCTGATTGATCTTGGAATTGTTCAAAATCGTAAGTGGTATAGTTGATATTGCCGTAGGGTCTTACCATCATTATTTTATTGGTTAAGTCAGTTAAACTTGTCCAAACGGTATATTCAGTACTATAGATTGGTGATTTAGTTGTGGCATTATTATCTGTAGTATCGGCAGTAATATTTTTCATTCTATCGAAGCGATTCATAACATGAGCTAGGGTATTCATCGCTTGTGCGCTCGTCTCATCGATAGGTGCATAAGAAGAGTAGTAGACGGCTCTGATAAATCGGCCGACAGAAGTATCTGATGATGGTAATGTTGTCGATGCGATTCCACTATCAGGTTGTGAGATCTCCATATTCCCAAGTTTTGCTGTGGAGTGATCAATATTTGAAAGCTGAGTGTAATTATTGAGATTTGTAAGATGCCATGGGAATTCAGGACCATTCGTCAGAACTCTCGTAGGATTATCATAAATTTCCAATTTACCATCTTTTATTTCAAGAACAATGCTACCGCCTTTTTGGTCATAGATCGCATAGTGTAAAGGCGCTTCTACGCCACCAAATGCTTCTAGAATTGGGCTCCAAAAGTGCGCTTTGCCAACGGCGGCTCTAACTTCCTCAACTGTTGCAAAGTTCGATAAAGCCCATTCACCTAAAGCTGTTACTGGAATGGAATCTTTATAGTACCTTTTATCTAATGCTGTTAAGTTGGCAATAGGTACCATATTCTCACTAAATGAAAGACCCGCACTATTAACCCCTTGTAGGATATTATGATCATCGCCGTCATTATAGACATTGGTTGAAATGAATAAAATATCGTATTTAGAGCTGTATTTTAATCCAGGCTTTCCACTTGGATCATGTTTTTGAAAAATCGTGTTTTTAGGATAATAGCCAACCCAAGAAGGAAGCTCTGCTGATAATTCAAGGGTTCTACCATGATAGATATTATGCTGGTGATCGGTGATAGCAAGACTGGTACAAGCTGATCCTACAGAGAAGAGAGAAGCTGTGAAGGCAAACGCCATACCCGATAAAATTTTTTTGATCTTCATACATCATCCTTTAGTTTAAAGATACGAATATTAGTTGGATATGGTTGTTTATATCCTTGATCACTTTATCATTGTCTCTGATTTAATGACAAATTATCATGTGATCTAAAGCCTCTATATAGATCACTTTAGATCACTTTTTAGTTGATATTTTGACATATTATTTTTGAATATATTCAAGCATCTTATTATTCGCTTCTGGGAATTGAAGGTTGTGAAGTTCATCTTTATGAACCCACGAAACGACTTGGAATTCTTCGCCTTTTGGAGTTCCTGTAAATTGGAAAACGTTGTAGATCACGAAATCGATGGTTTTAGTGGGATATTGATATTCAAAGCTGAGCGCAATATCGAGGTTTGTTGCGGTAATGCCGAGCTCTTCTTGCAGTTCTCGAATGAGAGCTAAATCATCGGCTTCATTCTCTTCAACTTTACCGCCGGGAAATTCCCATAATCCGCTGAAATCTTGATTGGATTTTCGTTTACTGAGGAGGACTTTATCTTGCTGTTCATTCCAGATAATGCCGGCAACGACACGAATTTTGGGATTATTATTTGTAGTCATATTTTGATAATGTATTTTTAGATTGAATGATGAGGATCGAGGTTTGATTCGATACTATCGTGATATTGGTTTAGGACAGCTCAATTGTAAAATATAAGCTGAATCATCGCTGGTTCGAATGCTTGCATTCTTCTGAATATCCCGCGTCATCGGTAGTAATTACTTTTAGAACTTTAAGCAGAAACCACTATACGATGAATCAATGTTGATCAGTCTTGATCAACTTCTAAAGCATCTAAGAGATAGAGGCGCACCATATTTAGCAGATTAATCACAGAAAAGCCAATCGTCGCATGATGATTAAAGTTCGGAATAATGATCACTTTTTCGAGCAATTTTTCATGATGCTGTAACAGAAGCGTTAATTGCATATTATTCGTTGAAATGGCTTTGCCGTGAACGGTAATCACAATATCGGCATGGCTTAAAGATTGAATATTATGAAGTTTTATTTTGTAAGCTTCGGCGGAGAGATCTTGCTCTCGGCTCTCAATCCATGCACCTTTAAAATAATATTTTGTGTGACTTTTTTCATTCAAACGAGAAGCGATCATGCCTTCACTAAATGATTCGTAAAGTCCGAGCGTTAAATGCCTGTCATCTAACATGCCGGCAACGGTTCCTTCCATGCTTGCCTGATCTTCGCCAAAGCAGAGATTGCCTAATAGTGCTTTTGCGCGTTGAAGAAAGGGCATGATGAGCGCTAGTGCTTCTGCTTCTGATGCTGTTTTTGCCGAGAAACGTACCTGAATGCCTTCAATGCCGGAAGCTAAAAAGGAGAGTTTTGGATTTGGCAGAAGATCTAACTCATTATTAATTTCCGCTAAAATCGCCGAGATATCGGATTCGCCTTTTCCCCAACAGCGGAGGGTTTTCGTATAAATCCGTTCAACTTTTGGAAGTAGAGCCGTCAGAAAAGGAATCACATCTTGATTCATCATCACTTTCATTTCAGAAGGAACGCCGGGCATGAGAAAGATATGTTTATCATGGTAATGCAGATAAATGCCGGGAGCGGTGCCGGGAAATGCTTCTAAAATTTGTGCATTTTCAGGATAGTAAGCTTGTCGTAAATTATTTTCCGACATGATGCGATTGCGAGCTTTGAATTTCTCATGAATCACTTCTGCTAAAGATTCATCGTAAATAAGCGGTAAATTTAGCGCTTTTGCGAGCGCATCTCGGGTAATATCATCTTGTGTTGGGCCAAGTCCGCCGGTGCAAAGAATAATATCGGCGCGGGAAATCGCTTTGGAAAAAGTATCTGCCATATTTTGCAGATTATCTCCAACGGTCGATTTAAAATGGCAATCAATGCCAATCTCGGTAAGTTTTTCGGCAATCCACGGGCCATTTGTATCAATGGATTGACCTAAAAGAAGTTCTGATCCACTAACAATAATCTCTGCTTTCATTGGGGAATCCTCTATCTTGGAAGGCTTAAAAATCGATCTTTTCATTCTACAGCAAGATTAGGATTTGTTGAACATTCATCATTTTAAGCAAATAGCTGATTTAATTAAAGCCACTTTAATTATCTGAAAATAAAAGCAGAGGTTTTAATAAAAAAGGATTTAATAAAGGAAAAAAGAAGGATTTAATAAAGGAAGAATGTAAATACGAGGAGCGACAAATATACTTTTGTAAGGCTGAAAAACTTTAGAAATGTCACTATGAAAAATAACAAGCTAAAACAATATAATGAGAATAATCATTGTCTTAGCTTGAATGAATGATTGGATTGAAATGATGATTGATCAACAGTTTCTAATCATTTCTCCGATAACGATATATTTTTGCTGAATTTATTTCCTATGATGTAGATGATAGATGCGCTCACTAAACCGACAACAACAACAGATAAATATGGAGCGTAAATATTCGTAAGAAGGGCTAAAATTGCTGCGATTACCCAAGCGGTAAAGGCTAAAGGTTTCCAATTATCGTTATTGGTATTTTTTCTTTTCAGAATTAATTGATCCATTATGATAATTGCAGCAATTGGAGGAACAATTAAACCTAATAAATTTAACCACGTTTGAAAAGCATTCCAAATACCTGTAATTGCGATGAGTACACCAATAACACCTAGAATGAGGGTTAAACTTCGCATTTTTTTGCCGGTAATATGTGACCAACCTACAGCCCCATTATATAGACAATGGGTACAGCCCACACCCAAGTTAATAAACACAAAGATAATGGCTAGGAAAGATAAGAAAGGAGATGCTTCCGCTAAAATGGAGATAAAATCTCCACCTGTAACTGTAGGATTAGCAATAATCCCCGTTGCAACTATTACTGCACCAATTCCTTCTGCGATAAATTTTGAAATAGGAAATGCGGTAAAAGCGGCGAAAAATCCTTGCTTTCCATTTTTTGCCCAGCGAGTAAAATCGGCGGTCATGGTGCCTGAATCCGTAAATGTAGAGAAGACCATTGTAACTGCGACACCAAAAGAGAATGCCCCCACTTCAATAACAGGCTGATAATTCATAATGTCAGAGGAGCCGGCTTTCATCGAAATAAATACGGCTATAAGACCTAAAATAATATACAAAGGAGCGGCAATATATCCTAGAAAAGCTAATGCTTTAATTCCTATAAACGTCGCCGAAATATAGAGGATTCCGCCTAGGATTGTCATGATGAATAGATTTTGCCCGAAAGATCTATACATGATGTCGCCTGTTAGACCTACCATTAAAGCGAACCAACCTATAACTACGGTTGCAAGTAAGCTGGAAACAATCACATATCCTTTATTTCCAAATGTTTTTTTAGCAGAAATCGCAAAAGATTCTCCTGTATTGCCTGCGAGATAACTTAAGGCTCCTATAACAATGCAAAGGAGAATATTTCCTGCGAAAATAGCTAAAATCCCCATTTTAAACCCAAGCATTGCTGTAACAATACCGCCTATTACAGCACTTGTTAATACAAGCGGAAAGCTATACCAAACAGAAGAAACTGCGGCAAAGCTTTTCCGATGACTAAGGGGCACGGGGCTATGTTCGAACTCTGAATCTAATAAAGTATCTTTATTTTTTGTGGACATATTAAACCTCTTTTAATTCAAGTGATCATGGATAAATTTCTAGTTCATGAACCAAGTACCCGTTTCTTTTTTCAGAGCTCGTTTGATCGCTTCAGGTTTTGTAATTAATCCCATTCCCTTCGGGATTTCTTGAAGAAAACTCAGGATGGCATCCACTTTGGGTTGCATGCTGCCGGCACCAAATTCATTGTTTTCAGATAATTTAAGCGCTTCTTCGATAGAGAGATTATCGAGCCATTGTTGCTCAGGGGTACCAAAGTTAATGGCAACTTTTTCAACACCTGTAGGAATTAAAAGTAGATCTGCTTCGAGATCAATGGCTAATAGAGAAGATACTAAGTCCTTATCGATGACAGCATCAATGCCATTTAATTGATTGTTACTATTTCTTACTACCGGAATGCCGCCGCCGCCGCAGGCAATCACGATTTGCCCTAAGTTTAATAATTCTTTGATGGTGGCTAGTTCAATGATCTCTAAAGGTTGTGGTGATGCAACGCATCTTCGCCAACCTCGCCCTGAATCTTCCATGATATTCCAACCTAATTCTGCGCTTCTTTGCGCAGCAATTGTTTGAGTCATGAAGCTACCAATCGGTTTTGTTGGCGCTTGAAAAGCAGGATCCTTATCAGATACTAATGTTTGCGTGATAATACTCGCGACAGGCTTATGAATCCCTCTTTCTTGCAGAACGCTAGATAAAGCATTTTGGAACATATATCCAATCGTTCCTTGCGTATTAGCAACAGCATAATCAAAAGGTTCAGGTGGTAGCTCTTGAATAGATAATTCACTTCTTCGTAGAATATGACCAACTTGTGGACCATTGCCATGAGTGACGACAACTTGCCAGTTATCTTCAATAAGATCCGCAATATGATGCGATGCTTCTAAGATATTTTGGTATTGGTCATTCCATGCAGATTTGGAATCTTCATTGAGGATTGCGTTACCACCGACAGCAACTACAGCTAATTTTTTCATAAAAATCTCCTTTCTAGATGAGAACTCATCTAGAATTTTTGATATAAGTTTGGTGTAAATCAGGTTGATTGAATGAGGTTTATGCTGCTGTATCGAGCTTTTTTTCAATCATGAAATATTTATATAAGAAAAGTGCCATGAGCATTAGATAGCCATAGACAAATGGCATTAAGTCAGCTTGTGCTAATCCAACGGTTGCGGAATGGATAAAGCCAAGGAAAGAGAGTAGAGCACCAATGGCACATGCTCCAGCACCTTTGAGAGCTTTGTCATTAATTGCAAAAATTGCAATACAGCCCCAAATCATACTTGCTAACGGTGCGCCATTTCCTAGATGATAAAGACCTTGATAGTAGATCCCTTTTGATGTCAGTACATCAAAACCGATAGATAACGCATTTGTATTTGCTGCACTAAATACATTATTAACAATAGAAAGTGCCCAGTTAGCAATCCAAGGGAAAAGACAGACAAATATTACAGGAACTTCAATTTTAGGCGTTTCTCTAACGGTTTGGTTAGCAGTGACAATTCCTATGTATACAAGAATTGGAACGATCGCATAAGTAGGTATGAGTGCTGCGAGTAGTGCTCCTACACCAAATAACACAACAATCAACATTGTAATTCCTGAAGCGACTGTGTACCCGATGCCAGCACCTAATGATTTCCATCCAGCATGACCCACATATACTGTAACGGGGAAAGGATTACCCATAAAACACCCTAACATTGAGGAAAAACCATTTGCTAACATGATATTACGTGTTTTATAACTATCTCCGGCAGCATCGGCAGCTTCAATGTTCTCTAAGTCAAAAATATAGTTAGCTAAACCTAAAGGTACGGCAGAGGCTAAATAAGGAGCTGCGTGGGGAAGTCCTTCCAGAAAATATTGAACTTTAAACCCAGGTGGATTAAACCCTAAAGAATTTAAGGAGCTATATATTGCTTCTGAACTTTGGAGCCCGAATATCCATGCTAAAACAGTTCCGGCTAAGAGAAGTAAAAATCCTGTTGGAATTTTTGAAAAAACAGGGTGACGACCAAACCAGTTCATGAAGATAATACCGAGCACAACAAATGAAACAACAGGCGCTTCAAAAGATTGAAGTAAAGGATTCATGGCTAAAAGTAAGAGTCCTAATCCTCCTAAACACGCTAACAAAACGGTTCTAGGAATGAGTTTTCGTAGGAAATCTCCTAAAAAAGCTCCTACAATTAGAATCATTGCTTCTAAAAAACACCAAACTAACGCTATTTGTAAAGCAAAAACATGGTCATTGGTTTCTCTGTAAACCGGGAGTAATACAAGGAAAGTTACAACAAAAATAGATGGTGCGCTAGGACCTGATGGTAGAGCAGTGACATCTTTTCTACCTGTCTTTTTAGCTAAATTAATTGCGAAATACCCGTAGAAAAGTCCTGCAACAGCTACCGCAAGTCCAAATGAAGGAGCAATCGTTCCATAGACAAATTCAGAAGGAAATCCAACAACAACGATTAAGAGCATAATCATTGTGAGTAGATTTGTAAGATTGTTTGTGAAAAGTCCAAAGTAAGCAGCCCAATCTCCTTGCTGCCAAAGTGATTTAATATTCATAGAATGTTACCTCTATTTAAAGCCATCAAAGTAATTCTCCTTAGTGGAAGCTCCTCTATAAAGAGGAGCTTTATAGACTTTTTATTTACTTTCTATTTTTATAATTTTATGAAGAGAGTTTTTTAGAAAGTGCTAGAATAGCGGCATTAAAACACTGCATAGGCGGATAGGTAATTCCTGCGCCAATCATTCCAATGCCGGCATCTTTATGAGCAATTGCGGTGTTAATAACAGGGAGAATACCGGTAAGTTCCACTTTTCGAACATCAATACCCGTAGCGATGCCTTGAAAGTTTAATAAAGGAATCGTGATGTTATTATTGGTAGTTGTGGTGATTTCTCCCATTTTTTTAGAAAAATCGATTGCTTCATCTACAGTTCCACCTACAAGTGCTACGATTGCAGGGGCTGCTGCCATTGCAAAGGCACCGATACCATAAGTTTCCGTAATTGCACTATCCCCGATATCTAAACCCGAATCTTCAGGTTTATAACCTGCAAACATGGGGCCTATGACAGGTTGAGCTGGGCCTATAAACCACTGATCTTCGCCCATGCCGCTCACTCTTACTCCAAAATCCACACCATTTCGGCACATCGTGGTGACAATCGTACTAAAGGGAATATTTTGTGCTGAATCCATAGCGGCTTTACACAGTACCATCCAAGTAGGACCTGAGAAATAGTCACTACTTGCAACAAAGTCAAAGACTTGTTTCTGTTCTTCAACAGAAAAATCCGTTTGAATAATATAAGGAGTCAGGGCTTGGATAAGGAGGGTTGTTCCGGCAACATTTCTGTTATGACATTCATCTCCCATATGAATTGCTTGAGATAATAGTAATCGTAAATCTATTTCTCCCGCAAGCTTCATGGCATCTCTTAACATTGGACCAAAAACATCTCTCATCCAAATTAAGCGATCAATAACACTTTGGTCATTAGCACCCATTCGAAGAACTTTTGCCATTTGCTCACTTAGATTTGTGAAAGCCATATTGCCGTAAGGTTCATTTCTAACAATATGAACATACATAGACGCTGAAGTAATACCAGCCATGGAGCCTACGCTTCCATGTTCGTGACAGGGTGAGAAGGTTATTTCTCCTGATGCGGCTACTTTTTCTGCTTCTTCTAAATTTTCAGCAAGGCCTTCAAAAATAATCGCTCCTAAAATTCCCCCTTTCATTGCACCGCACATTCGATCCCATGTAATAGGCGGACCTGAGTGTAAAATGGTTGTTTTAGTCATGCCGGGAACAACATTAATCGCTTGATCAAAACCAATCAGCATTGGGCGAGAGTTTTTAATGCGTTTAACGGCTTCTTCATTAGCTTGTTGGATTTTTTGAGCAATGATGGGATCTTCTAACTGATCTAATGCTTCAATAATTTGTAAGTTTCCACCACCAGGAGGTGCCCATTTCAAATGCGTGACCGAAACACCTTGTTGGATTAAATCATCTTTTACCAATTCAATTCCCACATTAATAACGTTTAGCTTTTGATCAAATAATGTATTAATAGTATTCATGATTATTCTCCTTTTGTAACAAATCCACGAGCTAAAAGAGCCGCGTTAGTACAGCTACTAGCATCAGTAACGCCGGCATCTAGCAATTTTTGAAATTGTGATTTCACATTGGGTTCATCTAAATCTGTTCCAAGAACATAGCCCAATATTTCTAAGTGTCTTCCTTCTTTTTGAGCCATTTTTTTAGCTTCTATGATGGCAGGAAGCATGACACCAACTGGATCTTCATGGGATCCATAACCTACGATAAAATCAAGAATAATGACTCCAACTTCCGGATCTTTCGCTTCTTTTAAGAAACGCTCTATTCGATTAGAAGGATCGATCATTGGGTGAGGTTTTCCATCTGTAAACCCATCACTACCAAAGTCTAAAAAGGTATGATCAATACTTGCATCACTCTCTTTGAGTAGATATTTAGGATCAAGCTGTATATTGCTGTACACATTTTGAAATTTCTCTTTTGCAAGATACATCGCTTCATCACAAAGCGTTCCACCACAGAAGAGTCCTCTAATATATTTTTGTTCAGGTTTCAGTTTTGCACGAACTTCTTCAATAAGGGGTAAGTTCAGAGAGTGAAGATCAATATCTTCTTCTTTAATTCCTGAAAGTAATACAGCTTTTAAAGCGGCCTCTTTAGTTGTTTTTGCAAAATGACCACCTGCGTTTGTGACAACGCTTTCATCTGCTCCACCAATAAAGCAGACGACAACTGGTTTTTGACAATGCTTTATTTCTGCTAGAATTTTTGCTTCAACGCTAGGTGCAGGAGGTTTAGATACAAGTACGATGACTTGAGTATTTTCATCTTTGTTTAATGCTTTTAGTGCATCAAGCATCATAATGCCACCGATGCCTTCACTTAAATCACGGCCACCCGTTCCTATGAGCTGGGAAATACCGCCGCCAAAATCATGGATACGAACACTGATTTCTTGTGAACCTGTTCCTGATGCTCCTATAATTCCGACGTGACCAGGACGAACTTTATTCGCAAAGCACAATCCAATATTATTAATAATGGCTGTCCCACAGTCAGGACCCATCATGAGTAAACCTTTTTTATGAGCTAGCTGTTTAAGTTCTAATTCTTCTTCGATAGAAACGTTATCACTGAACAACATGACATTCATATCTGAATTTAGAGCCTTACGAGCTTCTCTTGCTGCAAAATGTCCATTAACAGAGATGATGGTAAGATTTGCCTCGGGAATATCCTCTTTAGCCGAATCAATCGTGACATATTCAACTTCATGAGCAGAAGTTGTTTTTTTCTTTGTGAAAAGCGCTTCGATTTGTGTAAGAATTTCAGCATTTTCAGCTTCGCTGGGTCCTTGAATAATAATCATCAAATCACCGTTGCCGGCATTCTCAATTTCAGGTGTTAAAAGATTTAGATTGTTCAAAACCTCTTTGTTCATATCCGTTGCCATAGCAACGAAAGCTTGTTGAACACCTTCGATTTGATTAGCTTGAGTGGAAATAGACATCAGTGACACTGAGTCAAAATACGTATTATTTTTAATAACTACTGTAGTTGACATACGACGTACTCCTTATATAAAACATCATGAGCCCAGTTTTCATCCCGCGCAAAATGTCTGCACCGGAAGTTGAGCCTAGGGATAAAATAGTTAGTAATTTTTGTTCGAGTAGAGCTGTATCTGCTTGAAAAAAAGCGGGAAGACAATCGATAATGATTTGGCTGAAGCGTTTTCGGCTAGCGTGTAGTAGCGCAGCAGCACTGACATCAGTTGTATTCCCTTTAGCATCTAAGCCTAAGTTTTTTAGAAATGAAAAAGACGTTTCAGCGGGGTTATTGGGAATTGCTAAGATTGCTAGTAAGCCAATAATGGCGTCATCACCAGAAGGTGTAAGACCAAACCCTAATCCGAGGCTTCGTTGTAAAGATAGGTACGCTTCTTGAAAATGATTCTTTTGCCAAGCAGAAATGAAATTACGATGAGAATGATCTAATATCTGGTAAATCTCTTTTTTAAACGGATCCATTTTGGGAATGCTGTCATGTTTAAGCTTCTTTTCATGGAGATTGTCAGATAATATTTGTTCAATTAAAGAGATTGCATGTAAATGATCGAAGGGCTGATAGCTAGGGAACTCATCATTCCAAGATAAGATTTGGTTGATATTGATAATGCATTTTTTATGATGAAATTTTAGATCTTGTTTCCAAATAAGATCTTCCCCCACACTTAAGTTTAAGCTGGGCATGGAATGACATTGTATTTGGATAGTATTAGGTGCTAAAGCGACATCCTCCGTAACAAAAGTGTACAGTTGGTGATTTTTGTCGAGGATATTAATGGCATGATCAAATATGCTATGAATGGTGAAAGTTATTTCAGGGGTTCTACGTAACTGTTGAATCCAATGAATATCTCCCATCAGCCCCTTCATTTTATTTTCCTCCAGCTGCGACTAGAAGATCTGCAATTTCTTTATATCCTTTTTCTTTTGCAAGGAATAAAGGCGTTTTACCATACATATCTGTCATATTAGGATTCGCACCATGAGAAAGTAATAGTCTGATGATTTCTTGTTGTCTTGCGCCACCATCATTTAAAACAATCGCCTCTAAAAGGGGGGTCCACCCTACAAAGTTTGTATGATTAAAGTTAATATCTGTTTTTTCTAAAAGTTCTTTAACGATTTCAAGATGACCTTTTTCAGCGGCTGGTGTAATGCCAACTCCACCAAATCTAGTTAATACCGTTAAATCTGGTTTAGCCTTAATCATGATCTGAACAAGTTTTAAATCATCGTTTAAGCAACCCCAAAGAAATGGATTAAAACACGTTTCATCTTGTAAGTTGATATCAGCTCCCGCGTCTATTAAAAACTGTACGGTTTCATATTGTTGATGCATTGAAGCCATTAAAATTGCGGTACGAAGCTGTTTGTTGGTTGTATTAATATTTATTCCTGATGCTAATCCTTTTTTAAGAGTAGGAATGTCACCTTCAATAGCTGCTTGATGGAATAAGTGGATGTCTTTCATGATTACCTCCGAAATGAGTAATATTTAAATAATTCCAATGTCATTGAAATCTTTAACTAAATTCATCATAGAGGAGTTTTTTCACAAAAAATACGACTTGAAATTTAATTGTTATGAATCACTTTATTGCTGAATTTAATTCATT
Source organism: Ignatzschineria sp. LJL83 (assembly GCF_054871845.1). Taxonomy (NCBI): domain Bacteria; kingdom Pseudomonadati; phylum Pseudomonadota; class Gammaproteobacteria; order Cardiobacteriales; family Ignatzschineriaceae; genus Ignatzschineria; species Ignatzschineria sp. LJL83. Next base: position 367,542 of record NZ_JBTXLY010000001.1, read on the forward strand.
AATAATGCTTTTTCATGGAGGATATGAAATCATTAAGATAATCTAAATAGACATTTTGATTTTATAATTTAATTCTATAACTATTTGAAAATGTTTATCTTAATGCGATATATCGCCATTTTTAATTCTTTGGATATTAAAGGTGAATAAATATGAGTTCAGTATTCTCGCAACACAATCTTCAAATTTTTTCATTTATCGTTCGTTATGGGAGTTTTGCTAAAGCAGCGGAAGAATTAGGATTAACTGCATCGGCGGTTAGTCATGCGATTAAAAGAACGGAAAAACATTTAGGCGTTGCTCTTTTTGAGAGGACAACTCGCAGCCTTGAGCTCACAGATGCCGGGTACTATTTTTATCGAAAAGCAACTAATTTACTTGCCGATTTTTATTCAATAGAGCGAAGCTTGAGTAGTATTGAGCAAGGGATTGAGCGAAAAATCAATATCTGTATTAATAGCTTAATGCATACGCCTTACCATACATCTGCTTTATTAGATAAATTGAAAACGCATTTTCCATCCTGTCAGATCTCCATTACGACAGAAGTTTATAATGGTGTTTGGGATGCTCTTTTAAATAAGAATGCGGATATTGCCATTGGCGCACCAGGAACTTTAATAGATGGCGGCGGTATCGATTATATTGAAATAGGAAATATTCAGTGGAAGTTCGTCTTACCATTGAACCATCCCCTTACGAAAGCAGTAGAACCGATTACGGAAGGTATTTTAGCAGCTTATCCTTCTATTTTTATTGAAGATACAGCGCACGATGTGCGTAAACAGGTAGGATGGTTATTGCAGGGGCAAGAAGTTATCAAAGTTCCTGATTGGGAAACTAAAAAGAATTTGCAATTACAAGGTGTCGGTATTGGTTTTTTACCTGATTATCTCATCAGAAATGATTTAAAAGAGCAGAACTGTGTGGAGAGAAAAATCAATAATCCAAGACAGCCTTCAAGAATGCTATTAGCTATAAAACATGATTTAAAAGGGAAGGTTAGCCAATGGATTCAGGAAGAATTTCAACATGGTGGAGAGTTGCAAACACTTTATAGCGATATTTTACATAAGCCTTTTATAGCAGTGTCTGCAGCTTAATAAAGATGGTGATATTGATGATATTAATGGAGTTTTAGAGCTTCTATATATTTTGTTGAAATAATTTATCCCCAAGATTGAGATATTGCTCTTTCTGTTTTCTTGTTAGCTGTTTAAAGGCATATTCTTGCTTCATGGCTTCGCTTTTACTGTCAAAGGTTTCGATATGAATCATGATTGCCGGACGGCGTTTTTCTAAGCGGGTATATTTTGCACCCGTCCCGGCATTATGTTCCTTTAAACGGCGCTCGACATCGGTAGAATAGCCGGCATAAAAGGTATTGTCTTTGCAATGGAGCACATAGAAAAAGTGTTTAGGCATTTCTTCAGTCATTTTTTCAGTCATGATTGTAAAAATTAGCGATCTTGAAAACGATAATCATGATTCTCTCGTAGAATTTCTACAATTTGCGCGCGTAAATTTTGTTCCATATAACGTTTGCGAAGTGGCACATGCAAAATGGGGATTTGTGCTTGATACATCGCTTCATCGACAAAAGCATCTCGCACTTTTCGCTCATATTGATCATGGGTACTATCATCAAGCTCAATGACAAGTACAGGTTGCGTTGTCAGCGGGTTAATGAGAACAAAATCCACATGTTTCGAGCGAATCTTGCTGAAAGCACCGGCATAATCCCCTTTTTCAAGACCGGGTCTGACTTTGATAATGTCGGCAATGCGCACTTTTCCAAAGATCTTTACGGGAATGCCATCTAGTGCTACTTCTAAGCTTGAAAGAAACAGTTGCTCCGCAGGCGTAAATAATCCCGGCACAGATTGATACCAAGATGCCGGTGTTGGCTTATCTTCAATAGGTTGTTTTTTCGGTATAAATTTCCAACGTAAAAAGAGGAAAAAGCCGATAAATGCGATCACGATAAAAAGAAGTTTGAGCATAAATAATCTTTTAAAAGAAAGGAGAATATAGGATAGATACGCTATTGAATCTATGACTCCTAGTAAAGTACTAGATGAATCTATCAGATGAATCGATAGAAGAAACGATCAGCAGAAATTACTAATAATGCTATTAGTGTAGATGATTCTCTACCATTCTTCAAAATGATCCTTTTATGATATTGGCAAGAAAAACAGCGATCACTTAGAACCGCTGTTTTTCATTTTCGGGGTAGGATGATAATAGATAGATTGTCATCAATGGATTGCCGTAGATCAGATGAAGTGAAAGATGAATTGAATAGTAGTGATGGCTACTTTTATCTGAAATATCTCTTACTTTGTCACTTGGAGCGTATCTGTTTCCGGAGTTTCTATTTCACAATTCACATAATCTGAAAGACGTTTTGGATCTTTATTTAATGTGTGATAAATCACGGCATTACTTAAGACATTTTTCACATATCCGCGCGTTTCATAGAAGGGAATAGTTTCTATCCAAAGCGCCATATCGAGGTTTTGATCATCGCTTGGCAACCACTTTTTAACATTATGAGGACCGGCATTATAGCTTGCAAGCATGTAGGGAATACAGCTTCCAACGCTATCTTGTAGATGTTTCAAATAGGTAATGCCATAGCGAATATTGGCATCAGGTTCATATAGGGAATCCCGGGATTTTTCTTTTAATGTGGAAGACATGGTTTCAGCGGTAGGAATCAGTAACTGCATTAAACCATGAGCACTTGCCGGAGATTTTGCTTTTTCATGGAAGAGACTTTCTTGGCGAATAAGTCCTAAAACGACAGGTTTTGTGATGAAATCATTACTGTATTTATCGATAATCTCGCCATAAGCATTAGGATAACGGTAAGGTAATCCGCCAGAAGCACGAGATCTTGCTGCGGCTTGTAAGCTTAAGTTATAAAAACCATCATCAAAAGCAGCGATGCTTCCGATTTCTTGATCTTCTTTATTGCTATTATTGATCGCTTCACGCCATTTTACACGGCTAAAATACTCTTCATTGACTTTGGCTAAGAGTAATCCCATAGAAAATCGGGGATTGGTATTTGTTTTAGAGTTTTTTGAGCTTTCGTTGGCAATACTATTAATGCCATCATAGTTTTGTTGTAATTCATCTGCCGCTAAGAAACCATAAAATGAAGGTTCATTTTCAATAAGCTCATAATAATATTTTGCTTGCTCAGGATCCCCAACTTTTTCATGGGTTTTACCAAGCCAATAGCGCCAAACATCCTCTTTTTTAGCTTCAGGAGAAAGATTTGTTAATAGTGCTAGGGCAACAGGATAGTTATTCTCTTTTGCCGCTAAACGAAAGCCCCATTGCAAGACTTGATCATCACGTTCGTCTGCAGGAATATTGAGGATTTTCTCCAGTGGCGCTACGGCATCTTTTCTTCCTGCTTGGAATACAGCAATACGATTGCGTAAATTGACATAATCTTCATGCGTTAAAAGATCTTTCTCTTTAGCAAACTCTAAGCCGTTTTCAGCTTGTAGAGAGTTTTGGCTAGACCATTTATGAATCGCTTTCGCATAGAGATTTTTGCCTTCAGGATAAAAGGTGGTGACTTCTAGGAGTGAGCTAGGATTATTTAAAAGATCGATAAAATAATTGTAGTAAGCGCGATTTTCTTCGGGAATTGAAGTGATGAGTGTTTTGGCTTTGCTAATTCTATCGGCTTGGATGAGATCATCGATTTTTTGAATGACGAGTGATTTATTTTGATTTTTTTGTAACCAGTAAGATTCAACATTATTGCAACCAGAAGGCAATTGTAGAGCATTGACCCATTCTTTTTGGAATTCTGAAAGATCTAACGTAGATGCTTGATGCTGCGCATTATAGAGATAGCACTTTAAACCAACAGTATTGGCAAAGTGCGCATTATCTAGAATGAATTGATAATTTTTTTGACGCTCACGTTCTTTAAATAAAACAGTCTTTAAGGTATTAGAGAAGGGCTCTTGTGAGTGTTTATCTGCAAAGTTGAGCACTTCTTGCGGATCACTCTCTTCAATTCGTTCTTGATAATAATAAAACTCAAGATAGGGCAGGAGAGATGACTCTGCGAGTTTATCTCGGAAAGAACGATATTGTTCCCAATCTTTTTTGATAATGGCTTGTTTCCCAGCTTTAAACCAGATCTCTTCATTTGTTTCAGTAGCGTGACTGAAATGAGTGAATGACAAAATTGTTATTAAAGTGATAAACAGAGATTTTAAAGGCTGTTTCTTGAAGAAAGGGATCATAATGAGGTCTCTTTACAGTAGTAATGTTAGCTATCGTTTTAGATCTTTTTAGAATCTAAAATTTATTATCGATCTTAATGATGACAGAAGTAATATTTTTTAGAGTAAAGCGATTTTCTATGAAGTTATAGGATGTTCAATTGCTTTAAAGATGAAAAAGCTCAAGTAAGATTTTTTAATCAAATCATTACTGTGAGCTTTTAACAATGAGGAAATGATGAGGTTATGCTTCCTCAACAGTTCCAAAAATTTTGTCGCCGGCATCGCCAAGCCCTGGAAGAATATAGGCATCTTCATTTAAACACTTATCCACGGATGCTGTGTAAATATCCACATCAGGGTGTTTTTCATGAAGCTTTGCAATACCTTCAGGAGCTGCTACTAAAAAGAGTGCTTTAATCTTCTTACAGCCTGCTTGTTTGAGAAGATCAATTGCTGCAATCGCCGTACCACCCGTTGCGAGCATTGGGTCTATGATGAGTGCAGTGCGATCTTCCATGTGCGTTGTGAGCTTTTGATAGTAAGGAATGGCTTCTAATGTTTCAGGATCTCTCTCAAAACCGACAACCGAAACGCGAGCACCTGGAATAAGTTCCAATACGCCTTGTTGCATACCGATTCCTGCTCTTAAAATAGGAACGATGGTAACTTTTTTACCTTTAATCTGTTCTACTTCCACATCGCCAGCCCATCCTTTAATGATGCTAGTTTCTGTTTCAAGATCCTTTGTTGCTTCATATGCCAGTAATTGTGCAAGTTCTGAAGCAAGTTCTCTGAAGTCCTTTGTGGACATTTCAGCTTTTCTCATTTTGCCAATTTTATGGGCAACGAGTGGGTGTTTTATCTCAAAAACATTCATTAATAGACTCCTTATTAGCAAAAAACCCATGTAAGATGGGTCTTTTGTTTATGAATGATCAATTGAATGAAGCAATATTATGCTTGGTTTTCAATCGCATCGTTCATCATTTTCTTTAAACTATTGCGCTCTGCTAATTCTAAAACAATATCGCATCCGCCGACAAGTTCACCCGCAATATAGATTTGTGGGAAAGTTGGCCAATCTGCATATTTTGGAAGGTCTTCAAAAATTTGAGGATCATCCATTACGTTTACAAATGAGAATGGAAGGCCAGTATCTGCTAAAGCTTGTGCTGCTCTGCTTGAGAAACCACACATTGGAAATTGTGGGCTACCTTTCATGTAAATCACTACTGGATTTTGGGTTACTTGGCTATGGATTTTTTCAAGTGTTGCATTTTCTGTCATGTTTTATTAACTCCTAGTCAAAATACCACGTCATTTTATCAGTTTTAAAAAAAAGTGGCATATTATACCTATTAAAGTGACAACTTTTTGTTATCAGTGATTTGTTTTTGTAAATTATAGAATAAATCTGTCAATATTCCCTGAGTGTATCGGGCATGTTTATTGGCGAGCTTCACCGTGACCAAGTACGATATATTTTTGGGAAGTTAAACCTTCTAAACCGACAGGTCCACGAACATGTAGTTTGTCGGTAGAAATGCCAATTTCTGCGCCTAAACCAAATTCAAAACCATCACAAAAACGAGAAGAGGCATTAATCATCACGCAAGCTGAATCAACCGCACGAAGGAAATGCATGGCTTTAGAGTAATTTTCTGTCAAAATCACATCGGTATGATGAGAACCATAATGATTGATATGCGTAATGGCAGATTTCATATCTTTCACGACTTTTATCGCAAGAATCGGTGCTAAATACTCAGCATGCCAATCTTCTTCTTCTGCAATGATTGCCGGGATATTGTTTGTTTTTAGAACCGCAAGAGATTTCTCACAAGCTCTGATTTCAACGCCTTTTTCAACCAAAATGGTTGCCATTTCAGGAAGGAAATCTTTCAAGATTTTTTCATGAATCAGTAGCGTTTCCATCGTATTACAAGGCGCATAACGTTGTGTTTTTGCATTATCAACAACGATATATGCTTTGTCGAGATCTGCATCGATGTCCACATATGTATGACAAATACCATCAAGATGTTTAATGACTGGCACCGTTGCTTGATTATTAATGCGTTCAACGAGGGATTTTCCACCACGAGGAATGACTACATCTACGTATTCTGGGGAAGTGACCATGTAATCTACCATTTCACGATCGGTAGTATTGATGATTTGTATCGCATCTGCCGGTAAGCCTACTTTTTCAAGCGCAGAAGATAGGAGTTTTGCGAGATATTGATTGGTATGGAATGCTTCGCTTCCACCACGTAAAATCGCAGCATTTCCAGATTTAAGGCAGAGCGCCGCAGCATCAATTGTTACATTTGGGCGAGATTCATAAATAATCGCAATTACGCCAAGTGGTACACGCATTTTTCCCACTTGAATGCCGGAAGGGCGCGTTTTCACATCTGTAATTTCACCAATAGGATCGGGCAGTAAAATCATCTCTTTTACGCCATTTGCCATATCGATAATGCGCGCTTCATTCAGTGCTAAGCGGTCAATAAATGCCGCATCAAAATCTTTCGATTTTGCATTTTCAAGATCTTTTTGATTTTCAGTTTGAATCATCTCTTGGTTTGCTAAGATTTCAGTATAAAGAGCTTCTAATAGTGCATTTTTTTTACCTGAATCCGCAAGACGCAATTTTTCAGATGCGCTACGTGCATTTTTTCCGACTGTTTGCCAATAATCTAACATTTCTTAATCCCCATTTATTTCTATGAAATCTACTTTCAGAATCCATAGGCATACTGATCAATTTTTATAATATATTGAGTTGTTATTTTCTTCGAAGATTAGTATATCGGATTCCTAAGATGGGTTCAGAAATCTTCGATTTTAGTCAAGAAGCTTCAAAATGAAGGGCGATAACAATGCGAAGATAAATGAGAGGATAAATGAAGGGATAAAAAAACTCCCTAAAAACACTTTTTTAGGGAGTAAAAGAACTAAATAATCTCTTAAAAAGGGGAAAGAGTTTTTAGCCCTTAAGGACACTGTTGTCAGAATCTTGCTTGAAATGCTTTTCAGGGCAAGGTTCTAGAGTTTTTAAATCGTTAAACTTCCAATGTTTAAAACTATTCGAAGTTTAACTACATGATTGGTATTGAATATTTTGGAATAAATTATAATCTAAAATATTAAAATCGCTACTAAATTAGTTCGCTAATGTCACGCTTACTGAAAAAAGAACCGCAGCAATACGAACCGCTGATTGAATTCCGAGTGAAGATACTCCTAAATCACGAAGATTTTTCTCATGTGAATCAACACACATACCACAACCATTTACTGCTGAAACTGCGATAGAAGCTAATTCAAATGTTGCTTTATCAAGACCAGGATTTGCCATTTGGTTCATACGAAGACGTGCTGGTAATTTTGTGTACTCATCGTTTGAAACTAAGTGTGTAAAGCGATAGTAAATGTTGTTCATGCTCATGATGCTTGTTGCAATTTGTGCACCTTGATACTCTTCTGCAGTTAAGTAATCTTGTGCGAAGATTTCCATTTGCTCTACTAATACTTTACATTTTGTGCTGAGCGCTACAGATACTGCGATCGCTGCAATTTGTTTTTCTGTAAGGCCAGGTGCACCTGCTTCTGTTAATACTGTTGAGAAGTTAAGACGCATATCTTTTGCGTACGCTGGTAACATGCCTTTGATTGTATCGATAGCCATAATAAATATCTCCTTACTGATATCTTGAGCAAGCTTGCTCATTATATAATTAAATTAATTGTAAATTAAATTAGAATTTTAAATCATCTCACTTTGAAACACATTTTCTATCTGTTAAAGCAAATATATTGCCGAGATATTCGAAATGTTTTTTGATGAAACGTTTGATTATTATTTGAATCTTAAGAAGCAGTTTTTCGCTAGAAACTAGCGTGTGATCTGCGTCTGTCGTTTCGATGAAGTAATTTAACCATAGTTGAAGTTGAAAATCTTATGGTTTTTATTAATAGGAGCGATAAGTAAAGTTGAAAAGAGGGTTATTAAAAAAATTAATCAGTTTTATATATCTGATATTCATAATTTATTGGAGAGTTTTGTTTTGTTAACTGATTGTTTTATCTGTATTAGAGCTGTTTAAGGAAGCTCAATTGTAAAATAGAAGCGGATTCGTCGCCGGTTCGAATACTGACATTCTTCTAGCGATTCTGTGGCGGAAGTACTCTAATACTTTTTTCTAGACTTTTTAGAATATTAAAAAAATTAAGCCAAAATAACTATCAAATAGTTTCCATGAGAGCTTCCATGACAGTTTCTAAGAGCTTTTAATAAAGTGATTGTTAAAATCTAAATTGTCTTTTTATTGTGGAAGGTAAAATTTTTAACACTATCTCTCTCTTAATAGCGCTATGATTTGAGGTTCTATAAATTAAAAATAGGTCAAAACAGAGATGGATTTTTCACTCGATTCTTCAACAGAAGTTTGTCAATATCTCGCAGATTGGTTGCCAAGAGAGATTCCCATTAGCCAATCGCTTGCGTTAATGCCGGTAGAATTTAGGGAAAATCAACTCACATTTTCCATACCACTTGAGCAAAATAGAAATCATATGCATACAGGATTTGGCGGAAGTCTTTATACATCGGCGCTATTAGTCGGTTGGAGCTGGCTTCATCTGAAGCTTAAAGAGATGGGTTTTCATGAAAATATTCATATTGTGATTCAAAATGCCAATATTCAGTATCCCAAACCGATGACAGAAGATTCTTTAGCGATTTGTACCGGTGTTTCAGATCAAGCTTGGGGAAAGTTTAGCAAAATGCTTCATAAATTTGGTAAAGGCCGCTTAACAATTGATACTAAAATCGTTGTCAATAATGATATTACAACAGAATTTACAGGTGATTTTGTCGTCTATTTCGTAAAGTAGGGCATTTAAAATACCCTACAGTTTCTTTTTATGATCTTTAGAAGATGCTAATGAATATCTTTTTGAATATTCTCATTTGATTGCAAAAATGATATTAAAAGGATATTTGATTGATAAATCAGTATTATTTACAATTAATGCACATAAATTTGATGTGGAAGCACGACAGAATCGTTGTAATCGACTAACATCGATAGATAGATTTATAAAATTCTTTAGAATAAATTACTTAAAATAAATTATTCGAATTTAATTATTTGGTTTAATTTGATTATTTGAATTCATATAGTTAAAAAATAATCAAAACATTTAAAGAAAACTTTAAAGTGAAGGAGTTCGCTATGAGTCTTACCTCATTAAATCGCCGTAATACGTTTCAATCATTTAAACATACCCAATATGATTTGGTGATTATCGGCGCAGGAATTACCGGTGCCGGCATTGCGTTAGATGCGGTTAGCCGAGGGATGAAAGTGGCGCTTCTCGATAAGAATGACTTCGCATTTGGCGCAAGTAGCCGATCGACTAAGATGATTCACGGCGGTTTACGTTATTTACAAAAATTGCAGCTTAAAAATGTGTCAAAAAGCGGTAAAGAGCGCGCGATTATCTATGAAAATGGTCCGCATGTGATTTCAAAAGAGCAGATGTTATTGCCGATTCATAAAGGCGGAAGTCATGGGAAATGGAAAACATCTCTTGGGTTGAAACTGTATGATTACTTGGCAGATGTAAAAGATGATGAGCGCCGTAAAATGCTCTCTGTCACAGAAACTATTGAACAAGTGCCGGCAATTAAAGAAGAAGGGTTACGTGGTGCCGGAGAATATATGGAATATTTTGCCGATGATTCTCGTATGACGCTAGAGATTCTTAAAAAAGCGGTGGAGCTTGGCGCAGATTGTTTAAACTATGCGGAAATTACCGGTTTCAACCGAGATCCTCGAGGATATTTAGAAGCGGTTTTAGTGAAAGATCGTTCCACAAAAAACACCTATATTGTAGAAGGTTCGGTAATTTTAAATGCGACCGGCATTTGGTCGAAAGAGATTACAGAATTAGAGAATGACACGCATTTCCAAGATCCTGAAACACCCATTTTTGCAAAAGGCGCGCATTTAGTCTTTGATCAGAAAAACTTCCCGTTAACAGATGCCATCTGTTTTGAAACCGGTATCGATAAGAAGAAAGTATTTGCCATTCCGCATCAAGGAAAAACGTACTTAGGCGCCAGTTATTCTAACTATGAAGGCAATAGTTATATGCCGACAATCTCTGTTACCGATCAATACTTCCTATTGGAAGCAGCCAATGAGATGTTCCCAAAATTACAGTTAACAGCGGAAATGATCGAATCTTCTTGGGCAGGTTTAACGGCAGTGGAAGATGCGCAAAATCAGACGAAAAATCCCTTGCTCGAAACCTCTAAAGATGGCTTATTAACCGTAACGACCGGCAAATTAACAGGATATCGAGAACTCGCAGAAGCGGTTGTTGATGAAGTTGCGAGTAAGTTAAAAGCTGATAAAAACCAGAGTTTTGAGTCATGTAAAACCGCGAATCTCCCATTTTCAGGTGCAGATTTTGGGGGCAGTCAGCAATTGCCGGCATTTATGGTGGAAGCTACTGAACGTGGACTTGCGGCAAATTTAACGGAAGATGAAGCAAGATATTTAGCGTGCAAGTATGGTTCAAACGTGGATGAGCTTTATGCTATTGCTGGCAAAGCAAGTCCAGATGAGATGAATGGTTTACCATTAGTGCTCTATGTGCAATTGCTCTATGGCTTGCAATCAGAAGGGGTTATGACACCTTGTGATTTCTTTGTGCGTAGAACCGGCGCACTCTATTTTGATATTGAATCTGTGAAAACACATCATATTAATGTGGTGAAATTAATGGCGCGTTATTTTGCGTGGAGTATTGAAGAGATAAAAGCGCACAATACGGAACTTGAGCAAGCACTCTATTATGCAACGCATCGTGTTGAAGATGATCGAATTGTGAAGCTAGAGCAAGCAGAGAAAGGGAAAGATCAATCAGAAGATGATTCTGCTGATAAAGCTTCTGAGAAACCGCTAGACAATGCTTCTGAAAAAATTGATTCAAAAAACACGGATACGGCGAATTCTACAACATCTAAAACGGCTAATTCTGTGGAAACTAAGCAAGAAACCGCAGATGAATCAGCGAATACTGCAAACGATTATGCCGAAAATGATGCAATAGTTGAGAAGAGAGAAGCGGAGAAATCAGCTTTATAATTTAAAAGCCTAATTTGGAAGCTTAATTTGAAACTTAATCTGAAGCTTAGATGAATTTTGATGGGGTTTTCATAAGAGTGGATTGCACTATAATCGCTCTGAAATGATTTCGAAAAATCCCGGTTCATTGGTAAAATAGCGATTGAAAATTTGTATAAAAAATCGTATGAAAAAAAGCGTTTAATAAAAATTGAGCGCTTTTTTTCTGGAAGTATGGTTTTATATTAAGAACTTACATTTAGCGCAAAGAGAAGGATAATAATGAGTAATAAAGAGCATCTTTCAGCTTTAGACGAGCGCCTCAAAGCGATCGACTTTGAGGAATCCCTTTGTAATGCATTTCTGAAAATTGAAAATCAAGAAGAGATGATTCTCTTCTTGAAAGATCTATTAACGCCCAAAGAATTAAGCTCCATGATCGAGCGCTGGAAAGTATGCCAGCTACTTGAAAGAGGCGATCTCTCTTACCGAGAAATTCATGCGTTAACATCGGCAAGTTTAACCACTATTGGCCGCGTTTCTCGTTTTATCAATGAAGAGCAAAATCATGGCTATCGTTTGGTACTTGAGCGATTAGATGAATCAGAAAAGATTTAATATTCTAGATGAAAAAATTCTAGATTAAGAATTTTAGGTGAAGAAAATTGAAGCTCTATTGGAATGATTCCAATAGAGCTTTTTTATGTGTTCGAATGTTTATGTATTCGAAGTTTAACGCTCACAATTTCGAGTTATATCGAATGCGCTCCAATGGTAAATCTTCACAGAGAGTTTGAATTCCAACTCAAACTCAAATTTGAATCACAAAGTTTTAATCGTTTTGGGGCTTCTAAGTAGGTTAGTAATAATAGGATGGGATATGAATCATATGGTTGCATTTCTCTTTGTGAATATTTGTTGACAAGGTTGTATTGCCGTATTACTGTATCACCACAGTAAGACAGTCAATAACGCAGATCATCATGAATGTTCAAGAATTATTGAATCCTGTCTTCCCAAATTTAGAATGATTTAAAAAGAATTTAAACGATTTGAAAGCATTATTTCAGAGCGTTTCAGTAGGCACAATCGCCTTATTTAATTGCTTTAGGAGCCATTATGAAAAAGTTATTAGCAGTTGTATTAAGTGCAGCATTAGCAGGAAGTCTCTCGTTTGCGGCAGATGTGAAGAAAGTTTATGTCAACCAAATCGTAGAGCATCCGGCACTTGATATGACGGCAAAAGGCATTCGTGATGGTCTTCAAAATCGTGGATTTGTGGAAGGTGAAAACCTTGATTTTGTTGTGGAATCTGCGCAAGCAAACGTGGCATTAGCATCACAAATCTCTACAAAATTCGTGGCACAAAATGCCGATGTAACAGTCGGAATTGGTACACCTTCAGCGCAAAGCTTAGTGAAAGCGGCGATGGATGGAAAGACAAAAATGGTGTTTAGTTCTATCACTGATCCACTTAGTGCAAGTTTAGTAAAATCATTAGAAGATTCCAATACAAACGTGACAGGAATGTCGAACTACGTAGATGTTGTGCCGCAATTGGAGATGTTTAAAACAGTTTTACCAGAAATGACGAAAATCGGTTTTATCTATAATCCTGGCGATGCAAACTCTATCACGCAGCTTAAAGATCTTGAGACAGCAGCACCACAATTTGATTTAGAAGTTGTTACACAATCTGTAAACCGCACAGCAGATGTGCCGCAAGCGGCAACAAGACTTGCAAACCAAACAGATGCAATCTTTATTTACGGCGATAACACGGCATTGGCAGCGCTTGAAAGTATTGTGATTGCCGGTATTAAAGCAGGAAAACCTGTATTTGTGGCAGATACAGATGCAGTTCCATCAGGTCCTTTAGCAGCGCTTGGTCCGAATCAATATCAGCTTGGAATTGATACTGCTGAGATGATTGCAGATATTTTAGATGGTAAAGATATAAACACGATTCCAGTAGGATTTCCTGATAAGATGGAGCTCGTTATTAATATGGACACCGCTAACAAGCTTGGCTTAACGCTTCCGGAAGAAGTTGTGACTGCCGCAGCAATCATTATCAAAGATGGTAAAGCGGAAGTTGTAGAGCAAAACTAAGGAACACAATGGATTTAAGTCAGTTAGCATCAAAACTTTGGGAGCTCAGATATTTTGGGCTCTCAGAGGCAGAATTTGTCATGAGCCTCGAACTCGGGCTCATTTACGGGATTGTCGGGATGGGAATCTATCTCACATTTAGAATCATCGACTTTCCCGATTTAACTTGTGATGGTAGCTTCGTTTTGGGAGCTGCCATCTCTTCCGTTTTAATCAAAGCCGGAATTGATCCTTTTGTGTCGCTGTTGTTTGCGCTTATCGGCGGGGCAGCTGCCGGTGCGGTTACGGGAATTCTCAATAGCTTCTTTAAAGTCACGGATCTTCTTGCCGGTATTTTAGTGGCATTTATGCTCTATTCCATCAATCTGCATGTGATGAATGGTACGCCCAATATCTCGCTTCTAATGTCGCCAACCATCTTTATCGCCGATAATCTCATTGTACTAGGCGCTATTGCGGCAATCTTAATTGCGGCATTTAGCTTTTTGCTCAATACCGATTTAGGGCTTGCGATTCGTGCGGTTGGGCAAAATAAACGCCTCTGCATGAATGGTGGCATTAATGTGAAATGGATGGTGATTCTCGGCGTTGCGATGGGGAATGCGCTCATTGCCATGGGTGGCGCGCTCTTTAGTCAGCAACAAGGATTTACCGATATTTCAGCGGGAATTGGCACCATCATTGCCGGCTTTGCGGCGGTAATTATTGGGGAGAGAATTCTACCATTTCGTTCGATTTGGATTAAACTTTTCAGCTGTATTTTAGGTTCAATTGTCTATCGAATCGTGACGAGCTTAGCGCTTCATGCAGAGTTCTTAAATCTGAAGAGCTACGATTTCAACCTGATTGCCGGTCTTTTGATCATCATTATTATGGCAATGCCGGGAGGAAAGCGTAAATGTTAATTCTGGAAAACATTAAGCTCATTGTCGGCAAAGGCACGCAACTTCAGCGCACGATTTTAGAAGACCTCACTTTAGAAGTGGATAAAGGCGAATTTCTAGTGATTATCGGCGGCAATGGTGCCGGAAAATCTACAGTATTTAATACGATTTCAGGGTTTATGAAGCCGGAAAAAGGTCGTATTTTAATTGATGGCGTCGATGTCACGAAAAGTTCTCAGCAAGAGAGAGCGAAACTTGTTTCCATTGTGATGCAAGATCCGCGCGTGGGAACGATGGAGAATATGACCATCTTAGAAAATATGGCATTCTCCTTTAAACGTGGACAAACTCGCAGCTTTAGTCTATTTAATAATGAAAAGCGAAGATTACTCTTTAGAGAAAAATTAACGCTTCTAGATATGGGATTAGAGAATCGCCTCAATGAGATGGTAACCAATCTTTCCGGCGGTCAGCGTCAAGCGTTAAGTCTTGTGATGTCGGTGATTGCAGAATCTAAAATCTTGCTTTTAGATGAAATTACGGCGGCGCTTGATCCTAAAATTGCCGAGCATGTGATGGCATTAGCTGATAAACTTGTGCGAGAACAGAATCTCACGTGCGTGATGATTACTCATAATATGGAACATGCGATTCGTTACGGCGATCGCACCATTGTGCTAAAAGATGGGAAGTTTAGAAAAATCTATAGCAAAGAAGAGAAAGCATCGCTCACGGTATTTGATCTCACGAAAGAGTTTACAGATGCATAACCTTTAGCGATTAAAAGGTATTGGAATGAGTCAAATCCATATCATTGCTACTAGCGAATTACAAAAGGCCTCTTTATTACAAGAGGCTCTTTTTTGTCGTGTGCTCAAAAAAATCGTGGATGTAGAAGCATTAGCGATGCGAAATCTTGGCGAAAGGCTGACACCAAAATCTATGGAGATTCTTAAAGAACGTATTTTAATTCTAAAAGAACGCTCGAGTCGAAGCTTTCATAAAGAGCGAATTATCACGTTTCCCACGGCGCTTCTCTCTGAAGAAAACCAAATTAATCCTGAATTTAAAGCAGAGATCTCGGCATTACTTCGAGAAACGAAAGGGGAGAAAGCGGCAAAGCTTGGGGGCGATATTCAAGATCAACGTCCTCATGCCGGTCAAACAGTGCAGGAGAAAGCACCGGAAAAGGCATCTAACACGAAATCGTCCTTTCTTGCGAAGGCAAAATCTCTCTTTGGTTTTCATGAATCTTATGATGAAGCTCATGATAAATTTCATCGTGAATCAATGCTTCAAAATCATGCTTCTAACAATAATGATCGTTCCGAAAATTTTTCTAACTTAGGTGGTTTCAACGAAAACTATTATCCAACCTTAAGTTTTAAACTCAGAGGAAAAACTGCCGGCACAGCCTATCTTCAGCGTTGGGAAATCCGTTTGAATCCGATTCTGTTAGCGGAAAATAGCGATGCGTTTATCAATGAAGTGATTCCTCATGAGTATGCGCATCTTTTAACGTTCGCACTGTATGGAAGAGTGCAACCGCACGGCAAAGAGTGGCAAGCGATGATGATTGATATTATGGGATTGCCGGCAAATCGCACCCATCGTTTTGATACAAAAAATAGCGAAACCCGTCAATATGAACGCTTCACTTATTACTGCCTGTGCCAAACGCATCTATTAACTGCCATTCGCCACAATCGAATTCAAGCCAATAAAGCCACTTATCACTGCAAACATTGCGGAGAAACCCTTGAGAGAAGAGAGTAATTACCTCCAACTATTTTTTGATAATTTTCTGCTTTTTTCCACTTAGAGAGTTCTAATTCCCATTATTTCAATGATACAATGCGGTGCTTTAATGCCGGTGATTTGGGAGTTTTAGGCTATGGCGCAAACCGTTTCTGAGAAAAAATTAGAAAAACGTCTTCGTAGACAAGTGGGTAGTGCAATCATGGATTATGACATGATTGAAGAGGGCGATCGGGTAATGGTTTGCCTTTCCGGTGGAAAGGATTCTTATGCGCTGTTAGATCTACTTTTGAAGCTGAAAGAGAAAGCGCCGGTGAATTTTGAATTGTTTGCCGTGAATTTAGATCAGAAACAACCGGGATTTCCGGAAGAGATTTTACCGAACTATCTCACATCCATCGGCGTGCCGTTTGAGATTATCGAACAAGATACTTATTCGGTGGTAAAGCGTGTGATTCCGGAAGGAAAAACCACTTGTAGCCTCTGTTCTCGTCTTCGCCGTGGGGTTTTATATCAATATGCGAAAGATCATGGCTTTAACAAGATTGCGCTCGGTCATCATCGAGATGATATGGTGGAAACGCTCTTTATGAATATGTTTTTCGGCGGTACGATGAAAGCCATGCCACCGAAATTGCGTAGTGATGATGGCGATAATATCCTCATTCGTCCGCTTGCGTATTGTGAAGAGAAAGATCTTATTAAATATGCCGAGCTTCGAGAATTCCCCATTATTCCTTGTAATCTCTGTGGTTCGCAAGATGGGTTACAAAGACAGACAACAAAATCGATGTTAGCGGAATGGGAAGCCAAATATCCTGGGCGCATGGATTCGATCTTTAGAGCAATGCGCAATGTGAAGCCTTCACAATTAGCCGATCCGACTTTGTTTGATTTCAATGAATTTGAGGTGAAAGGTGGCGCTGAAGCGGTTGTAAGTAGTGGAAGGAATTTAAGCGATAGTGATCCTGAGAAGAATTGGTTGCAAGGATAAATCGGGATTTTACAGTCATTGAATAGGAGAAAAGCGTGGGAAATTTATTAGGTAGCTTTTTCGGCATCATTTATCTAGGTGCTTTGATCCTCGGCTTTTTCTCCGGATTTTATGCGCTATTTGAAGGCACGAATATTCTGATTACGCAGATTTTGCAACAGCTATCGAGTCAGGAAGTTCTTGGTATGATTATTGATGCGGATAATAGTCCGAATATGTCAGAAGCGATGGTGAGATTTACTGATCTTGCCGGAGAAACTCATGAGTTTTTTTATCGCGCATCTTTCAACGGCACGGTTTTTACGGTAGGTGAAACCGTTCCTGTCTATTATCAGCCAGATATGAATCCAGCTTTAAGCGCCACTTTAAATAATAAAGGCGCTTATGGCGCTGTTGCCTTTCTCTATTTTTATGGCTTTGCCGTTTCGGCATTTGGGATATATGTCTGTAGAAGCGTTTATAAGGCGTATCAAAAAGAGAGAGGCATCAAGAAGCTACAAACAGAAGGGAAGTTTGTTTCAGCGAAAATCACGGCGATTATTCCCAAGGGGGAACGGATTAGCCTGAAAGCGGAATATCAGCCGTTACTTTCGAATAAGGTTTATGACTATATTTCTGATCCGATTCCCTTTGACGATGACGATATATCAAGACTAATCGGCGCTACGGTTCAAGTGAAAATCTTGCCGAAAAAGCCGAAATTCTATCAATTTGATGATCGAAGCTTAGAAGCCATCGTTTTAAGAAAATAGCTTTAGGACGATAGTTTTAGGGAAGCAGCATTAAAAAGTATCGTGAATTTGGTTTAAAATTCTAAAACGATCGCATTAACAATATTACTTTTTAACTTCAAATCCTTGGCTTCTTACTAAGGTATCAATCACATTCATATCGATTTTAAGATCATGTAGATCATTTTCAACGAGCTCAAAAGCGAGCTGTTCAAAGGCTTGTTGCAAAGTATTCACGGATTTTAAAATATCTTTGTGCAGTTCTTCTTTTGTTTCTACCGGCGCATATTGCGCAACTGTAATATATTTGGTGAGATTTTCATGAATGATCGGCAAATAACGATTGAGGAATCGTCCGCCAATGAGCACATCACGGGGATCGCTCTCCATAGATTTAATAATGTTTACGGAAGAAATCCCAATTTCTACCACTTGATCGGCTAAATCATCAGGAAGCTTTGTAACTTGCACTTCAATTTTTTCTAATAACTCAATATGACGACCAAATAGTGCATATTTCTGTGCTTTTTGCGCTTTTAAAAGATTTGCTTCTTCTAACGCTTTTAACGCTGCTTGAATCTCTTTCTCTTCTTCTTGATAGGCGAGTTTTTCAGATTCAGACATGAAGAAATAGCTAAACTTCCGGCGAATGTTTTTCGGTGCGAAGAGCCCAAATAACGTTGTTACCGATAATCCAGCTAATGTGAATGTAGGAATAATGCCCCAAATAGATTGATCATTCCACGCAACGCTCCCAATAATGAGAAGAAGAGAGAAGGGAATTGTGAACCAAAAGGCTTTGTTCGGAATATTGCTATCGCGGATGCCGGAAATGGCGGCAACTAATCCGGCAATGATGGCCGCTAATGGCCAAAGTCCGCTTAAAATCATGAGTAAACCGGCAATGATTCCCACGCCTAACGCAAAGCGATTTGGTCTGGAAGGGAAGAGCATAATAAAGCCAAGATAGGTTGTCAGAAAGGTAAAACCCATCGTGAGATCAATTTTTGAAGGCACAAAAAAAGTGGCAATTTGTACGCCCATTGCCGCTAAAAATGCTTTGGAATGATCAATCATTCGGTCAAAAGTTGCTTTAACGCCGGCAACGCCACGACTAAATGCACCGCTTAAACCATCAAAGATATCTTCTTCAATATAGCGATTTTCCTGTTTTTTAGGCGCATTATGAGCGCGTTGCTGATGAATCTCTTTAGAGCTAAATTTTGAATGAGATTGTGCCGGCGTTCTCGATTCAAAAGGAAGTTTCGGGTCATTCGTGTAATCGTGATCTTTCATATTCATCATCTCTGAGGATTTTATCTCTATTTTATAATGCAGTTAGTTTAACGAATTTGTTGTATATAGGGAAATTGGTTTAATAAAGCTCAATGGTAAAATGAAGGCTAATTCATTGTGGGTTCTAATGCTTACATGCTTTTGAATATCTCGTGTCGGCAGTACAACATTAAACAGAAACTATGAAGCAAAAACCCAAGTTTAAATTCATGTAATGTATGATTCAAAACTTGGGTTTAGTGCTTATTTTCAATTACTACAAGCTGTTTTAAGTTGGCTTGAAACTAGTTATATTTCTCAACCACAGAGGTAATGCGAGTACGTAGATTATCTTCCATTTCTCCAAGTTCTTTTTCCACTTCAGAACGGCGCTGACGTGCTTCTGTTGCGATGCGCATGGTTTCTTCGATGGTATCTACCAAGCGAGTTTGTACTTCACGAATGGTTTCAATATCGACAATAGAACGTTCCACTTCTTGCGCTGTAGAAATACTGTTTTGTTGTAGGATTTCGGCATTTTTGCGAAGAAGTTCATTGGTGGTATCTGATACATCTTTTTGCAGTTTCGCCGCTTTTCCTTGCTCATCTAAAGAGAGCGATAACACGATTTGGCTCTTCCAAACAGGAAGCGTTGAGAGAATACTGCCTTGAATTTTCTCTGCCAGTTGTTGGTTATTATTTTGGATAATACGAATTTGCGGTGCTGTTTGCATCGAGATGGTTTTAGAGAGTTCTAAGTCGTGAATACGGCGCTCAAAACGGTTGATATTCTCCATGAGATCTTTCAGTTTTTGCGCATCTAAAAGGTCTTTAGAATCTTCTGCTGCTTTTTGTAATGCCGGAAGCTCTGTATTTTTAAGCTCGATCACTTTCTGTTTCCCAGCTTCTACAAATAAGCTCACTTCTTTATAGTATTCGAAGTTTTTCAAATAGAGCTGTTCAAGGCGCTCATTATCTCTTAAAAGATTCACCATCGAGTTATCTAAATGGCTCGCAATGGTATCGACTTGCGATGTAAGGCTCATATGATCAATTTTTTTCTTAACGCCTTTTTGGAAAAAGCTTCCGATAATCGGCAAGTTTGCGAGAAAATTCCCGCTCTTTTCTTCAATAGAAAGCGGATCATATTCACGAATTTTCATGATTAAAGAAGTGAGCTGATCGCCTACTGCGCCGGAATCTTTACCTTTCACATCGCTCAGTAACGTATCGGCAAATTTTGCGATTTCAGACATCGGTTTTACGCCATAAGCAAGTACTTCAGCCGGCTGATGAATATTAATCGTGTCACTAATGGCGTTGATACGAATAATATCTTTTTCTGTTTGCTCAGGTTCTTTGCCTTTATCAAATACGGCAATTTCCGTAGAATCCATCTCGATTGGTTGAACGTTTTCTAAAGCTTTATCATCTTTATTCATAAATTTACTCGCTTGTTTTAATACGGCAATGATATTTGGAAAGAATATAATAAGCCATACGAAGTGATTTATTTAAAATGAATCACTTATTGTTATAAAAGATTGTGATAAACAATCGTTATAAATAGCTTACTATTTTATATTGAAAATTAATAAGAACATTATAGAGCTTTTATCAAGCGGTATAAATCTTTTATAAGAATTTGATAACACACATTAAAAATGATGCAAAAAGAACGGCATCAAAGATTTAAAAGTGATCTTATCAATGGATTGATGATTTTGTTTTATTTGAATTTCTGATTTAACACGGCAGTTGATGTTCCTGAAAATAGGTTTGATAGGTTTCCCATGACAAAAATTTTATTAGTTGAAGATGAAAAAAGCATTGCTGACACGATTATATTTGCGCTCAAGCAAGAAGGGTTTTCATGCGATTGGGTCACTTTAGGCACATCTGCCTTAGAGAAACAGCAGGATTCCCCTTATGATTTCTGGGTATTAGATGTGGGATTGCCGGATATGAATGGCTTTGAAGTGTGTAAATCCTTGCGAAAGTTTTCCGATATTCCCGTGATTTTTTTAACGGCAAGAGATAGTGAAATTGATCGCATTGTGGGATTAGAAATTGGAGCTGATGATTATATGGCGAAGCCTTTTAGCCCCCGAGAATTAGTCGCGCGCATTAAAGTGATTTTAAAACGAATGCAGTTATCGGATGCGCTCAAAATGCCGGAAGCGTTTTCAGCATCAACATCAACATCAGCGTCAGTATCGGCATCAGAATTAGAATCAAAATCGGGGAACGAACATAGTTTATCGGATAGGGAATCTTCAGCACGTTTCAAGGTGGATCATGATCAAGCATCCATTTTTTATGCCGGCAAAAGATTGCCATTGACTCGGCACGAATATCAGATTTTTGCGCATCTATTAGCGCATCCAAAGCATGTATTAAGCCGAGATCAGCTCTTAAATGCCGTGGGCGTTTCTTTGGATTCTGGCTATGAAAGAACGGTGGATACGCATATCAAATCGATTCGCGCGAAATTACGAGACGAAAATGCCGAGCTTGAAGTGATTAAAACGCATCGCGGTTTTGGTTATAGCTTTGAAGATGAGGAATTGTAAGCATGGCATTATCGAAACGAATCTTTATTTTCTATCTCTTTTTTGTGGTGCTTTGCGGATATTTCATGGTGCACCTTTTTTCTCGGCAAGTGTATCCAAGCATTCGGCAAACAACGGAAGAAACCCTTGTGGATACGGCGAACTTTTTTGCGGAAGTTGTCACTTTGGATTTTCAAAATGGAGCATTAAACAGCGATGATTTAGCACAAAAAATGGTGAATTATCAAGGAAGAAATCCCAAAGCCAATATTTGGGGAATGGAAAAACAAGATGTGAATCTGCAAATGTACATTACCGATCACAATGGTATTGTCCTCTTTGATTCAACAGGAATAGCAGTTGGCGAGGATTATTCTAATTGGCGAGATGTGAACCTCACACTTCGAGGAGAATATGGTGCGAGAAGCACCTCAAAGGAAAACTCGAAAGGTGAAAAGTACGCTTCCACCATGTTTGTCGGCGCACCGATCTATCAAGATGAAGAGATTATTGGTGTTTTAACGGTATCGAAATCCAATCAAACGGCCGATGTTTATATTGATAATGCGAAATCGGAGCTTGTCTATTTTGCTTTAATTCTCTTTGCCAGTAGCCTGATATTAGGAGCGATTTTATCGTGGTGGCTTGGAGTTTCTTTTCGAAAACTCATTGATTATGCGAAGAAACTGGGGAAGGGCGAGCGAGAAATCCCGCCGAAATTCTATGGAAAAGATCTCAATGTTTTAACATCGACATTATCGAATTTACGAGCGGAACTTGACGGCAAAGAGTATATCGAAAATTATGTGAATACCTTAACACATGAGCTAAAAAGCCCGTTATCAGCGATTCGTGGCGCGAGTGAATTGTTACAAGGCGATCTTGATGCAGATACAAAACAGCTCTTTATTCAAAATATTGATCGAGAAAGTGAGCGCTTACAAAACTTAATCGATCGAGTATTACGATTAAGTATGATTGAGCAGACACAAACTTTGGAATCTCCCAAAGTTTTGCAATTATCTGAGTTATTATTGGAGGTTTTAGAGAGTTTTACGGCATTAATTCAGCAAAAGTCCCTCATTGTGGAGATGGATATTTCGGATAATCTTCAATTTCTGGGCGATCCCTTTTTAATGAAACAAGCGCTCTTAAATATTATTCATAATGCGATCGATTTTATGCCGGAAAATGGCGTTTTAAAGATTACGGCAATGGCAAAAGATGCGGAGATTCATCTCAATATTTTTAATGAAGGTTCTCTCATTCCAGAATATGCGCTTATTCGATTATATGAGCGTTTCTATTCCTTACCAAGACCTGATTCCGGCGAGAAAAGTACGGGATTAGGATTGAACTTTGTGAAGGAAGTAATTGCGTTACATCAAGGGGAAATGCGCGTGGAAAATCGAACTTCATCGTCAGCGAATGAAGCTTCGTCATCGGAAACTCCTTCCCAAGTTCAGGGCGTCAATGTGGAGATTATTCTCCCAAGATTCCGGCATTAAGATTGGGATATTTGGGGTGAAGTTCAAAGAAAAAGAAAAGGTAAAAATGCTAAAATAGCTTGTTTTGCTGGCACGGGATATTAAAAAGCATGCAAACATTCGCCCCAGCTTTGCATCAGCTTTTTTTCGGCAATCACATTTTCGGAAACTGAAATCCTTCATATTTATGTTGAAGTTCAAAGTAAAAAAATGGCTTAAAGCCATAAAAGAACTGATCTCGCTGGCGCGGGATATTGAGAAGCATGCAAACATCCGATCCAGCTTTGCATCAGCTTTTGCTCGGCAATAAAAAATTCTAAAACCAACTTTCCAGCATCTTCACATAAAAGACACAATACGCTCATCATCTCTTCATAAGCGTTATGCAAGATAGCTTCATCTTAATATTGATGAAGGAACAAGAATGGAAAAGTTAGGTTATAAAGTCGTATCGATTGTTGTGATTGGGTTTTTGCTATTGGTCGGTGTTGGTATGTTGAGTGTTTTGGTGAGCGAGCGCATGACCTTGAAAGAGTCTGTAGAAGCTGAAATTGCGAGTAGTTCTGTGAAATCGCAAACCTTTGCCGGCCCCGTTATTGTGATTCCTTATACGACTTACTATTACGATAAAGATAGCGCGAAAAAGTCTTATTTGAAGACTCATCATTACTATCTCTTTCCTGAGCAGCTCGATATTACCGGCGAATTGCTCACGGAAGAGCGATATCGCAGTATTTATAAAACGAATTTATATACATTTATCGGCAAACTTTCGGGGAATTTTAAAATACCGGAAGATTTTTCTAAAAACGTGCTGAACAATACAACTTATAAAGTAGGCGAACCGTATTTGGCATTGAAAATGTCTGATATTCGAGGAATCGGTAATCAAACGCAAGTGAAGCTCGGTTCACAAACCTTAGATCTCTTTCCGTTAAGCGGACAAGGCTATTTATCGGAAGGCGTGAAAGGCAGCATTGATTCAGCGAGTTTACGAGATGGCGCAATTTTAAATTTCAATGTGGATTTATCATTATCGGGAACGGGAAGTTTGGAATTTACGGCAACAGGGCAAGCCACAACAGTTTCTCTCGAAAGCGCATGGCCACATCCGAGTTTTATCGGCGATTCATTGCCGAAAGAGCGAGGGATTTCTAGCAGCGGTTTTCAGGCTTTTTGGGAAGTGAGCAAGTTTTCAAATATCACGCCAAAACTTCTGGAAGAGCGTTTTGAGACCGATAAAAGCATTAAAGTGAATAGTTTTGGTGTGAGCTTAATTGATCCTGTAGATCATTATCGTCAAAGTGATCGTGCGATTAAATATGCCATTTTGTTTATCGCTTTAACCTTTGCCGGCTTCTTTATCTTTGAAATCGTGAGAAAAGTACAAATTCATCCGATGCAATATACGTTAGTGGGAATCGCGCTGTTGCTCTTTTTCTTATTGTTAATCTCGTTATCGGAACATCTTGGCTTTTTCTGGGCGTATATCATTGGCTCGCTGTTATGTATCAGTTTGATCAGTTATTACATGCAAAGTGCGCTGAAAAACCGAAAACTCAGCCTGATTTTTACGGGATTATTAATCCTACTTTATACGGTGCTCTACATTCTGCTCAAAGGCGAAGCGTATAGCTTGCTGTTAGGTTCACTGTTACTTTTCTTTGCTATCGGCTCGGCGATGATCTTTACCAAAGATATTGATTGGGCAAATCTTTCAAGTGAGCATTTAGAAAAGGTTAAAAAGAGATCAGAGCCAGTTGAAGAGGAGATTCATCATGAGAATTAGAGTTCGAGGTTTAAGAGAAGATCGCCATATGAAGCAAGCTCTAAGATCGTTAATTTCGCATTATCATCAAGCCAATGAATCCCGAATCGGTAATCGTGGTAAGCGATTTAATCATGGAAATAGTGATCGCAGAAACAGTAGTCCTGATAGAAGATGAGAAAGGATTTATATAGCTGGCACGGGATTGATAGAAGCATGCAAACATTCGTCCCAGCGCTGAGTCAGCCCTGAATTAACGTTATAAGATGAAGATCATTATCTAATCTGTAAAAAGAAACCCCAAAGTAATAATACTTCGGGGTTTTTGTTTGATGATGAAATCTTCTTTAAGAATTTCTGAAAGAACTTCTTCCTGAAGCTTCACGGCTACTTATGATGAAAAACGCATTGCCGAGAATGGTTTTGGATCAATGTAGGGTTTTTCCTGATTCATCATTTCGCTGAGTAATCTACCTGTTGCCGGTCCTAACGTAAATCCTTGATGCGCATGCCCGAAAGCAAGCCAGAGATTATTGTGTTTTGGTGCTCGGCCGATGATTGGTTTCATATCCGGCAAGCAAGGGCGATGACCAAACCACGGTGTTTCTTCTACCGCTTTATCTAATGGGAAAATTTCGCGGGCAATGGCTTCGTCTGCTTTGAGTTGTCCATCTTTAATATCGGCATCCATAAAGGTAAACTCCGCGCCGGTTGTGAGACGAATGCCTAATTTTTGCGGCCCTAAAAGATAGCCATTATCCGCATCATAAATACTGTGACGCAGGGATTTTCCTTCTTGTGGCTGATAATGTGTATGATAACCGCGCATCGGGAAGAGCGGGAAATCATAGCCTAACGGCGAGAGAAGATCCGTTGTCCAAGGACCTGTTGCAATCACAAGATTATTGGTTTGCAATGTTTCCGCTTCGCCTTTTGAATCGTTTTCTTCAGAGATCGTTTGAATTGTCCAAGATTGATCAGCATTTTCAGTGATTTCAGTGACATCACATTGCTTAATGATTCCGCCCATTTCTTGGAAGTTTTTCGCATATGCTTTTACTAAATCGCCGGGGCTTTTTACTTGCCAAGCATTGAGCCAATGAATACCGCCGGCAAATGCCGAAGCATCTAAATCAGGTTCTAATTCTGCAAGTTCTTCTTGAGAAATAACCTTGAATTCAACGCCTTTTTCTTTCAATTTTGGCCATGATTTTAAAAGAGCATCTAAACTCTCTTGCGTGCGATAGAGCTGAAGCCAGCCTTTTTGGCGAACGAGATCAGACGCATTACTTGCCGTAAAGATCACTTCATGCTCTTTAGTGCAATGCTCAATAAGCGTTGACCATTCATCAACAATCTTGTCGTAAGGCTTTTTCGCAGAGAATTTAAAGTATTGCCAAAGTGGCGTACGATAATGCATTAATGCCATAGGGCGATAGCGAATATCGAGGTCTTTATTGGGAATTACTCGTAAAATTTCGCCTACAGAACGTGGGAAAGGATGCGGGTAAATCGCTTCTCGCTGAATAAGGCCGGCATTGCCGTAAGAAGTCTCTTCTCCCGGTGCTTTGCGATCTAAAACGGTGACTTGAAAGTTTTTCTTTTGTAGATGCCAAGCGATAGAAATGCCGACCATTCCGGCGCCAATGACAATAGCTTCTTGTTTCATATAGTTCTCTATTTTTTATCTTCTTGATTTCAGGTGAATGTTCTATGAATTTTATCTAAATCCCCTCAATGATCATTGCGAGAAGATTAGGAAAACTCAGGGAAGACAGACTTTTTGAAAGGCCTTTGAAATTGATCTTGTCACTGTATCACTAATAAAATAGCGCCACCAATCTTTTATAAAAAGGAACTTTAGCATCTTAATCTCGATATAAAGAACCGTATAAATTACAAATAATTACAGGGAATTATCTTTCATATTGCCGGCAATTAACGTAAGAAATAACTCCCTGAAATTCGGAGAGTATTTCAGAATTGGTTATTTGTTACGCAAAATAATTGTAGGGTTTATAATAATGAACTATCTCATTCAGCGTTTGGATCTGTGTAATCCGGTCAGCTTCAATAAATTAACAAAATCTTCTACTTTTAAAAAGTATAAAAAATGGGAAGATTACAATACAACATAAGGAGTCATAATGGCCTTTTCTATAAAAATAGTGAAAGTATCAGAGAGTGAATCAGAAGTTTGTTACAAGTATTATAGTTATATATCTGAGGGTCGTAGGGCTGAGGGGCGATATGATGATGGGGAATATATTTTAAATAAAAAAACGTATGACATTCAGTTAATAAAACCGATGCTTTCTGATACGACAGGTGCGATACTTAAAAGAGCAGTAATGCGAATTGTACTCTTAATAAGGGCTGGCGAAGATTGCCCGGATAAGACATTTTTTCAATCCTAAAAGATTAGTGACTCTTGAACATTCATAATTTCAACTAAAATGAATCGTTAGATCGAAAAATGATGAATCGGCCAATGGTTCTCTTCGGCAATTGCTTTTAGTTTTGCATCCGGATTGACGGTATTTGGATATTTCACACATTCTAAAAGAGGCAAATCATTAATAGAATCGCTATAAAAATAGCTGTTTTGAATGATATTTTTGGTGGATTGAGAGAGTGTTTCAGCGCAGATCGGCATATTTTCTTGCGTGTTTTCTTGTTGTAGTTCTTGTTTTAATTTATGAGATAAGTAATTTTCACAAACTTTGATTTTCCCAGCTTGATAAGGAATATCGCCGAGAATATTACCAAAATAGAAACCTTCATGTTCCGCAACTTCAACGCCAAATGCTTGGGAAACATTGAAGCAGAGCTTGGCAACGGGATGCACTAAAATATTTGGGGAAGCTGAGATAATAATCGTTTCAATGCCTTTGTCTTGAAAGGATTGGATTGTTTGAAGCCCTTCAGGGTAGACGATCGGCACAATCTTCTCTTTCACAAAAGCTTCCGTTAAGTGAGAAATCTCGGTAATGGAA
This sequence comes from Ignatzschineria sp. LJL83, assembly GCF_054871845.1. Classification (NCBI taxonomy): domain Bacteria; kingdom Pseudomonadati; phylum Pseudomonadota; class Gammaproteobacteria; order Cardiobacteriales; family Ignatzschineriaceae; genus Ignatzschineria; species Ignatzschineria sp. LJL83. Next base: position 395,506 of record NZ_JBTXLY010000001.1, read on the forward strand.
AGATGCTGAACAGGTTCGAGTAGCCAATCAATGCAATCTTGCTGTTTAAGGGTTTGCGCTTGGTAAGCTTCGATCAGAAACTTATTTTGCGCTTCAAATGCCGTAATATCTTTGACATAACCTTGCTCACAGAGCCATGTTCCCCATAATGACACACAATCGCCGGCAATAAGGGTTTCATCTAAATCAAAAATCGCGAGCATTTTTCGTTTTCCTTTCAGTTTGTATTAAATAATGCCGGTAAATTCTAGCAAATTTTTATCTCATTTTGATGACGAATTTCCGTATTATCTGAGGGGATTCTTAATCTATAAAAAAACCTATCATGCCCTCATGATAGGTTTGGGATTGAATGATCTATTTAGGTATAGCTATATACATCACTATATAAGTATTAGGCAAGCGTATTATCGCCGGCATGGTAGCTGGAGCGAACCATTGGGCCGATATGCGCGAGCTTAAAGCCTAAACGATATGCTTCTGCTTCATAATCTTTAAATGTTTGCGGTGTGACATAGCGATCAACGGCTAAATGTCCGCCGGAAGGCTGAAGATACTGCCCAATAGTGATCATTTCAATAGCGTGATTTCGCATGATTTTCATCACTTCCATCATCTCATCATCAGATTCGCCAACGCCAACCATTAATCCGGATTTTGTCGGAACAGTGGGGTTTTTTGCTTTGAAGTTTTTGAGAAGCATTAAAGAGTGATGATAATCCGCGCCGGGACGAACTTGCTTATATAATCTTGGAACGGTTTCCATATTATGATTGAGCACATCCGGCGGCGTTTGCGTGAGAATATCGACGGCGATATCCATTCTTCCTCGGAAATCCGGCACTAAAATTTCAATTTTTGTTTTCGGGGAAATTTTACGAATTTCGGTAATGCAATCTGCAAAATGTTGTGCGCCACCATCACGAAGATCATCACGATCCACGGAAGTAATCACAACATAATCCAAATTCAGAAGTTTTACGGTTTCCGCTAGGCGTTTTGGCTCTTCTGAATCAAGATTATTTGGGCGACCATGTGCAACATCACAGAAAGGACAACGGCGTGTACAGATATCGCCCATGATCATAAAGGTTGCTGTTCCTTGGTTGAAACATTCACCAATATTTGGGCAAGCGGCTTCTTCACACACGGAATGAAGCTTGTTTTCTCTTAAAATAGTGGTGATTTCATTAAAGCGTTTGCCGGTTGGAATTTTTGCGCGAATCCAATCTGGTTTTGGAATGCGTTCTTCCTTTGGTACTGCAACGACTTTAATTGGAATTCGTGCTGTCTTTGCGGCACCACGAAGCTTTTCCCCTTGTTCTATTTTTATTGTCATAAACTTTTTACTCAACTTAAAATGTAAAGATCGTGAACATTATTTTTCTAATGAAACAGTATAACAGGAACAAGGATAAGAGAAGAAGGAAGGCGAAAGAATGATAATGTTTGGTCGGTTTTATTTTTAAATTGCCAAGAATTACCTATTTAGGACTATATAAGTCAATGAATCATTGAGTTATATTGTGGAGATGGAAGTATCGTTCTATTTTATATATATGTATATGTATATGTATATGTATATGTATATATATGTATATGTATATGTTGATGCGATTAGGGCAGAGAATGATGAATATAAAAAAGAAACAACGAATCCCTAAACATCCGAAAAGACCAGAAAGAATCTGTTGGGGATGTGATCGGCTTTGTGCGTGGAATCAATTGCTGTGCGGGAATGGAAGTGATCGCTCGCAACATCCTGCAGAGATTTTTGGGGAAGATTGGTATGAATCTCTTACAGAAGAAGAGCTCGAATATATCGAGCTCGTTTAGTGGTATTTGTTTAAAGATATTAATATAGGGATTACTGAGTATTACTATTACCTATTACCAAGCAGAAAAAGTTGTTAATGCTTCTTTAAATGATTCCGGAATAGGAACAAAAGCACCTTTCTGGGTGCAAATATAACTACTAAAACGATTGGCGAAAACATGGGCGTTTTCAAAGGATGCCCCTCGATTTAAAGCAGTAAGAAATGCCGCAGAAAATGCATCGCCGGCGCCGACAGTATCATTCAATGTGATTTTTTGAATACTTTGCGCCGAATAGTCGGTTTCACTCATCACGATACTTCCTTCAGCGCCTAATGTCAGAATGATAAAGTTCAGGTTTAGCTGTTGAATTAGCTGAAATAGCGCATCTCGAGTGGAGAGAGAATCTAAATCGAATAGGGATTTTAGATACTGAAACTCTTCAAAATTGATTTTAAGAATATCTGCAAGCTTGAGAAGCTCTAAAACTTTCTCATTTGTAAAGTAGGGCGCTCTTAAGTTTAAATCTAAAAACCGTGTCGCATCGGGATTGTGTTCTAAAATTTTAAGTAGGGTTTTAAAGCTACTATTCTCTTGCTCATTTCTCTGAGCAAGAGAACCAAAAGCGATGAGATTTGCCTGAATTCCGGCATTTTTTACGGCATCAGAATAGGGAATCTCATCCCACGCTGCCGGCGTTTGAAATTGATAATGCGGTTCATGATCAAGAATCTGAATATCCACAGTGCCGGTCGGCAGATTCGACGTCGGTATAATATGCGGAATTTGTAGCGATTGCAGTTGTTGAATCGCTTCTAATCCTAGCTCATCATTCCCAACTTGTGATATGAATTGTGTCGATTCGCCGAGCTTGTGAAAAAAATAGCTCAAATTACTCGGCGCACCGCCTAATACTTTCGCAGTTTTCTCATCTTGATGAAAAATATCCCATAAGATTTCACCAAAACAGAGGATTTTATAAGAAGCGTTCACAATATAGATTCCCTTATTTTACTTAAATAGCAGATTGCGATATCGAATTTCCTATTTTAGAGGAGTTTGGGGAAGATTGCGCTGCTTGTTGGAACTTTGAAACATAGAAAAAATTCCCTCCAAAGAGCGCAAGCATAAAGAAGATCTCTAAAATTTCCTCAAGTAACTCATAATTGGGCAAGGGAATAAGATCATTCGTAAATAGATATAAGGCACGTTGATGTTCTGCTTGATCGGCAAGTAGAAAAAGAATCAGTAAGATACCGATCACTTTATAAGGAATACCGTAAGTTTTGATAATGGAAACGAGTATCAGGCGATATTTTCTGATTGCTAAAGGAAGAACGACTAAAGAAACAAGACACAGCCCGATAAGGCGGTAATATTCCCGGGGATATCCAGGGAAATAAATTCTGCCCCAATTGATACTTCTGCCGAGTAATATAATCCAAAACAGAGTAATCCAAAGCCAAAAAAACCGATAATCCTGTTGTTTTTTGGCGAGCCAAAGAGAATAGATGATGCCGATACCTAACAACACAAGCTGTAAGTTTTCAATAATCGGTAAACTCAGCGAATAAGGCTCCATCATGTAGTAGAGCAGAGGACTTAAAATAATCGCAAGAAGAAGATAGAGGAAAATAATTGTATTAGAACGCTGTTTCATTATAGGAATATCGGTTGTGGGGTTGGTTTTCAATCGTCATTGTGGCTGTGAAGTATACTAAATATTGGTAAATAATTGTAATTATTTCCAAGTAATCCTTTTGATTTTAAGGAAATAAGAGTAGATATTCAGATCAGTGTTATAATTTTGTTTTATATGTTTAGAATAAATTCGTTAGGAATGAACAGATGGACTTAAAGAAATATATTGCGCGTATTCAAAACTTTCCGGTGGAAGGTGTCGATTTTAAAGATATTACACCGCTCCTTAATAGTGTCGAAGCGTATCGTGAAACGATTGAACGTATGAGCACGTTTGTCAAAGAGTGTGGCGCGACTGTGATTGTAGCGCCGGAAGCACGTGGATTTATTTTTGCTGCGCCTGTGGCATTTAATACGGGTGTGCGTTTAGTATTGGTGCGTAAACCAGGAAAATTACCACGTGAGTGCCATAAAGTATCCTACTCTTTGGAATATGGTAATAATATTCAAGAAATGCATAAAGGTGATGTGCTTAAAGATGACAAAGTTGTAATCTTAGATGATGTATTAGCTACAGGCGGAACGATTAAGGCGATCATTCAGATGGTCGAGAAGGAAGAAGCGACGGTGGAAGGTATCTGTTTCTTGGCGGATCTTCTTTATTTGCACGATGACAACGTATTAGACGGATATAATGTTGAATCTCTATTAAGCTATACGAGTTAATATGACGTAATTATATTTATTATCTTATTAATTTGTTATTAGTATTAAATTAGTAGTTAAGTGAAGTAATCCATTCGTGATTTGGTGTGTATGTTTTATATTTATTAGGTTCTATATTTTAGATAGAATGTAGTTAGTAGTTAGTATTATCTATATAGAGCATGATAATAATAGTTTGAATCCATACAGGAATAAAATAATGACATTTTAATTAAAGAGCCTTAGGGCTCTTTTTTATTGTCTTAATTTTTTAATATTATATTATTAAGTAATATATAAATAATGTTTTGGCATGTATAGCAACTTGTAGTTATTGTTTATATTATTGATTTTGAAGGTTTATTTTTCAATTTGTGTTTTGATGAGAGTCTTTGGGGTGTTGCGTAACAATGATTTATTTATGTAGTTTAATATTATTAAGTGTTAATTGAAGTGGTGATTATTATTAGTTTAATTAATTAAAATATTTATTTTTACAATTTGTATTTATTAATAGAATCTTTGTGTTATATTCTCCTTTGTATGAATTACTTATTTACAGTTATATAAATATTATTATATTTATTTGTATTATTGATTAATTCGATCTATTTCTGACTAATGAGATTTATTAAATTATCTATCCCCAGAGAGATTTGTATATTATGCAAAGAAAATTAAATATTTTTCGAAATGTGTTTTCCTTATGGTTAACGTTTTTTTCGTTAATGGTTGTATTCGCAAGTGCAGCCTTAGATCCCACAGGTACTTATGTCACAATGTCTCCAGGACAGGGTGCTACTCCCTCATATAGCTGTGATTTACTATATGGAGGAAAGTACAATAGAGGGGAGTATTTATATACCATTGATTATAAAGGCTCAGGAGCATTAACGACTGAACGGATCTATGAGAATCCCAATACTATTCGCTCATCAACCGTAGCCTTAGGCCCGGCTGGAAGTGCTAATGGCCCGATGACAATGTTCTTTTGGCATTATGGGAGCTTTGGTAGTGAGGGGGTTACTGCAGTTCAAACAGGGGATACGCAGGTATATAAACTAAATCCTGAACCAGGTGGTGGATTTAGAAATCGATATTGGTCTGGTGGAGAAGTCAATCAGCTGACTGGGGAGATTATATTTTCCGGATATGTATCTGATAATGCGGGACCTAGTGGAAACTGGTCCATTATGCGTTTTAATCCCATTACTGGAGCAAGCATTACGAATCCAGGTAGAATTCCAGGAGATTTATCTAGTAATACTAGTATAGCGTCAGACATGGCAATCGATGCGAATGGTAATGCTTATGTCTTAACAGATGGCTCTACTAAAATGTTGATTAGATACAATATTACGGATCCAGATCCGAGTAGATGGAATTATGAAACTCTTTTCACTTTCCCATCTAGTAATCCTAGTATTAGTGGAAGTATCTATGGAATGGCTTTTCTAAATGGGAAATTATATTTAGCGACTTCTACAGATTACTTGTATGAAGCAAATCTCATGACCCAAACGATTAGAGAAGTAGGTCGTATTCCTAGAAGCTCTGGAACCGGCGGGGATGATGACGTGCGAGATTTAGCAAGTTGTCAAGTAGCACCTGTTATTGAAGGGAATTTGTATCAAGATAGTACGGGGCTTGGGAATATAGATCCAAGTTCTGCAACTCCTTTCGCAGAACAAAATGTTGAGATTTGGAAAGAAGAGGGTGGTGTACCTAGATATTCTTCTACTATACAAACAACGGGTAGTGGAAATTTCTCGTTTGTTTTAGACTCAGTGAATGCGAATTACTATATACGAGTGTATGAGCCAAAGATTGGGAATCAATTTGCAACTCAGACTTGGGTATCAAGCTCTGGTATCAGTAATAGTGTTACAAACTATTGTTATAACCCAACTTCAGACACAATGGATCCGACTCCAAATGGGGTGTGTGCAAGTAGACCAACAGATGGGCCGGCTGGGGCAGGCTCTGATATGTCACAATGGTCTTCTTTTACGAAAATAACAATTACTACGGATAAAGAAGTTCCTAATATTAAGATGGCTTTCTCATCTGTAGGAAACTACGCTGATGCACCAACACAATATAATACGGCAACAGGTCCTTTCCATAACTCGCCAGGAGTTAGCGGTAATCAAGCAACAGATAGTAAGCTAAACTTTTTGCGTTTAGGGGAAACCATTTCAAATCAATCAGGTCCACAAGCTTCTGCAGCTGCAGATTCAATTCCAACACATGATGGAATTCAAGTAGCACCTTACGGCAGTACGAATTTTGTATCTTTGCAAGATTTTGTTTTCGTTTCAGGAAATCGCTATACACTACAGGCAGAAATTAAAGGAGTAGCAGCGAATAAAGGGATTTTAAATGGCTGGTTAGATTGGGGAAGATCAAGTGGTGGAGTTGTAGGTTCATTTAATAGTAGTAATCAAATAGCAACAGATTTAAGAACCTCTGGGCAATATGTCACTATAGATTACGAAGTTCCAACGGGATCAGTTACAACAGCAACAGCCAGTTATGCAAGATTTAGAGTAAGCACGCTTCCAGGAATTACACCAACAGAAGGTTCTAGTGCAACGAAACGTATTGATGGGGAAGTAGAGGATTATCGCGTGTATTTTGTGCCAGGAGATGTGAGTATCTCTACGATTGCACATGGTGGCACAGGAAAATTCACCTATACATTTGATAATATTTCGAATGTATATCCCTCTCTATCTACAGCAGAGATTAGCGTTACTGCGGAAGGCACAGAAACATTTGATAATACGCGTCACGTATTTGATAGATTAAATAGTCCTGTCGTTATTCGTCAGACGTCGCCTAATCCACAAATTGAACATTGGATCTTAACAGAAGCAACCTGTATGGTTGGCAATTCTCCAATAACAGGAGTGACGGCGACAGAAGAAGGGGTTATTACGATTCCTGGAAACTACATTGTAGGTGGTTCAGAAATTTCTTGTCTATTAGTAAATTCATCAGGACCACGTCTTGAGTTTGTAAAAAATATTGATAGCCGTTATAGCCCAGACGACCAATTTATTATTAGCGTAAAAAATGGGAATACATCTGTAAAAGATGTTGTGACAGCAGGTTCTGTGACATCGGTAACAACAGAATTATTATCCATTAATGCTGGAGAAACATACACGCTTTCTGAAGTAATGGCGCCGGGATCAACCTCAACCCTTGATCGTTATGAGGGTTCGCTCAGCTGTATTAATAAAAATAGTAGAAGTAATACCGTATTACCTAGTGGAAAGGGCACAAGCTTTAATGTCACTCCGAATAATGGAGATGAGATTGTTTGTACACTCACCAATACGGCACAGCAGTCTTCAGCTACGGCATCCGAAATATCTGCATCTCCGACTACTATTGTGGCTAATGGAGTTGCTGAATCTGTGATTACAGTTCAAGTTAAAACCATTGAAGGTGGCAATATTACTTCAGGGGGGGATGATGTTGAGATTATCTTTACAGATGCCGATAATCCGATTGGAACATTTAAAGGACCTACCATTAATAATGGGGATGGAACCTACACTAGAATCGTGACATCTACTCAAGTACATATGAATGAGTCTTTTGGCTTTATTCTTAACGGGGACAGAGGGACAGGAACGACATTTGTATCGTATGTGGCAGGTCAACCAAGTATTACAAAAAGTACCATTACCGCGGAACCTCCTAGTATTGCCGCTAATGGAACAACAACTTCAACATTGACAGTGCAGTTATCAGATGAATATGGGAATGCATTAACATCTAATATTAATCCTGATACACAGCAACCTTATGCAGTAACGATCCAATTTAAAGATGCTGCTAGCAAACTAGGAACACTGTCAGGTACCACCAATAATTCAGATGGAACATATAGTGCGACAGTTCGTTCTATGGTATCTGGAGAAGATGAATTTAATTTCTTAATAGGAACAGACGCATCCATAGAAATGGCGACTGTTCAATATACTGCAGGTGAGGCGAGTAGTAAAAACTCAACGATTGAAATTAATCCGCAAGAAATTGCAGCGGATGATGTCACAACTGCAAAAATTACGATTACATTATTTGATGCAAATGGAAACCCACTCACATCTGGAACAAATGAAGCGGATGAGGCATATGATGTTGTCATTATTTCTAAAAATAGTTCTGTATTAGGAACGTTAACACCGGTTACGAATAATGATGATGGTACCTTTACCGCTGAAGTTAAATCACAAATCGCAGGTGTTGAAGACTTTACATTCACAGTAAATGGTGTTGATTCTAATCGAGCTGAGCAGATTCGTTATCTACCAGGTGCTTTTGATCTTACAACATCTACGATTGAGGCAGATCCTGCATCGATTGTGGCAGATGATAAAGCGCAATCTCTGATTACCGTTCAATTAAAAGATAGTTTTGGTAATCCTCTTGCGAGTAATGTTGGCGATGTCAATATTACAGGGTTAGTATTAGCGACTCAAAGGGGGGATCGTGTTCCGGCATCTTATGTAGGGGAAGGTCGTTATGAGCTTGTTGTAACATCTACCAGAGCGGGAACAGATGGCACAATTGGTTTTGAGCTCGATGCTCAAAGTGGTAGTAATACAACTTCAATCACTTATCTTCCAGGAGAAGTGGATTTAGCACAATCAGCAATTTCAGTGGATCCAAAGAGTATTATTGCTGATGATGCGACAACTGCAACGATTACAGTTCAATTAAGAGACTCTCAAGGGAATAATCTTGATAAGAGTGCGGGATCCGTGGCATTACGCTTTAATAATGGCAATCCATCATTTGGTACAGCAAGTGCTGTGATCGACCATCAAGATGGAACTTATACAGCAACCATTAGATCTCAAAAAGCGAACGTTACAGAGCTTATTGGATTTACATTAGAGGGAGATCCAAGTCCAGCGGCTCCAGCAGAGCTTAAATATACTGCGGGCAGTATTGATTATACAACGAGTACTATTACAGCATCCCCAATGACAATTGAGGCAGATGGAGAAACACCATCAACAATTACAGTACAACTTAAAGATGCGTTTAATAACGAAATTTTGAATCCAACTGAAATAGTGGAAGTGACGTTAGATAGAGCGACAGATATTGGGAAATTCTCTCCGGCAAATAATCAGTTTACTTACCAAGGTAACGGACAATATACGGGGACGATGACTTCAACCACAGCAGGAGAAGAAACTTTAGGATTTAAGATTGGTACTCAAAGTGCAACAGGTAAAGTGAAGATTACCTATAAAACAGGTGGTGTTAGTTTAACTAGATCAGAAATCAGTGTTGATCCAACTTCAATTGTTGCAGATGGTGTTGAGAATGCAACCGTAAGTGTTCAGCTTTATGATGCAAATGGTAATAAACCAACAGATGCAAATCCTGGCGTTGTGATATTAACAGGTGCAACCCTTGGAGAAGCAGAAGCAACCACTTTAGTACATCAAGGTGAGGGGCTATATACAACAACGATGACTTCTACAAAATCGGGAGTAGATACCTTAGGCTTTAAGTTTGGAGATACATCAGGAAATGCTGAAGAGGCTACAGGTAAAGCAACGCTTGAGTACACAGCAGGTGAGGTGAATACTGCTAAGTCTACAATTGTAATTACTCCTAAGGTCATTACGGCAAATGGTGTTGCGCGTGCCAATGTTGTGGTTCAATTGAAAGATGCTTTTGATAACTCAATTATTGAGAACAAAGGTATCGTGACATTAACAGATCTTAATTTAGGAGCTGTTACAGGAAATGAAAACAACACCTTAACGTATCAAGCAAATGGTACTTATACAGGAACGATTACATCAACAGTTGCTGGTACAGATGCAACCATTGGTTTTACAGTGGCAGAGCTAGGTGCGGGTGGAAATACCCAATCATTAACTTATAATCCAGGACCGATGAATCTTGGAACATCTACGATTACGGCTGATCCATTAACGATTGAAGCAGATGGCAATATGGGTTCTATTGTTACAATTCAATTTAAGGATGCTTTTGGAAACTCTCTACTTGAGGATATTACGGGTAGCGTGACATTAGATGGGGTTCTTAACGGTAATATTAGCTCAGAGCCAAGCTATACCGGCAATGGACAATACCAAGCAACGATTACTTCAGAAACAAAAGGCTCAGATAAAATTGGTTTTAGAGTCGATGGTACATTAGGCGCAGGCGGAGATCGTGTAGAAATTAGCTATATTTCTGGTGCGGCAAGTATTACAGAAACTGAATTCACTGTGAATCCTACTGAAATTACCGCAAATGGTACGACTGTATCGACGCTTACAGTGAGATTATTTGACGCATATAATAATAGAATCACGGATGACCTAGGTGATATCGTGACGATTTCTATTAGCAGTGAGCAGCCTTTAGGAACATTAAGTAATGTTGTTAATAATGGAGATGGGACTTATACGGCAACCGTTACTTCTATTAAAGCAGGTACAGATCATTTTGACTTTACTCTAAGTGGTGTTCCAGCTAACCGTGAAAATGTGACAGTAACCTATTTACCAGATGTTGCTTATGCATTAACGTCTGAAATTACGGCAAATCCTGTATCTATTACGGCAGATGGAACAGAAACAGCTACGTTAACGATCCAATTGAAAGATAGAAATAGCAATAATTTAACCACTTCTATTGGTGCTAATGCCGTTGTTATTTTTACGAATAATGACATGATCGGCTCCTTGAAAGCAGTTCAAGATAACAATGATGGAACATATAGTGCAGAAGTCACTTCAACGAAATCAGGAACAGATACCTTTAGTTTTGAAGTAGATGGCGCAACAGGTGGTAATACTGCGGCAGTGTCTTATACGGCAGGTATTGCATCGGCAACGACTTCTGAAATTAGTGTATCGCCTTCAGTAATTACGGCAGATGGTACTGAATCTTCAACAGTCACAGTAGTACTTAAAGATATTAATGGTAACCGTTTAACCTCAGATGGAGGCGTCACGATTACATTGAAAGGTATTACATTCGCAACAGAAGGGAATATTGCATTAACCTATAACGGCGGAGAAACAGGATCATTCTCTGGTCAATTAACTTCTACAACTGATGGTCAAGATATTATTGGCTTTACCGTAGATGCTGTTGAAGCAACAGGACCAAAATCGAAAGCAACATTAACGTATCGTTCAGGTGGCGTGAGCTTAACAACATCTACAATCGTCATTGATAAGCCAGAAATTACGGCAGATGGCGTGGATGCTGCGATTGTGACGGTTTCATTAAAAGACCAAAATGGCAATGCTGTTACTGAACTTGCGGACGTGACTTTAGTCGGAGTAGTCAACGGAACGTTACTGAATAATACCTTTGAATCTATCGGTGGTGGGCAGTATCAAGGCTCCATTATTTCTGAAAAATCAGGGCAAGACACCATTGGATTCAACGTGGATGGTGAAAAAGCCAATGATGAAAAAGTATTACAATATATCGCAGGAGATGTAGATCTCACTGTGTCTACAATTGCAGTCAATCCTCGTACGATTAAAGCGAATGACACTGACGAAGCAACAGTTACGGTAACGCTCTTAGATAAATTCCGTAACCCGATTATTGTAGGTGCGGAAAGCTTAGATGTGGCATTAGATATGACGACCTTAGAGAATGGTCAGTTAGTAGATGCTGCTACGAATGGTAAATTCACTTCAATAGGCGCTGGTAAATTCACATTAAAGATTAAATCGACAAAATCAGGGTCCGATAATCTTAACTTCACGTTAGGAGGAGCTGCTAGCCAAAACACACCGGCAACTGTGACGTATACAGCTGGATCTGTCAGTTTAACGGCGAGTGAAATCAAGGTAGACCCAACAGAAATTATCGCAGATGGCAGAACACAAAGTAGAGTTACGGTACAGCTGAAAGACCAGTTCGGGAACGATACAGATTTGGGTGTTACGCCAACGTCAGTGACACTGAGTGGTATTGAGCTTGGAAAACTGACAGCTTCTGTGAGATATGTTTCTAATGGTCTTTTTGAAGGGTTTATCACTTCAGAGAAGAGCGGAACGGATACGATTCGTTACCAAGTTGCAGGCGTAGGTGATGGTACTAATAGTGCACAACTTACCTATACTGCAGGAACAATCGATGTTAATGAATCTACAATTCGTGCGGTACCAAACTCGATTAAAGCAGATGGAGTTGCAGCATCGACAATTATTGTAGAGTTACGTGATGGCAATGGAAATATCGTCCCAGGTGACCGTGGAATTGTGGTTATTACAGGGCTTGATCGTGGTGAGGGAATTACTGAAAAAACAGGAAATACCTTAGCAACAACATTTGATAGCGTTAGCAATCGTTATACCGCCACGGTTATCTCTACCGTAGCGGGCACAGATGTTCTGAGTTTCACATTAGATAATGTGCAGTCGAATAGTAAGGCAAACTTAACGTATACGCCTGGGAACTATGTACTCTCTTCATCTACGATTGAAATTCAGCCTGAAACTATCGAAGCAAATGGGACAGAAACAGCAACGATTACAGTTCAATTAAAAGACCGTTATGGTAATAACGTCGTGGGTAATCCGGGAGATGTATATGTTGCGGGAGCTGTAGTAGGAGAGTTTGCAAATGCTCGCTTAACTTATGTTGACGCAGGAAAATATACAGGTCGTATTTCATCGAGAAAGGTAGGTTCAGATACGGTTTCATTTAACGTAGATGGGGTTACGGCAGTTGGAAAAGAAGCAACTGTGACGTATGTTTCCGGATCGTTAGATAGAAATACCAGTACGATTATGGCAAATCCAGCTCGTATCGTGGCGGATGGCGAAAAATTATCGACGATTACTGTTCAATTAAAAGATGGTAACGGCAATAATTTAGAGAGTAGTATTAATCCGACAACTAACCAACCATATCAAGTGACACTAATGCCAACTGCGCCCGCAATTGGAGAAATGTTACCGGCAACGGGTGTCATGACTGACAACGGCGGTGGTTCATTTACAGCTTATGTGAGATCCGTGAAAAGTGGTGTTGAAACGTTTGAATTTATGGTTGATGGCTTAAAAGCGAGTGCGACGACAAATGTCACTTACTTAGCAGGTGCCGTGGATGCGAATAGTTCAACAATCAGTGCATCTCCTCGTCAGATTCAAGTAAGTAAAGAAGGGGCAATTACTTCTACAATTACGGTTCAGTTATATGATATTCAAGGAAATATCATTACAACGGGCGACCATACTATCCAGATTATTTCTGATCAGAAAATTGGGGAGTTAAGTGATGTTATCAGTGCCGGAAACGGTGCGTATACCGCAACAGTTTCTTCTGAAAAAACAGGTACTGAAACATTTAGATTTACAGTGAATGGAACAGCTTCAAGTGCGGTAACAACCGTTCAATATCAAGCTGGGGCTGTTAACTTCCAAAATTCTGAAATTACAGCAATGCCGCGCCAAATTATTGCGGATGGTATTGCGACATCTACAATTGTGGTGCAATTAAAAGATGGTTTGAATAACAATATTGAAACGAATGAAGGTGAAGTTGTTATCACTGGCGTAACATTTGCAGAGCAAAGTGCCGATGAGATTATTGCAACATATAAAGCAGGTCGTTATGAGTTAACCTTAACGTCTAAAAAATCAGGTATGGATGCAAACATTGGATTTAAATTAGATGGCAGAGCATCTGTTAAAAAGGCCTCATTAACGTATCTCCCAGGAGAAATTGATTTAGCACAATCCTCAATTGCAGTAATTCCAAATAGCATTGTGGCAAATGGTACTGATACAGCGACTGTCACGATTACGTTAAAAGACTCGGAAGGAAACGTTGTCCCTGATAGTAATAAAAATGTGAATTTACTCTTTACAACTAATGGTGGCGTATCTTACGGACAGTTTACAAATATCGTAGCGGGTGATGTTGCCGGAACTTATACAGCAACAGCAACATCCACTGTTGCAAACGTCATAGATGCGATCAGTTTCCAAGTAGATGGTGAAACAAGTACTTATGTACCAGCAAGATTGAGCTATACCGCAGGAGATTATTCTACAAAAACCTCTACGCTTACAGCAGCGCCTTCTACAATTGAAGCGAATGGAAAGGAAAAATCCGTTATTACATTACAGTTAAAAGATATTAATGGAAATACTGTATTAACGGAAGCAAATGGAGTTGTAGAACTTAGTGTCGAAAGTGGCGTCGCTGGTATTATCATTGGTAAAGATTCTACTAATCCAAATATCATGCAATATATGGGTAACGGGCGTTATACGATAGAAGTTACTTCCCAGATCCCAGAAAATGACCCAGGTAAGGATATTACTGGAACTGGAATATATGCTTATTCTATTGGCAACGAGAAAGGTGATAAGACTACTTCTGTCATGTATGAATCAGGCGTTGTAAGTCTAGTTAGATCGACAATTAGTGTGTCTCCTTCTACCATTAGCGTTGAAGGTGAAACGAATGACATATCAACAGTTACAGTGACATTATTAGATGCTAATGGGCAGGGGTATACAGCTCCAATATCAGGGGAAGTTAAACTAACCGGATTAGTGTTAGGTAAACAAGCGGTTACTAATATTCAAGGGGAACTTGTATTAAATCAGGGCACTCCAGGTGTTTATACCGCTGATATTAATTCTCAGAAGATAGGAACGGATACTTTAGGATTCACTTATAAAGGAACAAAAGCTGATGCAACAGCGAATCTAACATATATAGCAGGAGCGGTGGATTCTACAACATCTACAATCGTCATCAATCCTGGTGTGATTACAGCAAATGGTAATGCCTTTGCAACAGTGACAGTTCAGCTTAAGGATAAGTATGAGAATAATATTACAGAGGAACAATCAGATAAATTATCTCTTGCAGATTTAATGGTAGGAATACCAAATCAAGCACAGGGTGAATTAACGTATCTAGGTAATGGAACTTATACTGCAACGATTACTTCGACAACAGCAGGTACTGATCCAGAGGTTGGTTTTACAATTGGCACAGGATCTAAGAGCACTAACACTGCATCCATCACTTATTTGCCAGGTGAAATGAATCTTAGTCGTTCTACTATCACGATTGATCCACTTCAATTTGAAGTTGGATCAACAGGTGCTGATGTGACGATTCAATTTAAAGATGCTAATGGAAACCCTATCGACAGAGAAGTAACGGGATCCGTGACTTTAACAGGGGTTGCGTTAGGTAGTGCAACAACCCCTGTATATACTACAAATGGTATTTACACAGCGAAGATTACTTCAGAAAAAGTGGGTATAGATCAGATAGGATTTGCGGTTGATGGAACACCTGGTGCAAATGGCAATACTGTGGCGGTAACATATACGGCTTCAGGTGCGGATGTGACACAGTCTGAGCTATCTATAACCCCTACAACGATCGTAGCAAATGGTATTACGACAGCAACATTAACCGTAAAACTACGTGATCAGTATGGAAATCCTATTACAGACTCTACAACGGATGTCGTTGAGATATTCTCAGCGAACGGCAATGCAACGTTAGTGAATCCTGTGACGGGTACTATTAGTAGTGTTGTTAATAAAGGAAATGGTATTTATGAAGCAACGGTAACCTCTATAAAAGCGGGTCAAGAAGCATTTGACTTCTCTATTAATGGTGCGGATGCCGATACAAAAGATGTCATTGTGACTTATAAAGCAGGTAGAGCAAGTGCAACGACGTCAACGATTATGGCTGATCCAGTATCTATTACGGCAGATGGGCAAAC
Source organism: Ignatzschineria sp. LJL83 (assembly GCF_054871845.1). Classification (NCBI taxonomy): domain Bacteria; kingdom Pseudomonadati; phylum Pseudomonadota; class Gammaproteobacteria; order Cardiobacteriales; family Ignatzschineriaceae; genus Ignatzschineria; species Ignatzschineria sp. LJL83. The sequence continues at coordinate 411,446 of NZ_JBTXLY010000001.1, forward strand.
CGTATCAACTGTTACGGTGACCTTAATTGACCAATTTAACAATACGATTACGGAAAGTCAGGGCAATATTATTGTCATTAGAGCGGAAGGAACACGATTAGGTGTGGTTTCTGATGTCGTAGATAATAATAATGGCACCTACAGTATTACGACCAAGTCAACAAAAGCAGGTTCTGATACATTTGGATTTAGTGTTGAAAACGTCGCATCAAGTGGTAAAGCGAGCGTTGAATATACACCTGGAACTGTTGCATCTGCAACAACTTCAGAGATCAGTGTCACGCCATCGGCCATTATCGCAGATGATACTTCAGCAGCAACAGTGACTGTTATCCTACGTGATGCATTTGGTAACAGATTAACGACCGATGGTGGTAATGCTGAAATTAAATTAACCGGCATTACTACTGGAAAGTATGCTGGAGCGAACTTAGTTTATGATGGTGGCTCATCAGGCTCATATTCAGGAAAGGTTACTTCTGAAAACGCTGGTGAAGATACGATTGGATTTACATTAAATGGTACTCAAGCATCAGGACCTAAGAGCACAACGAAGCTGACTTATAATGCAGGTGGGGTAAGTTCGACTAAGTCTACAGTTGTAGTAGATCCGCAATCTATTACCGCTGATGGAATCATGACTTCTACAGTGAAAGTATCCCTCTTTGATAAAGATAATAATGTGATTACAGAATCTCATAATGTGATCTTAACAGGCGTAACATTCGGTAATTACACAGGAACTGTCTTAGAAGAAACAGCAACAGGATCAGGTGTTTATGAATTTGAAATGACATCTACTAAAGCAGGCGTGGATAATATTGGCTTCACGATTGATGGGAATAGTGCGGCAGGTATTGCGGCTCTTACCTATACTGCTGGAGATGCGGTTATTGCAAACTCTACAATCACGGTAAATCCTTCTACTATTAAGGCGGATGATCAACAAACTGCGACATTAACAGTGACGTTACGTGATGCCTTTAATAATGTTGTCGATACGGATCTATCAGGAGAAGTGACTTTAGATTCATCAACTGCAGTATTAGGGAAGTCAGCTGAACCAAATGGTGATACAACCTTTAGATATATCGGTAATGGTCAATATCAGTTATTGATCAAATCATCAAAAGCAGGAACAGATCAGTTGAACTATCTTTTAGATGGTACAAAAGGTGCAACGCCAGTTTCATTAACCTATACAGCAGGTGCTGTTAGTTTAGTGGAAACAACGATTACGGCAGATCCTATCAGTATCAAGGCAGATGGCACAGAAGAGAGCTCTATTACCGTTCAATTTAAGGATGCTTTTGGAAATGATATCGCGACGAATGTGGGTCAAGTAACGTTAGTAGATTTCACATATGGTTCTGTGAAAGCACCGATGGCGCGTCAGGTAGATGGTACCTATAAAGGATCAGTAGTATCTGTAAGAGCTGGAACAGATAAGATTGGATTTACAATTGCCGGTGTTGGTAAAGGTAATCAGTCTGTTGATGTGACGTACACCGCAGGTGCTGTTAGCCTGACAGAGAGCTTGATTTCACTGAGCCCAACGACAATTCGCGCGGATGAAATTGAAGAGTCTATTGTGACGGTTCAATTGCGTGATAGTGAAGGTAATAATATTACTTCTAATGAAGGAGAGGTTGTTTTAACAGGTTTACTGTTAGGTAAATTAAGCGGTGTAGCTGCTGGAACTCTTGCACTTACATACGATAGCGCTAGCGGTAAGTATAGTGGAACGATTGTTTCTACGCAGGCAGGATCTGACCAGATTGGGTTCACTCTAGATGGAAAAACAGGGAATAACCGTACACATATTACGTATACACCAGGTAGTTTTGATTTAGGGTTCTCCACAATCTCAGCTAACCCAACGCGTATTGAAGCAGATGGTAGTGCGGTATCTGTAATTTCAGTACAGTTAAAAGATAAGCACTCCAATAATATCACTGGAAATCCTGTGGCTATTCGCGTCAGTGGCATTGTTAATGGACGTATTTCTGATCATCAATTATCACCACAAGGTAATGGCTTATATACAGGAGAACTCACTTCTCTGAATGTTGGATACGATATTATCGGCTTCAATGCCGGCGGTACGCCAGCGGTAGGAAAAGAGGTTCGTGTGAACTATATTGCAGGATCTATTGATTTGAGTAAATCTTCTATCACGGCAACCCCTACCACTATCAAAGCTGATGGTGTAGAAATGTCTGTCATTGAAGTGAAATTACAAGATAAATCTGGAAATCCTGTCATCAGTGCAACAGATCGTAATACCGGTCATCGTTATCAAGTTAAATTAGTATCGGTAGGTAATTTGGTAGGAGAAATTCTGCCAGCAGATGGTTTGATGACCAGTGATGGCGCAGGAACATTCTTCGCTTATGTTAAATCGGTCAATGCGGGTTCAGATACATTTAGCTTTACGGTGGATGGTGCCAAAGCTAGAGATAGTGCATCTGTATCTTATACAGCAGGGGATGTGAATATCAGTAACTCTACCTTTACAGTCACTCCTAATGTTATTGATACAGGTCTAGCGGGTGCGGGTGGGAAAGCCACGTTTACTGTGACGTTATATGACCAATTTGGAAATGAAATTGATCCAAGCATGGCTGGCGGGTCTGTTGTAATTAAACCTACTTCTAATCCAATTGGGGACGTAAGCGCGGTACGCATTGAAGGAAATGGTTATAAAGCGGATGTGACTTCTGAAATTGCTGGAACAGAAGAGTTTATGTTCAGTTATAACGGCGTAGATAATCATATTCGATTAAAAGTGACTTATCGTCCTGGGGTTGCGGATCTAACTAAATCTACAATTGTAGCTCTTCCTGGTGAGATATTAGCAGATGGAGTGGCACAATCTAGAATTATTGTTCAGCTTAATGATGCGCTCGGTAATGCACTAACGACGAATGCCGGTCCTGTGACGATTACTGGATTAACGAAAGCTGTACAAGCAGCAAGTAATGAGGTGATTGCATCTTATGTTGGAAATGGTCGCTATGAATTAGTAGTAACCTCTGTAACGGCTGGAACAGATGATAAAGTTAGCTTTAACTTAGGAAGTACAGCGGCGCCAGCAGACATTAATACGAAACTTGTCTATCTCTCAGGTGAATTGGATCTTGGTCAATCTATGATTCAGGTAACACCACGTAGTATTGTGGCTAATGATACGGATACGGCAAACATTACGATTACGTTAAAAGATAGTAAGGGGAACGTATTAACGGATGATTTAGGCGAGGTACTTTTAAGATTCAATGATGGTGGTACACCTTATGGAGTTCCGACGGCATTGACGCAACAATCAGATGGAACATACACCGCAACGATCAAATCAACAGTTGCGAATGTAACGGATATTATCGGTTTCTCTGTGGCAGGTGCAGTAAGTGCTAATACAGGAACAGTATCTTATACCGCAGGGGCATATAGTCCTCAAACATCTACTATTACGGCATTACCACTGCTTATCGAAGCGAATGGCGAAGATATTTCTCAGGTAACCGTTCAATTGAAAGATGCATTTGGTAATGACATTACGACAAATGCCGGTACGGTTGAGATTACGGGATTAGTCAATGGTCTATTTGCTAATGGGAATGCCTTGTCTTATATCGGACGTGGAACTTATCGAGGAGACTTAACGTCGAATGTTGTTGGTGAAGATACCTTAGGATTTAGTGTAGAAGGTATTGATGGTGATAATAAAGTTACAATTGAATATCGTGAATTGACAGCGAATACACCAAGTCTTACAAAATCTACGATTGCTGTTACACCGGCAAGCATAGTTGCAGATGGACAAACTACAGCAACAGTGACGGTAACACTCAGAGATTTTGAGGGGAATACATTAACTGATTACGCAGGAGCTGTATATCTGAATGCGCTTGAAGTAGGTCAAGTAACGGGTACTCCTGTTAATGGAGAAATGACTCAACAATCTGATGGAACATATCAATTAACGATTAATTCTACGAAAATGGGTAGTGACGATTTAGGTTTTAGTATCGGTGATAGTTTTGCAGATCGTGAAGCTGCAGCTATGCATACCTTGATATCGTATACGGCTGGGGATGTTGATTTAGAAACATCTACTCTGACAGTTGAACCCAACACGATTGTTGCAAATGGCGTGATGAGAGCAGAAGTGATTGTTCAGCTTAAAGATGCTACCGGCAATAATGTTCTTGAAAATATGGGAACGGTTGCAGTATCCAAAGTGGTCAATGGTGTGGCTGAAAATGCAGGTCAATTAAGCTTCCAACCAAATGGCACTTATGTGGGAATCATCACATCTACTAAAGCTGGTACTGATGGACTTAGTTTCACATTAAATGGGACTGATGCTGATAAATCTGAGCTATTAACATATACAGCAGGACCGATGAACCTTGATAAGTCTACGATTGAAGCTACTCCTGAGATTATTGCTGCAGATGGAAAAGTTCAGTCAACGATTACTATTCAATTTAACGATGCGTTCGGTAATGCTATTACTGAGGCTATCACTGGTACTGTTGCACTAACCGGAGTGGATTTAGGAGATATTATTACTCAACCATCGGCAGCAGGAAATGGTCGCTACGAAGCAACAGTAAGTTCGACTTATTCAGGGATTGATCATATTGGATTTACAGTAGCGGATGCGACAGGAGGAAGAAGAACGGACAATGGAGGTATTGTTTCTGTTACTTATACCCCTATAGATTTTGATCCGAAGAATTCTTCAATTGAAATTATGCCAATAGAAGTAACGGCTAATGGGATTGAAAAAGCAGTTATTCGTGTTTCATTAAAAGATGAGAACAATAATCTTATTACTGATCCAGACTTAAAAGTCACAATTGTGAATGCTGCAACAGATCCTCTGAAAGGTGTGTTAACTTCAGAAACGGCAAGTTTAGCGGGTAATGTATATGTGACGACGATTACTTCTACAGAAATTGGCACAGATACCTTAACGTTTACAGTAGAAGTAGATGGACCAGGAAATACTAAAATTGAGGCGCCAGGAGGTTCTAATGCTGATGTGAAATATGTAGCAGGTCCTGTGAGTATCACAAAATCTACAATGACGATTGTTCCAACGACGATTGCATCAGATGGTCAGGCTGCTGCAGAGGTTACTATTACTCTGAAAGATCAGTTTGGACACTTGATCCAAAAAGATGTAGGTGTAAATACTATAAAAATTCGTTCGATGAGTCAGAAAATTGGGGATGTATCTTCCATAAGCTACGATGATACGAATCATACTTATCATGCGATGATTACTTCTAATGAAGCAGGTAGTGAAATTTTCAGTTACTCAGTATTAGGAATGGAAAGTTCAGTAAGAGAAACGGTTGTTTATGAGGATAAAGTGGCAGGTACGCCAGTTGACTCAAACTCTACTTTCACGATTGTTCCAGAAGTTATTTTTGCGGATGGTATAGAGCAAGCGAAAGTAACGGTAACGCTTCGTGATAAGGATGGGAATGTCGTTACAGGAGCTGAATTAAATAAGTATGAGGTTACACTCGAAGGATTAGGTGTTGGAAAGGTTTATGGTGCATCAGGCACTGAAATTTCTAAGTTAGAGGTTACTGCAAATAGTTTTACCGGCAACATTAAAAGTAGCGTTGTAGCGATTGAAACGGTGAAATATGCGGTATTTGAAATTGGAAGTGTTGATCCTATATACCCACCAACTAAGAGTATCGTTGTAACTTATAAAGACCCAGTTACTGAAGGTGGTGATGTAAGTCTTGTTAACTCTACCATTACGACACTTAAGCCTATTATTAAAGCAGATGGCGCAGATTCCACAACGATTACGGTTGCTTTACTCGATAAAGATGGTGTAGCTGTAGCTGATGGTTCGATATATACAGTGGCATTAACGGGCATTGATATTGGTACATTAGTGGATGGTCCTACTAGAGCTGGAAATCTGTTCACATTTGAGGTGACTTCTGAAATGTTGGGGACAGATGACATTGGGTTTACTGTTAATAATGTGGAAGCTCAAGATACTGTTGCGCAAACATATGTTGTAGGAGATATCGATGTAAATGTTTCTACAATTGAGGTAATTCCTGCAAGTATTACTGCAAACAATGAAGAGTTAGCAACGATTTATGTACAGCTGAAAGATAAGCTTGGTCATAATATTCTAAGCTCGCGAGGAGGTCCTGATGTTCAGTTAATACTCCCTGCAAATCCTTTTGGAACAGTTGATAATTTACAATTGACAGCAGATAGTGTCGGATCATACAGCACAACCATTAAATCGGAAAAAGTAGGTATTGATACCTTAAAATTCTCTGTTGATGGTGATATATCAACCCAACAAGCGGATGTTGAATATACTGCAGGGCCAATTAGTCTTACCAAGTCTACGATCGTAGTTTCTCCGGAAGCAATCTTAAGTGATGGTGAAGCATCTGCGAAACTAACCATCCGTTTACTTGATGCTAAGGATAATCCTGTAAACATTCAGAGAACGATTACCTTGTCAGGACTTGAGTTAGGAAGACTTGTCACTCCATTGGAGTATCAAGGAAATGGTGTTTATGAAACAAGAATATCATCGACAGCAGTAGGAGAGGATACGCTTGGCTTTAGTGTGACTGGTTTTGGAGTCGGTACGAATAAAGCGACGATTACTTATTTACCAGCGCTATTTAGCTTGAACGAGTCAACAATTACCGCTACGCCTAACAGTGTTGTGGCTGATGGGGTTGCTAAGAGTACGATCACTGTTCAATTAAGGGATGAGTATGGTGATCCAGCGAAATTCAATGCGGGTGGATTGAGTAACTTTAGACCCGTTGTTGAGTTGGTATTCGACGAGCCACAAGTTTCTGATACGGTTACACCTCTTGTTCAAGATCATGATAATGGGCGTTATACCTTTGAAATCTCATCTAAGAAAATTGGTGTAGATACCATTGGATTTACGGTTGATTTGGCTGAAGCTGTGAACAAAACTCAGGTAACTTTTGTGTCAGGACCAATGGATATTGAGCGATCTGTGATTACTGTAACGCCACTAGAAATTGAGGCAAATGGTACCGAAGAAGCCACTGTGACGGTTCAATTGAATGATAAATTTGATAACCCAATCAGTGAAAGTGCAGGAACGGTAACACTTACAGGTGTTGTTCTTGGAAGCATGGCTACTACTAATCACGCATTACATTATGATGGCAATGGAAAATATTCAGGTGAAATTACTTCCACTAAACCCGGTGTAGATACTATTGGGTTTAATGTAGGAGCTACACCGGCGCCGAATAAAACGGCGAAGCTGAGTTACGTTGTGGGTGATATTGATATGGCGACTTCAATCATTACGATTGAGCCAAGTAAAATCTTAGCGAATGGCGATACAAAAGCGACAATAACCATCGATTTCCGAGATGTTGCCGGCAATAGTGTCAGCGATGTGAAAGGACGAGTATTCTTGACAGGTACTGATCTCATCGGAACTATCGTAAACCAAGAGAATGTTCCAAGATTGAGCGGTGGTATTTTCCAAACAACGGTCACATCTAAATTAGTGGGAATTGATCAGATTGGCTTTGCTATCGAAAGACCAACGGGTACATCTGTGGGAGCTGATAAAGCGACTGTTGAATATACTGCCGGAGATGGAAGTTTTAGCGAAAGTCGTTCAACGATTACGGCAAACCCAACTAAGATTGCATCTAATAATTCGGATCAATCTACGGTAACGGTCACGCTCTTCTATAAGGATAGTGATGTACCTTTATCAGGTTACGATAAGTTGAGATTAGTAAGTAAAAATACAACACCTTTAGGAGTGGTTGAGCCTACTTATGGCGTAGAAGTTGTAGGAAAACCTGGGGTTTACGAGTTTAAAGTTCATTCAGGCACGATCGGTATAGAGCAGTTTGCATTTGCAACTGATGCCGGTACAAGCACGAAAACAACTTCAATTGAGTACACCGCAGGAGATGGGGACTTTAATCAGACAACTTCTGAAATTACTGCAACTCCAACAAGTATTTGGGCAGATGGTGTCATGACATCCACGGTGACCGTGACGATGAAGTATGGTCCTAATGGAGATGAGCCTTTATCTGGCTATGTCGGTCTTGAGCTTGTCAGTAAGGACTCAAATACACCTCTATTAGGAGATGTGAAATATGTCGGTGAAGCTACTGGCACAGGTATCTATACCTTCACGGTTACTTCAACGAAACTTGGTACGGATGACTTTGCATTCAAAACAAGAAAAGCGACAAGTGATAAGAGTGCGCAAGTGACATATACCGTGAATGATGGTGCATTTAGTGAAACAGCATCTTCTATTACGGCGGATCCTATCGAGATTAATGCAGATGGTATTGCAAAATCGACCATTACTGTAAAACTCTTCTATGAAAGTAATCCTTCACAACCTCTTACAGGTTATGCAGATGACTTATCATTAACTACTGCTTCAGGAACGATGTTGGGAGTACTTGCAAATAATGGCAAAGCGACAGAAGTAGCGCCAGGTGAGTACCAATTCATTGTGTCATCGACAGAGTTAGGTAGCGATGTGTTCCTCTTCAAAACGCTGAAAGATACGAGCACGAAAAATGCGACAGTGACATATAGTGCTGGTAAAGGTGCGTTTGATGAAACGGCTTCTACTATTACTGTGGATCCTGACACGATTGCAGCAGATGGCAAAACAGCCTCAACGGTAACGGTTAAACTCTTCTATAAAGAAGATCCAACGAAACCATTAACGGGTTATACAAATCTAGAACTTGTGACATTGAATAATGAAGCATGGATTGGAAAAGTAACTGCAAATGGTGAAGATGCAAATCAACCAGGTACTTATACCTTTACGATTGTGTCGGATGATGTAGGATCAGACGAGTTTACCTTTAAAACTGAAGCAAGCACGAGCACGAAGTATGTAAAAGTAACGTACACGGCGGGAGATGGCGAGTTTAATGCGCAAACTTCAACAATTACGGCAGATCCGGAAGAGATTCTTGCAGATAACGTGCAACAATCTACGGTAACGGTGAAACTGTTCTATGTGGAAGATGGGCTTAAACCAATCATAGGATATCTCGGCACATTATCTTTAGTTGCAAAAGATGGTAGTGACATTATCGGAGATTGGGCATATCAGGGTGAAGATCTGAGTAATCCAGGAAGCTACGTATTTACGGTAACTTCAGGAGATCTTGTAAATAATCCTGGAACAGTTACAGATGGTGTTCGTGCGATTGATACCTTTACTTTCAAAACTGATAAACAACTAGGCGAAGATGAAGCAACGATTCGTTATATGGTTGGTGGTAAAGAGTTTGATCCTTCTGCGTCTACTATCGAAGCAAGACCGACTGAGATTGTTTCAAATGGCATAGATGTATCTATTGTTAGTGTGAGACTCTTCTATCAAAATGCACCAAATACTCCTATTACTGGATTTGATGGTAGATTTGGAAGCTTAGAGCTTGAACCTGGAAAACTAGAATGGACAGCAAATCCACCTGTGTATTTAGGAGAAGCTGCGAACTTACCTGAATATCAAGGTCAATACCCTGCAGGAACTTATCTCTTTAAATTGACTTCGGATGAAGCAGGATCAGATACCTTTAGTTTCAAGGTAGATGATAAGAATAGTAATAACCAAGCAACGGTGACTTACTATGCGGGTGGTGGAGAATTCAATAAGGAAGATTCCACAATCGAGGTAAATCCGACAGAAATCTTGGCAGATAATACGCAAATAGCAACAGTGACCGTATCACTCTTCTATATTGAAAGTGGAACGGGTACTAGTGAGCCGAAACGACCAATTGTTGGTTACAAGGGCATATTGAAGCTTGTGAATAATGTCGAGTGGGTAGGAAGAACGCCTGTTTATCGTGGTGAAAGTCCAACTGAGCCAGGGAAATATCTCTTTGAAATCAAATCTGAGAACGTGGGAGAAGATACCTTCACATTTGCAACAGATAAGATGACGAGTGATAAAGAGGTTTCACTTAAATATACGGCAGGAACAGCAGACTTTGATGAAACAGCCTCAACATTGACGGCGAAACCATTAGAAATTGCGGCTAATGATGTCGAAACTTCTAAGGTGACGATTACGCTTTATTATAAAGACAATCCAACTAAACCAATCGAAGGTTATACCGGAACGTTTACGCTTGTAACGGAAGGAGATCAAGATTGGCAAGGTATTGGTAAAGTCAGTGAAGTTCAAGAGTTAGGCGGTGGTCGTTATCAGTTTAATATTACGTCTAAAGTGCTTGGAAGTGATACCTTCACGTTCAAAACTGAAGCAAAAATTAATGAAAACCCAGCGAACTTTGCAACTGTAGAATATACAACTGGCGGTGGTGCGTTTAACCAAAGCTCATCAACGATTGTTGCAGATCCTATAGAAATCGCCGCAGATGGTGTGACGAAATCTATCGTGACAGTGACGATGTTCTACGATGAAGAAGGTTTGCTCCCAATTACGGAATATAAAGGATTAGAATTAGTTGCAAAAAATGAAACCCAGATCGGAACCGTAAGTACTGTTACAGAAGTAGGAGAAGGCCGTTATACCTTTGAGGTGACTTCAACGGAAGTGGGATCAGATACGTTTAATTTTAAAACTGAAATGTATCTTTCTTATGATGAAGCAACTGTTAGCTATACGGGTGGGGATGGTGAATTTGACCAGACTTTATCTACGATCGTCGCAGTACCTGATGATATTGCCGCAGATGATATTGCAACTTCAACAATCACTGTGAGCATGTTCTATGAGAAAGGTAATAAAGATCCAATCATCGGCTATGTAGGTTTAGAGTTAGTTTCAACAGCGACCGATGGCAGTTATATTGGGGAGATTATTTCTGGACCTACGGATAAAGGTGATGGAATGTATGAGTTTGTAGTGAAGTCAGGTCAAACAGGCACAGATACTTTTGCCTTCAAGACAAGAGCAGCTACATCAACAGATACGGCACAGGTTAAATATAGTGGTGGAGATGGGTACTTTGATCAGAACACGTCAACCATTACAGCTGATCCCACAGAGATTGCATCTGATGGTGTTGCGACTTCAATCGTGACAGTGACCATGTACTATGATGCGGCAGGACTTAAACCAATTATCGGTTATGAAGGCTTGAAACTTGTGTCTAACAACACACCACCGATCGGTACTGTGGGATTGCCAAAAGATCTTGGGGATGGACGTTATGAGTTTAAAGTAACCTCTGAAACCGCAGGTTCTGATGACTTTAAGTTCGAAACACGAGCGTACCAATCTGAGAAATCTGTCGAGATCCGTTATACAGGTGGAACTGGGGAGTTTGACCAAACATTATCGAAAATCGAGGCAGATCCTGAGACAATTGCGGCAGATGGTACGGAAGTATCGACGATTACAGTTACCATGTTCTATGAAACAACCAAAGCACCGATTGTTGGCTATGAAGGGTTAGAACTCGTATCCATCGATGGACTTGTAGGAACCATTCTTTCAGGACCGATTGATAATGGAGATGGAACCTATACCTTTGAAGTCTCTTCGAAAACAGTTGGCTCTGATAAATTTGCCTTCAAAACGAAAGCAGCGACATCAGATTCAACGGTAACGGTTCGTTACACAGGTGGAGATGGTAAGTTTGATCAAGCATTATCGACGATTGTTGCAGTACCTGATGATATTGCCGCAGATGGTACGGAAATCTCGACAATTACCGTCACCATGTACTATGAAACAACTCAAGAACCGATTATTGGCTATGAAGGGTTAGAACTAGTATCGATGGATGGAGAGGTAGGATATAAAGTTTCCGGACCAATTGATAATGGTAAGGGCATCTATACTTTCCAAGTTTCATCGACCACTGCTGGCTATGACAAGTTTGCCTTCAAAACGAAAGCAGCGACATCAGATGCAACGGCAACGGTTCTTTATACGGGTGGAGATGGTAAGTTTGATCAAGCATTATCGACGATCGAGGCAGACCCAGAGGTTATTGCCGCAGATGGTACGGAAATCTCGACAATTACCGTCACCATGTTCTATGAAACAACTCAAGAACCAATTATTGGCTATGTAGGGTTAGAGCTAGTATCGATGGATGGAGAGGTAGGATATAAAGTTTCCGGACCGATTGATATTGGAGAGGGGAAATATACTTTTGAAGTCGCTTCGAAAACAGCTGGCTATGACAAGTTTGCCTTCAAAACGAAAGCGGCGACATCAGATGCAACGGCGACGGTTCGCTATACGGGTGGAGATGGTAAATTTGATCAAGCATTATCCAGTATCAAGGCAGAACCTACGGAAATTGCCGCAGATGGTAAGGCAAGATCGAAGATTACCGTATCTATGTACTATGAAACAACCGAAGCACCGATTATTGGCTATGAAGGGTTAGAGCTAGTATCTATCGATGGATGGGTAGGAGAGATTGTTTCTGGACCTGAAGATAAACAAGATGGAACTTATGTCTTTGAGATTTCTTCAAATACGCTAGGTTATGACAAGTTCATATTTAGAACAAAGGCTTATGACTTTAAAGGAGAGCCTGCAGAAGTAACATACGATGCTGGAAAAGGAACGTTTGATCAAACGAAATCGACAATTGAAGCAGTGCCAAAAGAGATTGCAGCAAATGGCGAGGAAATCTCTACAGTGACGGTACGTATGTTCTATGAAGCAGATCCTGATCTACCATTGGCAGGTTATGAGGGATTAGAACTAGTCGCTGCACCTGGTACTACTTTGATTGGAGACATAGATCAAAACTATCAAGAAACGGAGCCTGGAGTTTATGTATTCAAAGTGACGTCTGAGGAATTTGGCTCAGATAGCATTACCTTCAAAACAGAAGCGGCTACTTATGATAAACCAGTAACCATTAAGTATATTGCAGGTAATAAGTTTGATGAGTCATCATCTAGCATTAACGCAGATCCTCTAGTGATTGATGCGGATGGAATTATGACATCTACGGTAACAGTAACGTTGTATTACGACGCTAATGGTGACAAACCGATAGTAGGACATACGCCTCAGACATTGACGTTAGTAGCAGGCAGTGAGCAGATTGGAATATTTGCGCCGGCATCGAACTTTGAAGTAGCGCCAGGAGTATATGAGTTTGATGTGAGATCGACCTTAGCAGGTGAAGAGCTGTGGAAGTTTAAAACAGTGACTCAAACGAGTGATAAGGGCGTGGATATTACTTATCTACAAACTGAAGATGCGTTACTCCTTATCAAGCTCAATGCTTCTAACACACAAGTGAAAGTGGGAGATGTACTGTTGATTACTGCAAACGTGAAGAATATCGGTAACGTTCCTGCAAATATGTTTGATGTTACAAATAGCTTACCAGGAGGATTTAGTTATGTATCAGACTCAGCGGTAACGAGTTCGAATGACACATTATCGATAGTAGGTAACTCACCATTGACATTAGGAGACTTAACGCTTGATGTTGGTAAAGAGATGAATCTGCAATATGTCATTAGAGTGGGTGCCGGAATTAGACCAGGAAATAATACGCTCTATAGTGAAGCTTTTGGTAGTAAAGAAGTTTTAGCAAGAGCTGTAGAAACAGTGACGAAGAGAATTTCCTTATCTAATAGAGCTTCGATCGTCTTACATGTTGATAATAGTGATCCACTATTTGATGACAGCCTAGTATTTGGAACGGTATACCACGACCGAAATGGGAATGGTATGCAGGAGCCAGGTGAGCCGGGTATTCCAGGTGCAAGAATTGTCAGTGCGCAAGGACTTATTATTACAACGGATCAGTTTGGTCGTTACCACTTGAAAGATATTCAAGGCGGTAAGTGGGAGAGAGGTAGAAACTTCATCCTGAAGATTGACGACGCATCCTTACCTGAAGGGGTAACGTTTGTGACGGCAAATCCTCTAGTAAGAAGAATCACGCCAGGATTACCAACACGATTCGACTTTGCAATCCAATTACCGGAAGACGCGATATTAGAAGTCAGTGACATACTCTTTATTAAAGACAAGCCCTTAATGAAGCCCGAGTATGAGCGGTATCTACCGCAGATGCTTGAGATGATTGAAGAGCATGGAATTAGAGAAGTAACAATCACTACAAGTGCGCTTGGAACGTTATCAGAACAACGTGAAGAGTATTTACAAAACTTATTAAACGATAAATTGAATGATGAAACTCAAGTTGTTGTTGGCAGCGATGCTCAAGAAGTGGAGGACAAATAATGAATACACGTATGAAGCTTCTTGATTTAAGATTACTCATGATTTTAGCAGGGCTTGCAACACCAGTTGTTGCAATGCCTCTGGCAGATGGATATGAAACTGCAGCAGAGTCTGAGTATGTAGATTGTAGTAATTCGATTATTTGCACAGATAATGGCGAGACATTGTTTAGTGTGAAGCAGAAGCCTAATGCGGCTTCTAGCGATAAAATTATTACCCTTCCGAATAATGGGATGATCTGGATGACAGAGAATCCCAATATGGGAATGGCAGAGTTATCTGTGTCTGCACCGAGTTATGTTCCTTTTTATGATGGGAGAATTACAAAACCAGTTGAATTTTATGTTCGATCAAACTATTCCGCGTTTGTATCTAAATATGAGATCTTAATTTATCGTGGGAATGATGTGGACTTAGTATCCCCAGTTGCTACGATTCCTGTAGATGTGAATGCCATTACCTCTGTCAATTGGACAGGGGAATTGCCTGAAAATATCCGTTTTAGAGTGAATGATAATCTTCGATATATTGTTCGAGCTTATGATGCTGAAGGTCAGTTCGATGAGACTTTCTCGAAAGAGATTACGCTTGTCACGCCGGAAGAAGATGAGCGAGGAAATGTCGCAATCAGAGATTCTATCTCTAAAATCAAAGGGCAAACTCTCAGTAAAGAAGAAGCATTAACGGATGCATTGATTGATCAGGTAGTAGGTTCTAACGATTTGTATCGACAAAACATTCCGTTTATTGGCTCGAGAGTCCGCATTCAAGGAAGTAATATTCCTGAAGGAAGTGTCTATATTGATGGAGAATCCTATCCTGTGGATCAAGAACGTAAATTTGAAGCAGACTTCTTGGTGCCACTAGGAGAGAGAACTTTTGATGTTGAAGTCAGCGGTTCTAATGGACAAAAAATTGATAGAACACTGTCAACAGATATTACGGGAGAATCTTTCTTCCTTGTGGGGATTGCAGATTTAACGCTCTACCAACATAACGTCAGCGGACCTGGGCAAGATATTGTGAGGGTTGATGAAGAAGGGAAAGCGCAAACTTCAGATTTCCTAACAGATGGTCGTTTAGCTTTCTATCTTAAGAGTCGAATGAAAGGTCGCTATACCATTACTGCTCATGCTGATACTAGAGAGAGAGAATTAAAACATCTCTTTAGAGGTTTTGGCAAGGCTTATCCGGAAGATGTATTTAGATCTTTAGATCCAGATCTTTATTACATGACTTATGGAGATGATTCTACTGTATATCGTGATGTCGATACGATGGGACGTTTCTATGTGCGCGTGGATTGGGATAAAAACCAAGCACTTTGGGGAAACTATAATACAGGGCTTACGGGGACTGAATTTGCGACATATTCCCGATCTCTTTATGGTGGGGCGATTGATCTTCGAACGAATGATAATACGATTTACGGAGATACTAAGGGAACGTTAAGACTCTTTGGGTCGCATGCTGAAACGGTTCCTGGGCACAGTGAATTCCTAGGAACAGGGGGAAGTCTTTACTACTTAAGACATACCCAAATTTTACCGGGATCCGATAAAGTTCAAGTGAAAGTGATCGATCCAACCACAGGTTTAACACAAGCCCTAATTGCCTTAGAGCGCGGCGTTGACTATGAAGTTGATGCTGTTCAAGGCCGTATCATCTTAACAAGACCACTACTTCAAATTATTGGACAATATAACTCTAGTATTATTTTTGAAGGTCCATTAAATGGCTATGAACAGTTCTTAATCGTAGATTATGAATATGTTCCTACAGGATTTGAACCTAAAGATATTACGAAAGGTGGGCGTGGACAATATTGGTTAAATGACCATTTAGCAGTAGGTGTGACATACGTTGATGAACGTGTCGGAGGTGAAAGTTCCTATGAAATTATGGGATTTGACACGGTTTTGAAAGCAGGAAACGGAACCTACTTACGAGGGGAATATACCCATACGCGAAATAGTGGTGTTCCCGTATTCTATTCACATAACGGGGGGTTGAGTTTTGAGCAGATTGATTTACCTGACTCTCTAAAAAACAAGGGTCATGCTTATGCTGTTGAAGGGCGTGTCAACTTACGTGAGCAAGGAATTACGGATCGAGATGTTCAAACAGGCGCTTGGTACAAGCGAACCACTAAAGGTTTCTCAAATGGCTACAGTAGTACAATCGCCGGCATGGAAGAGTATGGGGCTGAAGTATCTGCGGAACTGAGCGATAATCTTCTTGCTTATATTCGACATTCTGTTGCAAAACAAGATCAAAACAGATTTACCCAAACTCAAGTATCGATAGAGAAACGTTTTGAAAATGATTCCACCTTAACAGGAGAATTAAAACAAGTTGAAACGAAAACCAATGATAGCAAAGCAATCGGTAAATTAGCGGCCATTCGTTATAGTCAATTTGTGACTCCTAATTTAGAGATGTATGGAATTGGGCAAGTGACCATTGATGATGACCATAAACGTTATGCTAAAAACAACTTAGTCACATTAGGGGCGCGTTACTATTATGGCGATAACTCTTCTTTAAACTTTGAGGCCGCAACGGGAAGTAGAGGACATAGTATTCAAGCAGGGTTTGAGCATAAAATAAGTACAGATCATACCATCTATACGAATTATACGTTCGCAACCCAGAAATCAGATTACGACAATATCTTTAATCAAAACCAGTCAGGTTTAACGGTTGGTCAAAGATGGCGTTTAAATGATCGTTTGAATATCTTTAATGAAATTCAAAATCTCCGTGGTAGCAATAATGAGAGAGGAATCTCGAATACTATTGGGGCAGATTATCTGTTAGATGATGGTTGGAGTACCAACATCACTTTCCAGCAATCTCGTTTAAAGCATAAATTTAATGATACGGAAGATGCAAAAACAAAACGAAATGCCGTCAGTGCTAGTATTACGAAAACGGATGAAATCATTGAGTTTAGTTCAAAGCTTGAGTATCGAAAAGATACAGGAAGTGAAGAGCGTCGCCAATGGTTAACCACCAATCGTTTTGCTTATAAATTTGATGAAAGCCTCAGATTGCAAGGGAAGTTTAACTATTCACAATCGTACAATTATATTGATGCAAAAGAAGATGCGAAGTTTATCGATAGTGGCATAGGATTTGCATATCGTCCTTGGGATAATAATAAGTGGGGAATGTTTGGTCGCTATAACTATTACTATGACGAATCTAGCAGTGGTCAGGTAGGTTATGGTACGGATTATGATCAAAAATCTCATATTTTCTCAATGGAAGGGGTTTATAAACAAAATGAAACTTGGGAATATGCAGCAAAACTGGCATATCGTAAGAGTGAAACACGCTTTAATTACGGTAAAAACACTTGGTACGACAGTTCCGCATTATTTGCAGCAGCGCAGGTTCGTTATGATCTCGTGAAGAAATGGCATGTAATTGGAGAATACCGAGCACTTAAAGTAAAAGATGGTGGTACAAAAAGTGGTTTCTTAATCGGTATCGATAAAGATATTACGGATAATTTCCGCATCGGATTTGGATATAACTTTACGGACTTTAGCGATGATTTAACGCAACAAGGCTATAAATATAAAGGGTTTTATCTGAATTTTGTAGGCTACTACTAATCGGAATAGTGCTTATTAATATTTATTTATAAAAATATCGATTTATGTAAATAATTATATATCTAAGAAGATATGACTCATCAAAAGCTCAGCAAATGCTGGGCTTTTTTATTTTGATAAAAATAAGGTGTTTTTATATTTGCATTTATCAATATTAATGATATTAATAGGATAATAAAAAACATACAAGAAATACAAGTTAGGTATGTTTTATTGTTAGATATTTTAATCAATGCTTATTAGAAATTAGGGAAGATGGAGGGTAGGTGGATGTTTACAGGGCTATTAGTTGGCGGAATACTAGGGTTTATGCTGCAAAGGGCAAGATTCTGTATGACCGGTGGATTTAGAGATATTTATCTCACTAAAAATTTTACGATGCTCTATGCATTTTTAATTGCAATCGCTGTACAAGCAGTAGGCGTTTTTGCTTTAGTAAAAGGGGGGTATTTATCTATCTCTACGGGAAATGTTTCTTTGCTTGGATCCATTGCCGGTAGCCTGTTATTTGGTGTTGGCATTGTACTTGCCGGAGGATGTGCCACGGGAACATGGTATCGTGCGGCAGAAGGACTCATTGGGAGTTGGATTGCACTCATCTTTTATATGGTTTTTGCATCTATTACAAAATATGGTGCGTTATCTGGGCTTCAAGATGAAGTGAATAAAATTGGTGTAATTAATAACTCCATGGCAGAAACTTTAGGAATCGAGCAAGGGATATTAATCTTGTTATTAGTTGTAATCACAGGCGCTTTAGTGATTAAACATCTTCGTAAACCAAAAGTGAAAATCCCTTCTTTACCGGCAAAAAAACAAGGATTACTCCATCTCTTATTTGAAAAGCGTTGGCACCCTTTTGTCGCAGGTGCAGTATTAGGGTTAATCGCTTTTGTAGCATGGCCATTAAGCTCAATGAGCGGTAGAAATGGGGGCTTAGGAATTACAACCCCATCGGCAAATATTATTAATTTCCTTGTAACCGGTGATTTAGGAATGATTGACTGGGGCGTGTTTTTAGTCATCGGAATTTTTATGGGGTCATTCATCGCTGCGAAGGGAAGCCGAGAATTTAAATGGCGCGTACCGAGTCATAATATTATTATCGCGAGTGTTGTGGGTGGTGCGATTATGGGAATTGGCGCAAGTTTAGCAGGTGGATGCACGATCGGAAATGGTTTAACCAATACTTCTATTATGGCGTGGAAAGGTTGGATCGGTCTATTCTTCACAATTATTGGGGTATGGATAGCTTCTTATTTTGTATATGTCAGACCAAGACGAGCAACTCAGCAAGGAAATATTGCAGGATCAGCGGTAGCTTCTTCCTAGGTAGAAGTGAATGATTTTACAAGTAGGTTGTTAGTAGTAATAGTTATAAAAAGAGTTTTGGCAGTTTTGAAAAAGCTCTGTACAAACATAAATATAAACACATAAATACAAATAAAATGATTTGTTATAAAACGATTTAGGAGAATCACAATATGGCTGTATATGAATTAAAATCTTTAGGTTTAGTGTGTCCTTTTCCATTGATTGAAGCGAAAGAGAAAATGACGACTTTAAACTCAGGAGATGCCTTAAAGATTGAATTTGACTGTACGCAAGGAACAGAGGCGATTCCAAGATGGGCGGCGGAAGCTGGGCATGAAGTGACAGAATATGAACAGATTGGAGATGCAGCTTGGGCTATTACTATCGTTAAAAAATAATGGTAAAAGAATATTTAGTGATCTATGAACAATAGGGAAGTTGTGCAAGGACGCGACTAGCAAGGAGGTTGAGCCAGGATGCAAGATTAGGATAATCTTTTAAAAAAGGATATTTTGCAAATGGAAGCTAGAGCATGAAGCTTAATAACGGTAAAGGATGATCGTGAAGAAAACAGCAATTTCAAGAAGAAGTTGCTGTTTTTTTATTAATAATAGGAGCTACCTATATTAGTAGATGAGATGATTAATCTTCTTCAGGAATCTCTTGGAATTCTGTAATATTCAAACGGTAAGGATTATAAAAACTGCCATTCAGCTGTGTTTTTCCTCTTAATAGTTTTAAATATCTCTTAATGTTTTCAGGGTTTGGGTTGTGGGGGTTCTTCCAAAATTTTTTTAGGGATTGATGGCTAGTGAGCCCCTCAATATCATAATGAGCATCCCCAATAACCTTAATAGGTAAGCCGTGAATAAGGGCAGAGATACCACAAGTACTATTAATCACGACCATTGCTTTGGCATTTCTAAGTAAGTCAGGCATCGAAATTTCATGGACATATAGTACTCGATCTAAAACCCCTTTGCGTGTGGCTAAGCGTACAATAAGACTCTGATAATTACTAAAGCCGCGGTCCATAGGATGATGTTTGATAATGAGTTTACTATCAGAGGGTGCATTTTCCGAAAAGCTATTAATGACTTTACGAATATATTCTGGCATGGATAATCCCCGCCCATGGCGAATAATTTGATTATCGTTATGAACTTGTAGAGGGAAAATAAAAAAATTATCCAGCTTTTGTTGTCGAATAAGTTTAGCTATAGGACGATCTCGAAGCTTATAAAAATACTTTAAAATTCCTGTTTTTAGCCAAGCTCCGAAATAGACACGAAGTTTTGTTTCTCTATGATGTCTATATAAGGCATAGGTTTTACGTTTTTTCCACATCTCAAAATAGTATCGAGAAGCCATTTTTGCTCTGGAAAAGAAGCGAACAGTTAGCGGACGTTCTCTCATAATATGAGGTTGACGAGGTTCGTTTTCTGAGAGAGGCATTCCATCAGGTATAGTTTCTATGAAATCTTGTTGATAAAAAAACTTATCTCGGGAGAGTGTGCTATTAAAATTAACGCCCCATTTTTCAAATGTCACGTAGTTCGGTCTTAAATAGCCCTCTTCAAAAGCCCAAAAGGAGATAGGGCGTTTACTGAGCTCACAATACTCTTTTGCAATTCTATGGTATTTTCGACCATCGCCAAAACAGACGATGGCATCAATATTATGTTCTTGTACATAACGGTGTAGATACTCCGAAAAATTTCTTGGAGATCCTTGATAACTTATTGTATGAGGAGATGCTGGGTAATAATATTCATCTCCGCCGTTAAAATTAATTTTAAAAACAATCTTATGCTCTTTTTGCGTAAGATATTCTTGTAAAAGTTGAAAAAATGGACCGATAGGACCTTGCAAAAGCAATACTCTTTTACTACCAACGATAAATTCATCCCAAAAGCTTTTCACTAAATGCAATTTCCTAGAGTGTTCTATGATGTAGAGCAAGTTTTAATATATTAATTTTTAAAATTCGTACAAAGTAATAGCGGATAATTATGTCATGTTTTCTATATTTTTTTATGAATTAATGATAGATATTTAAAACTTTCTATATAACATTATGAAATAATTCATTATTTATACGCAGATACTAAAATCATTGTCAGTTTTTGAAAGATTTGTGAGGGCTTTAGATAGATTCTAGTTGTTGAAGGGCATGTAGTTCCTGCTTGTATTTGAGTTTATGGTATGATTATTGACGCATTTTGGACTCGCTACAATATCCTGTTTTCTATAATTTCTGAATAAACGATCTCATAATATGACCTTTACCCATTTTAATCTTCATACAGAATTCTCTCTTGTTGATGGCACAATACGCATTAAACCTCTATTCTCTAAGTTAAAAGAATTAGGAATGACGGCTGTTGCCTTAACAGATTTAGGCAATGAATTCGGGGCAATTAAATTTTATGAAACTGCTGTAAAATCTGGTATTAAACCTATATTTGGTGCCGATTGCTTGGTGATTGATGGAAGTGATGTTGTTGGAAAGATCACATTACTCGCACAAAATTATGAAGGATATTTAAATCTCTCTGAGCTCTTGAGTTATGGTTATCGTTCCCACCAAGTTCGTGGCATTCCTCATATTACCTATGAAAAACTTCTTGAATACTCTACCGGTATTATCGTGATTTTGTCGAAAGAGAGTCATTTTGGGCAGTTGTTATTAAATAGCGGTGATGAGGAAGCTTATGAGTTTTTACAAGAATTTTATCAACCTTTCTTAGAAAGTAGACTGTATTTAGGGTTGAAGCGCTTAGGACAAGTGCAAGATGAGGACTTTATTCAAGTTGCGCTTCCATTTGCTGCAAAATATGATTTGCCGGTAATCGCCCATAATGATGTGCGATTTATGGAAAAATCGGGATTTGAAGCGCATGAAGTGAGAGCGAGTATTCAATCAGGGCATACAATGCTTGATCCGAATCGTCCGAAAAATTATACCGCCGAGCAATACCTTAAAAGTGCTGAAGAGATGACGGAGCTGTTTGCCGATATTCCGGAAGCCATTGAAAATAGTGCTGAGCTTGCGAAACGTTGTACGGTTACTTTAACCCTTCATAAGCCACAATTGCCGGCATTCCCAATTCCGGAAGGCATGACGATCGAGGAATTTTTCAAGGCAGAGTCTTATAGAGGGCTTGAAGATCGCATTGGAAAACGTACTGAAGACAATGATCAAGCCGTATATTGGGATCGTTTAGAAACAGAACTCAACGTGATTAATAACATGGGTTTCCCAGGTTACTTCTTGATCGTTGCAGATTTTATTCAATGGGCAAAAGATAACGAAATTCCGGTGGGGCCTGGTCGTGGATCAGGTGCTGGTTCTTTAGTTGCTTGGGCGCTGAAAATTACCGATTTAGACCCGATTCCTTATGATCTACTCTTTGAGCGATTCCTAAATCCTGAGCGTGTTTCTATGCCGGACTTTGATATCGACTTCTGTATGGAAGGGCGAGATCGCGTCATTGAATATGTAGCCAATACTTATGGAAGAGAAGCCGTTTCTCAGATTGCAACACATGGAACGATGGCTGCAAAAGCCGTTATTCGAGATGTGGGAAGGGCACTTGGGCATCCTTATGGATTTGTGGATCGTATTGCCAAACTGATTCCGATGGATATCGGCATTACCCTTGAAAAAGCGATGATGCAAGAGCCGGAGCTTCATGATCTTTATCATCAAGATGAAGAAGTGAAAATTTTAATGGATTTTGCGAAGCAATTAGAAGGGCTTTCTAAATCTGTGGGAAGACACGCCGGTGGCGTAGTGATTGCACCTACAAAGCTTACCGATTTCTCGCCGCTCTATTGCGAGGAAGGCTCAAGCGCTTTAGTGACGCAATATGATAAAGATGATATTGAAGCTGCGGGGTTAGTAAAATTTGACTTCTTAGGCTTAAGAACCCTCACTATTATTGATTGGGCACTTAAAAATATTGAATATAATCGAGATATTAAACTCGATATTCAAACGATTCCGCTGGACGATAAGCCGGCATTTGATCTCTTAAAAGCATGTCAAACAACCTCTGTATTCCAGCTTGAATCACGAGGAATGAAAGATCTGCTTCGCCGAATGCAACCCGATACCTTTGAAGATATTGTCGCACTTGTGGCGCTCTTTAGACCTGGACCGTTAGAATCGGGAATGGTGGAAGACTTCATCAATCGTAAGCATGGGCGAGAAGAAGTGAATTATCCTTTTGATGAATTGGAATCAGTGCTTAGCCCGACCTACGGCGTCATTGTGTATCAAGAGCAAGTGATGCAGATTTCTCAAATCATTGGGAATTATAGCCTTGGTGGCGCTGACCTTTTGCGCCGAGCAATGGGAAAAAAATTGCCGGAAGAGATGGAGCAACAGCGCACGCTCTTTATGTCGGGTGCAGAAACCCTTGGATTTGATACCGAAAAAGCAGGGCGACTCTTTGATCTCATGGAGAAATTTGCCGGCTATGGATTTAACAAATCTCACTCCGCTGCTTATGCGCTTCTCTCTTATCAAACGGCATATCTGAAACAGCATTATCCTGCGGAATTTATGGCGGCGGTACTGTCCGCTGATCTCGATCATACCGATAAAATCATCATTATTATTGACGAAGTGAAAGAGATGAAGATTCCGCTCATTCGCCCAAGTATTAATGAATCTCATTATAAATTTACGGTAAATCGTGAAGGCGCGATTATTTATGGCTTAGGTGCTTTGAAAGGGTATGGGCAAGCAGCGGCAATGCAACTCATCGAAGAGCGAGAAGAGAATGGACCATATCTTGATCTATTTGATTTTTGCCGAAGAATTGATCTATCCAAAACATCTAAACGAGCCATTGATATTCTCATTCGTGCCGGCGCATTAGATTGTCTAGATGAATCGGTACAAACGGTTTCTGAAAGGGCGCATTATCGAGCAAAACTATTAGCAACTATGCACGAAGCGATTCGTCTTGCGGATCAGCATCATAAAAATGAAACCTCAGGGCAAGGGGATATCTTCGGGTTATTTGAAGCGACAGAAGTAGAAATGCCGGAATATGGATTACAAGATGCGCTTCCAATGACCGAGCGTGATTTTTTACACGCCGAGAAAACGATGCTAGGTTTCTTCTTTACGGCGCATCCCGTCGATCAATATCGTACGGAGATTGAATCGGTAGCAACGACGTCGCTGACGACATTGAAAGAGATGCCAGAACCGCAATATCATTCAAGAGGACATGATGATAGCGTATTAGTCGGCGGTTTAGTCACGACTTTTTATTCCCGTATTAGTAAAGCCGGCAATAAGATGTATTTTGTAGTGATTGATGATGGAAGAGCGCGCGCAGAGTTTCGTCTGTTTGAAGATACGATTGAGGCATTTGGGCAGTTTATTGAAACGGATATGATCCTCTTTGTGCAAGGCGGTTACAGCTGGGATTCCTTCAATAACTGTATGACGCTTCGTGTAACAGCTCTTCATTCCTTAGCCGATATTCGAGCAAATCATGCAAAGTATATTCTCCTTGAAAATCATCAAACATTGAGCTTATCTGCCATGCAAGAAATTTTCGGAAAAATAGAGGCATATGCGAATATGGATCGTGGATTACAGATTGTCTTTAAGTATAGTAATAATGAAAGCACCGGCGTATTACGTTTACAAAAGCAACGAATTATCCCAGATGAAGCATTATTCACAACACTTAAACAGGAATATCATGATTGTTTGACAGTTTCTGTCGGATACTCTGCTTAATGGTTGAAAGGGCATCAAGATGAAATTTGATCCGCCTTTACAAAAAGGTATTTTTAAGAAGCGTTATCGCCGATTTTTAGTGGATGTGGAAATTGATGTAGAAGCCACTGGAAAAGACGGTAATGATAAAGAGATTATTACGATTCATTGTCCTAATACTGGCTCGATGCTCAATTGCTTAATGCCGGAGAGTGAACTCTGGTATCAGCCTTCTACAGATCCTAATCGAAAAACAAAAGGCACTTGGGTTTTGGCAACCGTCGCACATGATCGGATTGCTAACGTCAATACCCAATTAGCGAATAAGCTCGTAGAAGAGGCGCTTTATAATGGTGTCATTAATGTTGTTGAACCATTTGTTGCATTAGAGCGAGAAGTCAAATACGGGAAAGAAAACTCCCGAATCGATATTCGCTTGAAACATCTTGACCAAGATCAAGAAACGTTTACTTATATTGAAGTAAAAAGTGTCACATTAGGCTTTGAAGATTCTGATATCGCGGCATTTCCAGATTCTATAACGAGTAGAGGTACGAAGCATTTAAGAGAACTTACAACGCTTGCTCAAAATGGTATTTCAGCAATGTTGATCTACTGCGTTAATTTATCAGGCATAAAAGGTGTTCGGCCTGCTGATGAGATTGATCCTGAATATGGAAAAGCATTACGTGTGGCAATGGAGAATGGTGTGAAAGTATTTGCGTTTGTTACAGAATTGAGATCAGACAGCATTAAAATTACTCATCAAGTCCCGGTTATTCTAGACTGAAACTACTTAAATCAGTGGGTTAACGCTGTGTCATAGGGTGACTTGTACTAAATGATTATTGTTAGTAAGTAATTGTTTATAAGCGCAGCTATTAAATAAGATTATATTTTATTTTAAAGCAAGAGATAGCTTTTATAAGAGATTATAGATTTTCACCTATTTTACAATAATAAAGAGTACTGCTATTATTCAGTACAAAAAAAATTATATACGTATATTTTTTGTTATCATTAAAAGTTAATTTTTAGTGATTGTTAACGCTGTTTTGAGTGCTGATTTTGTATTAGATACTCGGATTAAAGAATAGGATGTTTTAGCTGCTGTTGGCTAATTTGAATAGGTATATATGAACGGTAAATTGAAGTCTTTTTTTAAAAATAAATATAGTTTAGGAATTGTGGTTATTCCTTTTATTGTATCGTTTATTTATCTGTTTATTTTTGCATCAGATCGTTATGTGAGTTCTTCCCAAGTGGTGGTACGTCAGCAAGAAAGTGGTCAGCAAGCAGGAATGCCGGGGCTCGCACTCTTAGTAGGGGCGGTTGATCCGGTATCGAGAGAAGATACGCTCTATTTAAAAGAATATATCGTTTCACACGATATGCTAGATGTTTTAGAAGCAAAAACAGATTGGACAGAGAAATATTCTGGTAAATGGAATGATCCGCTATTTTATCTATCTAAAGATGCACCTAGTGAAGATAAGCTTGAATTCTACCAAAGAATGGTTACGACGAATTACGACGAAACAACAGGATTATTACAAATTGACGTCCAAGCATTTACGGCTGAAGATGCTGAAGAAGTTCTACAGGAAATATTAAGACAGAGTGCGACGTTCGTGAATAATATCACACGCTCTATGGCCGATGAGCAATTAGCCTTCGCCCAAAGAGAATTAGTGACTTCTGCTGAGCGTTATGAATCAAAACAAGCCGAGCTACTCGCTTTTCAAAATATGCATAAGTTATTTAATGCGGAAGTAACAGCAGAATCCATGTCGCAAATTGTTGCGAATTTGGAAGCGGAAATCGTCAAAGAAAATGCACGATTGAATGCACTTAAAACAAGGCTTGCCGCAAATGCGCCACAAATTCGTTCACAAGAAAATAAAATTAATGCGCTCACAAAACAGCTCGAAGCAGAGCAACGTAAAATTACCGCAAGTGACTTTAGCGCAGATGATATCTTAAATACCATTGCATTTGATTACCGCCGTTTACAGGTTGATCTATTAGTTGCAGAAGAATTTTATAAAACGAGTTTAGCAGTTGTTGAAAATGCTAAACTTGAAACCATTAAAAATATCCGTAGTTTAATTGCAGTAGTGAAGCCAAATCTGCCACAAAAAGCAGAATATCCACGAACAATTTATAACTTAATTACCATCCTCATTGTTTTAATGTTGCTCTATGGTATCTCCCAATTTGTATTAGCATCTGTTCGTGATCATCGCGAATAGTGCATAAGGAAAGTTTAGAATCCTATGAAAAATAGACCCTCTTATTCATTTAATAAGTTATTAACGCACTCATTACTCGTTGTGCTTCCTTTAGTTGTATCAGGATGCTCCGGTGTTTTATCTGCTGCAGGACCTGGTAAAGGTTCTATCGTGAATAGTAAGAAAAAAAATGGGGCAGACTCTTCTCTCACTAATGGCTATGAGTTTGTGGCACTTTCTCCTAAAAACGTGCATCAATACATGACGCCGAAAGTCACGAAATTAAACTCTTCTGTGAGTAAGCCTGTCGTACCTGAATTAAAAATGATCTCAGGAGATGTGGTTTCAATTATGATCGCTGATAGCGCAGAAGATGGTGCTCTGTTTGCACCACTTGCTGCAGGTGGAACGGTATTTGATAAAGTGCGTTTAAATAGTCGTGGGGAAATATCTCTTCCTTATGCCGGCATTATTAATTTAAAAGGCTTAACAACGATTCAGGCTGAAAGCGCTGTTCGTGAACAGTTAAAAAAATATGTTTCTGATCCACAAGTTGTGATCAACATTGTCGGTGATTTAGGAGGTTCTGTACTTGTTGCCGGTGATGTTAATAAACCAGGACGCTTCTCCACATTAGAAGGGCCGTTAACTTTACTTGATGCCGTAAATATGGCAGGTGGCCCGAAGCTTGAACCTTATTTAGTGGATGTTGTGGTTCGTAATGGCTCTCATGTTACAAAGTTCAATTATGAAGACTTGTTAAATGGTATGAACCATCCCATTGCCGCGAATACAGAAGTTGTAGTGGAACGTTCACGTCAACGTTTTGTAGCGATGGGTGCTGTGAATGAACCAGGACTTCATGATTTTCCCTCTAAAAATGCGAGCCTTTTAGATGTGCTCGGAACAGTAGGTGGATTAAGTGAACAAAAAGCCAATGCAAGTGGCGTATTTGTTTTTAGATTATCCGACGGTGTGGAATATGATGCCGTAACAAGCACTATTACTTCAAAAGAAAAACCAATGGTGTTTCAGTTAAACCTACAAGATCCCACATCTCTGTTTGTAGCAAGACAGTTTTTAATGCATCCAGATGATGCCGTATATGTCACGAATGCCGCAACCTATGAATTTCAAAAACTTATTTCACCGATTATCCAAATGTTAGTGTTGGGTAATTCCGTTAGTAAGTAGTAAGAAAGAGATTAAAATTACAGTGGACTATGTGACCATATCAGCTAAAACAGAATAGAAAAATAGAATGACAACTCATACCAAAAGAACCCCATTCCAAATTATGCAAGATGTGCTCTTCGCACTCGTCTTGCGGGAATTTTTGACGCGCTTTGGCGAGCGCCGAATGGGTGCATTTTGGGAGTTATTTGAAGCAATGGCAAATATTGCTTTTATGATGTTTATTTTTTCTGTCTTACGAGCAAGATCAATGCCGGGTATTGATATGCCGATGTTTTTATTAACAGGAATGATACCTTTTTTCTTAATGCGGAATATTATCTTTAAGCTTATGGATTCTGTAGGTGCGAATCAGGCACTGTTCTCATACCCCAATATTAAAGTGTTTGACACTTATGTGGCACGTGTCTTAGTGGAGTGCATGATTTCTGCAACCGTCTATTGTATCTTTATCTTTATTTTTGGCTTTTGGTTCGGCTATGACATTTTAGTGGCTTACCCACTTGAATGGTTAATGGCGCTGCTTATCGGAATTTTATTTGCATTTGGATTAGGTGTTATCTTCTCCATTGTGACGCAGGTTTTTCCGAATATGAAGTCATTTATTCGACTTCTATTTTTACCACTTTATCTGATGTCCGGCGTGATCTTTCCGCTTTGGATTGTGCCAGATAAATATCTCCCATGGCTTCTATGGAATCCTTTTGCCCATATCATTAGTAATATTCGGGAAGCAGTATTTATAAATTACCCTGGTATTAACGGTGTAACATATAGTTATCCGCTTATATGTACAATTATTGTGTTATTTGCAGGCCTAGGATTATACCGTTTACGCCGCCAGAGGTTATTAGTGAAATGATTAAGATCGAAAATCTCACTAAATCCTATCTGCATCATAAGGCTGGGCGAAAGTATGTTTTTAAAGACCTATCTTTCACGATTCCAGATGGTAAAAATGTCGCCATTATCGGTAAAAATGGTGCGGGAAAATCCACGCTTATGAATTTGCTCGCAAAAGTAGATACGGCAGATAGTGGACGAATTATTACAGATCAAACCATTTCTTGGCCAGTCGGTCTTGCTGGTGGATTCCAAGGATCCCTTTCTGCACGTGAAAACGTGAAGTTTATCGCAAGAACCCAAGGGTTCCGCGGCAAGGAAATGTTAGAGAAAGTAAAGTATGTGGAAGAGTTTGCAGAAATTGGTGACTATTTTGATCTGCCAGTAAAAACATTCTCATCGGGGATGCGTGGGCGGGTTGCATTTGGTCTAAGCCTCGCCTTTGATTTTGATTACTACATTGTGGATGAAGCAATGTCGGTGGGAGACGCTCACTTCAAGAAAAAAGCGAGTGATGCGTTTAAAGCAAAAGTTGGCAAAGCGAATATTATATTAGTCACGCATGGGATGACGCAAGTACGAACCATGTGTGATTTAGTCATCATTCTCAATAATGGTGTTGCGACCATTTATGAGGATGTTGAGGAAGGGATTAAAATTTATCAAGGTTTATAAATAGAGATAAAAGTAAAATAATTAAAATAAGGACATTAAATAAAAATGAGTATCGATGGTTTAAATGTTGTAGAGAAGGCTGTAACAGATCAGATAAATATATTAAAAAAGTGGCAAGAAAAAGTTGTTGGAAATCTAAGCATTAATGAGGCTATTGATTTAATCCTCAATTGTGAAGGACGGACGATTATTTCAGGTGTTGGTAAGTCAGGTTTAATTGGTAAAAAGATTGTTGCAACATTAGCATCTACTGGTACTCCTAGCTTCTTTCTGCATCCGACGGAAGCGTTTCATGGTGATTTAGGAATGATTAAACCATCAGATGTATTGATACTTATCTCTTACAGTGGTGAAACTGACGAAGTCAACAAACTTATTCCTAGCCTTAAAAGTTTTGGTAATAAAATTATTGGTATTACAGGGAATTCTGAATCTACATTAGCTAAACATAGTGATGTATTTCTTGATATTGGAGTTGAGAGGGAAATCTGTCCAAATAACTTAGCGCCAACATCATCTACTTTAATTACTCTTGCTTTAGGTGATGCATTAGCTGTCGCATTAATGCGAGTGAGAGATTTTAAACCTGAAGATTTTGCGAAATTCCACCCAGGGGGAAGTTTAGGGCGGAAGCTATTAAGTCGTGTTTCGGACTACATGAATACGCAAGATCTCCCCTTTGTTTCTGAAAATACTACGCTTGCTGACTGCTTGTTAAAAATGACAGAGACGAAAAGTGGTGTTGCATTTGTAGGTAATAACCAAAATTTCCAAGGTATTATTACAGACGGGGATATTCGACGAGCATTAGTTGCAAATAATATGAATATTGATGTGGCAGCTAAAGAAATTATGACAAAAAAACCACATGAAGTGCTTGATACAGAATACTTGGTACAAGCTGAAAAAATATTACAAGAAAATAAGATTAGAACATTAGTCGTTAAAAATAGTGAAGGTATTGTGGTTGGTGTTTTTGAACAGCCTGGAATATAAAAAAAATTATATAGGACTTAATAAATAATGATTAAAATTAATGATGTTATGGTTGATAATGATGCACCCTTTACCCTTTTTGGGGGGATTAATGTTCTTGAAGATTTAGATAGTACATTAAAAGCATGTGAGCATTATGTAAAAGTGACTAGCGAATTAGATATTCCTTTAGTCTTTAAAGGTTCTTTCGATAAAGCTAACCGCTCTTCAATTCACTCATATCGCGGAGTTGGGTTAGAAGAAGGAATGAAAATCTTTAAAAAAGTTAAAGAAGAGTTTCATGTTCCAATTATTACCGATATTCATGAACCTTATCAGGCAGAGATTGTAGCTGAATATGTTGATGTTTTACAGCTTCCTGCATTTTTGGCAAGGCAAACGGATTTAGTAGTCGCTATGGCTAAAACAGGAAAGCCCATTAATGTGAAAAAACCTCAGTTTTTAAGCCCTTCACAAATGGGAAATATCGTCGAAAAGTTTCAAGAGGCAGGCAATGATCAAATCATGCTATGTGATCGAGGTACCTGCTTTGGTTACGATAATTTAGTAGTAGATATGCTTGGATTTGGGGTAATGAAGCAGGTTAGTAATAATGCTCCTATTATTTTTGATGTGACTCATGCGCTACAACAACGTAATTCGAATGATAAAGCCTCCGGCGGAAGAAGAGAGCAGATTGTGGATCTTGCTTTGGCAGGAATGGCTACAAGGATTGCCGGACTATTTTTAGAAGCTCATGAAGATCCAAATAGCGCTAAATGCGATGGGCCAAGTGCATTGCCATTATCTTTATTGTATGACTTTTTATTAAGACTGAAATCGATAGATGAAGTTATTAAATCTTTTAATCCACTAAGAATAAATTAAGAGGAAGAGGAAAATAATATTTATGAAAAAATTATTAATTAATCACTTTGTTTTGGATCCTAATTTTAGTAATGGTGTTGGTAATTATATTAAAGAGTTAAATGGTCTTTTAGATAATGGTTATGATGTAATCAATAAGCCATATCCTATGAATATGCAAGAATTTAGACGATATATTTCAAATGTTTTAAAGCGAGAAGGAGCTAGCTATTATGATGTTATAGAATGTGCAGAATCGCAGTCCCCAAGTTTATATTTAAGTAATGAATATAATGTTCATATACGTATGCATTGCCCCTATTTTTTATATAAGAAAATAATTCATGAATCTCCTGATGAAGCTAGATTTTCTGATGAAGTTAGAGCAATGTATAAAGCTAAAGCAGTTTCATCCCCATCTTATGGTATGTTAGAACTATTAAAAGATGAATTAGATATTGATAATATTCACGTTTATAAAAATCCTATAAAAAAGCAACTTCATTTATTTAGAGAGAAATCTGAAAAAGATATTGATGTTATTTTTCTTAGTAGGTTTAATGACTTAAAAGGAAACGAGTTTATTGATGAATTAATGCAAAAGTTACCTAGTAATTTAAATGTTTTGATAGCCGGTAAACAAGAGCAGAAGATTAAATTTAGTAGAGACTACTCTAACTTAACAATAGTTGATCATATTGAAGGTGAGGGTAAATTTGATATTCTTGCTAGATCAAAAGTAGCTATATCTCTGAGTAAGTTTGAAAACTGCTCTATGGCTATCTTGGAGGCTCTTTCTGTGGGAACGTCCGTTGTCGCTTGGGATGTTGGGGGAAACAAAGAAATGGCCCCACCTCCAATATTGAGAGTTGCTCCGCTCGCAGATATAGACACATTAATTGAATTGATCAAAGTTGCGATAGATACTCAAGCAAAGCCTCAGCATTTTGAAGATGTATTAGATGCTTTAAATCTTGATTTTATATCGGGAATCAGCCATGTTGAATCTTACATTAAGGGAGATAACTCTAATATCTATAAAGGGATTAGTTATGCATCATTTCATAATGATATGGTAACTAAATTAGGGGGTGTACCGACAATAGTAACTACTAAAGTACCTATTAATATTTTAGCTGTATCTTCAACTTTGGCCATGGCTAGATTTTTCCATAAAAATTATAATAATATCTTAGAAAATACCCGTGTTTCAGTTGCTTATCATGGATCGTATTATAGTGAAATAAAAGATATTTGTGATTATAATATTTCAGCTAATTATTCTTCTACTTCAGAATTAGAAGGTATCATAAAAAGATCTAAAGCTGAAGTAGTTGTTCTAGATAGTGAATTTCCATTACACATAAATGATGTTTATTTATTGCGAAAAAAACTAAATATTAAAATATTATATTGTGAAAAATCTATACTTAGTAAGCATGGCTATACATTAAACCAATATGGATTTTCCCATTTATCTAATATCTATTTTAGTGGGATTAAAGGACCAGATCGTTTTGTTCAAGTTGAGAATAATAATGTTATTCTTTGGGCTAATAAGATAAAGGATCTTATGGCTGTTGACTTTAATAAATTGAGTATTTTGCTGGCATCTTATGAGAGTGTTGATTTTGTTGGTAGCGAATCATTGTTAAAAGAAATTACCCAAAAGATAAACTGTAAATTAAATTATATTTCGGAAGCGCATGTGTCATATTCTCATTATGGGACAATCATTTCTATTAGTGATTTTATGGTTTCTGAGTTTTTTGATTATAATAATTCTATATTCATCATCAATAATTATTCTGTCTATCTAAATAAGAATATTGATAATAATGATGACATTTTAAATGGTGGCAATAATAGGATTGTTAATGTTGGTTCTAGAGAGAATGCTATCAATTTTATTGAATCCTATGAATGCTCTGAAAAAAAGAATGCGTATTCTTTAATAAGAAATCAAGTTTTAAAGGGGGATGTATAAATGAATAGTTCATTTTTAAGAAAGTTAAGAAAACTTTTGAAGAACCCCAAACATTTTCTTTTAGATAGTAAATACTTGTCATTTATTTTTATGGCTAAAAACAACTCATTTCAGGAGGAAGAGAAACCAATAATTCATTCCCAATTACCTGTTAATACTAAGGATAAAGTTAATAAAAAGCTAACTTATGAATCTTTTAATTTAGGGCATTTTAAAAATGACGTTAGGGATAAAAAAATATCGGATTTAGAAGCAAGGGAAATATTGCTTAGTCTTTGGGCTATACATCCATGGAAAGAAAAGTTAGTTAATGCTTATGTTTATTTCTATGAGCTAAATGAAGAATATGTAGATGCTTGTCGTTTTATAGAAAAAGCTATAATAAAACATCCTAATTCTAATGAATTAAAGATGAGTTATGTTAATCTTTTAAGAAAGTCTGGGGAATATAATATTTCGAAAACAGTAGATGTTTTAGAGAATATATTAGAGAAAGTACCTGACCATATAGCTGCAAGATATTTTTTATGTCAGTTTTTATGGGAATCTCAAGGGGTTTCTCCATATTTATATAAACATATTCAGGTTATTAAAGGAAAATATAAAAGTCTAAGTCCTGTTCAAAAAAATTTTTTATGTGCATGTTTATATGAGTTTGGTCGCTATACAGATGTGAATGAGTTATATCCTTCGATCCGCCCCGAATTAAAGAGAAAGTATTTTACACTTGAAATGTATTATCAGGAAACTTTTGAAGATAATAGCTTGAGAGTTCAAGCCTATAATGAATTATTATCCTGTCAATCTAATTTTGAAAACCAAATTAAAAATGCAAATAAAATTTCAATTGTTGGTAATGGCCCCACAGAATTAAATACAGGAAATGGTATTCAGATAGACAGCGCTAGCTTAGTTATTAGATTTAATAATTTTGCAACAGGCGGTAGATTTTCTGAAGATTATGGTTTTAAAACTGATTATTGGGTGAAAGGTGGTTATTTTATTGATATTCAAAGAAAAAACACAGTGGATTTCAAAGGAGTGATTCAATCCGGCAATAATACTCTTTTTAGAAATTCTTCATTCGATGATTTTTTATGGGATGCGAAGATTTCTGATACTGATTTTTTATTTATTCCGTCTAGGGTATATTACGATTTAATAAAAGAATTAGGTACATCTCCTTCCGCGGGGCTTGCAATAATATATTGGATATATTTAATTCGAGGGAAAATTCCAAAGGATTGGGTATTTGGCTTTTCATTTGGTAACCAGGAAAATAATCGCTCAGAGCATTATTTTTCTAATAACAATATTGGTAAATTTTATCCCCATAATTGGGATAGGGAAGCAAGTATTTTGAATAGAATATTAATGTAAGGGTAATCATGAACACATCTATTATTTTTGAAAATAATATTACATTTGATTGGCAGATTAATTTGGAAGTTCATGAAACTATCGGTGGTAAAAACAATCTAATAATTATTGGGGGAAATTTTCCTAAGTCATGCAAACTGAAAGTTATTTTTACAGGGAGTCATAGTACATTATATTTAGGTGATAATTGTAATTTTAGAGGCAGTATTCGAATAGATACGAAAGGTAGCGTTAAGATCGGGAAAAACTTCAGATCTACTAATAATATCTCTTTATTATGCAGACCTAATAAAGAAATTGTTATTGGTGATAACTGTTTATTTGCTACGGGCATAGTAGTAAGAACTAGTGATGAACATAGTATATTATGCAAGGATACTAGAAAAATCTTAAATCCGAATAAGAGTGTATATATTAGTGATAGAGTTTGGGTGTGTGATGATGTGATTGTGTTAAAAGGTACTAAAATATCATCAGATACAGTTATAGGGGCGGGTACTGTTGTAACAGGCACTATAGATAGTCATCTTATCGTTGCAGGGAATCCTTGCCGAATAGTTAAAACAGGGATTATTTGGACATATGATAAACCAATGTAGAGTAGTAAATAAAACGTATGAATTTTCGAAAAATAAAAAAACTATTTAATCAACCTAAGCAATTTTTTAGAGATGCTAAAAAAAATAAAAGAGAGGAGTTTAGTGTTCTTGGTCAGAAAAATCTTTATTGTTATCATTTTTCAGATTGGAAAAAGTCTTTTCTGAAAACTTGGTTTCCGCACAATAATTTAATATTTTTACCATTTTGTTTGACCCAAAAAAACTTCAATGAAAATTACTCTGAATTAATTTTAGAAAATTTTGGAGATGGTTTTTTGTTATGGGGAATGAATGCACCTGATTTTTTACTACAATTTTTGAAAAAAAATAATATTCCTTATTTTTTTGTTGAAGATGGTTTTTTAAGATCTAAAGAATTAGGAGCCAAACATACTCCCCCAGCGTCATTAGTTTTTGATAGTGAAACACTATATTACAACTGTAGGGAAGCTTCCACATTGGAAATTATATTACAGACTTATGATTTTAAAAATGATCATGAGTTACTAATGAGGTCTGATAAATTAAGGGAGTTATTGTTAATAACAGGGGTCAGTAAATATAATCCAGACAGTGCCGTTTCTGTAGATGAATTATATGGTATTAAAGTAAAAAAAAGAATCCTAGTTTTAGGGCAAGTGCAAGATGATGCTTCAATAAAGTATGGTTGTTATAAAAAATACAATTCTAATTATTTATTAGAATTGGCTATTGCAGAAAATCCTGGTGCTCAGATAATTTATAAACCCCATCCAGATGTATTGAATGGGCTTAGAAAAGGGGCAGTGGGGAAATATAAAGAAGTTTTAGTGTTAAATGAAGAAGTACCATTGTCAGAATCATTTAAAACAATAGATCATGTATACACGATAACTTCCCTTTCTGGTTTTGAAGCATTATTACGAGGAATTAAAGTGACAACATTAGGTTGTCCTTTTTATTCAGGCTGGGGCTTAACAGATGACCGACAGATTAATAAAAGGCGCACAAGAAAACTTGGGCTTAGTGAGTTATTAGCAGGGGCGTACATTTTATACCCTCGTTATCACCATCCTTATACAAAGGAAGATACAACACCAGAAAAAATTATTAGTTTTTTGGCGAGTTGTTAGGACTGAAATGAATAAAATAGAGATCCCTTTATTAAGTTTTGGATTATGGCGTCATCAGGAAAAATGGTATCTTTTTTTTTCTAGTACGGAAAAGAAAGGGATTCCTCAAGACTTTGATCAAATATTGGTATTGGGGTGGGGTAAAAAGCGAAGCGGGATTCGAGCAGAGAAAATCGCGAAAAGCTGTACCAATAAAGGTTTTATTTTAATAGAAGATGGCTTCCTTCGTTCTATGGATTTGGGCGTGAATGGCGAAGATCCGTTATCACTTGTGGTGGATGATTTAGGAGTTTACTACGATGCGACGAAGCCTTCTCGCTTAGAGGCGATGATTTTAGATCAAGATGCTTTGCAGCATTCGCTTTCTGATGGAGAAAAGGCACTTGCTTTAGTGGTGGAAAATCGTTTAACGAAATATAACCATATTTTAGAAGGCATTCCACAATCTCTTCAAATAGATACATCTAAACCGCAAGTATTAGTGATTGATCAGACTTTTGGCGATATGTCTCTGCTTTACGGTGGTGCTACGTCGGCAACGTTTACAGAGATGCTGAATGCTGCAATTGCAGAAAATCCGTTGGCGGAAATTTGGATTAAGGTGCATCCAGATGTGCTTGCCGGTAAGAAGCAGGGGCATTTTGCAGAATTTTTGACGATGAAAAACGAAGCGCCAGAAAAGTACCAGCATATTCACTTTTTAGTGGAGGATATTCATCCGCATTCTTTGATTGAAAAGATGGATAGAGTGTATGTCGCAACGTCGCAAATGGGATTTGAGGCATTATTACTTGGTAAAGAAGTGATTACTTTTGGTTTGCCGTGGTATGCCGGCTGGGGATTGACGGAAGATCGAAATGCCGGCATTACAAAGCTTCAAGCAGAAGGGCGAAGAGAACCTCGAACTTTATTAGAGCTCTTTACGGCAAGTTATGTGCAATATTGCCGGTATATTAATCCTTTTACGAGTGAACGCGGTTCGATTTTTGATGTCATCGAATATCTCATCATGATGAAGCGCCGAGAAATGTTACTACAAGGGGAAATCTGGATTGCCGGACTTTCTTGGTGGAAACGCCGGATAATGAGTCCTTTTCTAAAGACAACGGGAAACCAACTTCGATTTTTTAAAAATCCGAAAGCATTACAACAAGCGTATATAGAGATTCATCAAAATCAGGGTAATGATCATACCCATAAGGATAGTAATGACCATATTGATAGAAACACTAATAACAATATCCGACTTCTACTATGGGGAAAGAAGTTTCCGGAATTAGAAACTTGGGCGAATCGGGAGAATCTTTCGGTATTAAGAATGGAAGATGGCTTTATTCGCTCGGTAGGGCTTGGCTCAAATTTAGTTGCGCCGAGATCGCTTGTGATTGATGATTTAGGAATCTATTTTGATGCGAGTAAGGTATCTCGATTAGAGCATATATTAGAAAATACGCATTTCACGGAAGATTTGCTGAAACGTGCAGAAGCATTACAAGCTCAGTTAGTGGCGGAAAAGGTCGGGAAATATAATGTGGGTTCTTATGAAATCACAGATATCTTTCCAAAAGATCAAAAGATTTTTCTTGTGCCGGGGCAAGTGGAAGATGATGCTTCTATTCAAACGGGAACTCGGGATATTTCAACAAATTTAGGTTTATTGAAAGAAGTTCGCCGGCAAAATCCGAAAGCATACATTATCTATAAACCGCATCCAGATGTCGTGAGCGGCAATCGGATTGGGGAAATTGCCGAGAATGAAGCGCTGAAATACGCCGATATTATCATGCCGGAAACAGATATTATGGCGCTCATTGAAAAGTGTGATGAGCTGCACACAATGACATCCCTTGCCGGCTTTGAAGCTCTGCTTCGTGGTAAAAAAGTGCATTGCTACGGCATTCCTTTTTATGCCGGCTGGGGATTAACGGAAGATCGACATCGGTTAGAAAATCGTAGATTGCGAAAACTCATACTAAGTGAGCTGATTGCCGGCACGTTACTTCTATATCCTGAATATCTCAATATCAGTACCGGAAAACTCACAAACGCCGAAACAATACTTCAATCTTTGGCAAAAGAGCGAGAATTACAAACGAATAAGTTGAAAAAATCAACGCTAAAAACCCATTGGCCAGCACGTAAATGGAAGCAGTTACAAGGATTAATGCAAACTCTTAAATGGTAAATTGTAGAAATAATATTCATTAGAGATATTCATTGACGATATTTATTAGAATTCAGTATGAGTATATTGAGATAACACCGGTAATTGAAAAATTATCGGTGTTATCATATCGGGTAATTATTCATTAAATGCTTCGATTTTATATTAATCGACATCAGAAAATACGAAAAACAAGAGCATAATTAACATGACGAAAATTAGAAAAGCAATATTGCCTGTTGCAGGGCTTGGAACACGTTTTTTGCCGGCAAGTAAGGCGATTCCGAAAGAGATGGTCACCGTTGTGGATCGTCCTGTGATTGATTATGTGGTGCAAGAGGCGGTAAATGCCGGCATTGAAGAGATTATTTTGGTAACGCATCCTTCTAAAGCGAGTATTGAAAATTATTTTGATAAAAATTTTGAGCTTGAAACGATTCTTCAAGAGAAAAACAAGCTCGATATCTTAGCGGAAATTGAAGCCATTATTCCACCAAATGTAAAAGTAATGAGCGTTCGACAAGGTGCACCATTGGGTTTAGGACATGCGGTATTATGTGCAAAGCCACTCGTGGGAAAGGAACCTTTTGCCGTCTTATTGCCGGATGTATTGGTTTACAACGGACAAGATTCTCAGTTTTCAGATAATGATTTGAAAACGATGATGACGCAATTTGAGAAAGCAGGACATGCACAAATTATGGTGGAAGAAGTGCCAAGTGATTTAGTCGATCAATATGGCATTGTGGATGTTGCGGAAGCACCGCTAAAAGGTGAAAGTATTCAGATGCAAGGGATTGTCGAGAAACCAGCGATTGGTAGAGCGCCTTCCAATTTATCGGTAATTGGCCGTTATATCTTGCCGGCAAGCATTATGGAACTATTAGAAAAAACGCCAAAAGGCGCCGGCAATGAAATTCAGTTAACCGATGCAATTGCCATGTTGCAGCAAGAATCGGCGGTTGATGCCTATCGTATGCATGGAAAAACCTTTGATTGCGGTAGTAAAATTGGCTATTTAGAAGCAATTTTACATTATGGCGTTTCGCATCCTGTTTTAGGCTCTGAGTTTAAAAAGATGGTTCAAACCACTTGCGATTCGATGAATGATTAACATATGAAGTTGTCTTGAATTGAATCGGGATATGATCGGATTTGGATCACACCAGAAACGGTTTTAGATATTTATGATTGAATATTTGTTATTAAGAATATATCTGAATACATCGTTTTCTTTGGGATATTTCCAAAATATATTTTAGGATATCAATAGATGCAAATAGCTATTTTAGGATCAACGCTTCAAGCAGGGGTATTATCTCTACTTTTTGCGGAATGTGGTAATCAGGTTTTCTGGGTAATGAATGATCGATCTGATCAAACAATTGATTATCAAGATAGAGAAATTAACTATCGTCTAAAAGAGATGATTGAAAAAGGTAATCTGCAACTAATTGATATTGAAGATCTTTCTAATGACGTAGAATGTTATATCTTGAGTTATGCAGCAGATCAAGAACTACTAGCGATCAAATCGCTTCAATCTCTGCCGAGAAAAGAGTCCTTCAAGAGCCGGATGATGATTAACGGTTCTACCTTTGGTCTTCATGGAACGGCAAGATTACAAGAAGCGTTGATGCAGGTATCTCTAATGTCATCATCTGATGTTTCGGAAAAACAAGAGCAAGAACAAGCTTCCGACAATTGGGTCTATTTTCCAGATACTTTGCAGGAAGGAAGCGCTATCGATAGCTTCTTAAATATGAAGGAAGTGGTGCTTGGTGTATCAAGTGCGGAATCTCAGAGATTACTCAAGGAGCTATTGCGTCCTTTTTATCCTCTTGATAATCAATATCTGTTTATGCCCATTCTCGATGCGGAATTTACAAAGCTCAGTATTTCGGGAATGTTGGCAACCCGAATTAGTTATATGAATGATTTAGCAAATGTCGCTGAATCGTTAGGGATTGATATCTTAAATGTGAAACAAGGACTTGCGGCAGATTCTCGAATTGGAGCGACTTACCTTTCGCCGGGAGTTGGATTCGGTGGAGAAAATTTCTCTCATGATATTTTAATGCTGACAGATGAAGTTTCCAAAGTTGGCACAAAAAGTAAGTTACTTTCTCAAGTATGGGAAATTAATGAAGCGCAGAAAGAGCTGGTTTTTAGAAAGCTCTGGAAATTTTTTGAAACAGATCTGAAAAATCGAGTGATTGGCATTTGGGGCGCTTCCTTTAAAGAAAATAGTGCCAGTAGCTACAATTCGCCGGTGCATAATTTATTACAGGCGCTTTGGTATCAGGGTGCGATTGTAAAGTTGCATGATCCACAATCTTTGCCGGAGATTGAAGAAATCTATGGGAAAAGAGAAGACCTGATTATTTGCCATGATAAATATGACGTGATTGAAAATGCCGATGCGCTCTGCGTTTTAACCGCTTGGACGGAATATTTCAGCCCTAATTATTCTCTTTTGTTACAAGAGATGAATATTCCGTTGTTGCTCGATGGCCGTAATATTTATGACCCAAGTTATATGAAATCTCTTGGTTTTATCTACGAAGGAATTGGCCGATAATGAAAGAGATAGAAAAACAAGCGCATTACAAGATGCATGCAGATGAAGCGTTACAGGCGTTGAGTGAGGAATTTAAAGAGAAACATCTCACGGCAATTTTTCAGGAAGATCCTAAAAGATTTGAGCATTTTTCCCAAGAATTAGAAGAGTTACTCTTTGATTATAGTAAGCAGAGATTAGATCAAAATGTGCTAAATGCGCTCGTGGAATTGGCAGAAGAGCGGGATTTATCACAATGGATTAATCGTCTTTTTAGTCAAGAAAGGGTGAATCAGAGTGAAAATCGAGCGGCGATGCATTGGGCATTGAGAGCGCCGAAAGAAGCATTAAGCAATCTCCTTGATAAAGAAGAAGTTGCCGGTGAGATTGAAGCAACGTTTGAAAAGATGACGAATTTAGTCACAAAAATCCATGCCGGACAATATCGCGGTGCTACAGGTGAAGTGATTACAGATGTGGTAAATATCGGCGTGGGCGGATCTGATTTAGGGCCACTTATGGCAACAACGGCATTATCAGATTTTGAAGTGAAAACGGTAAAGCCATTAGGGATTCATTTTGTTTCAACGATTGATGGCAGCCAACTTTCAGATCTTCTTTATCGATTACGCCCAGAAACAACGCTCTTTATTATCTCTTCTAAATCGTTTGGCACGATTGATACATTAACGAATGCAGAAACTGTTCGGCAATGGCTGTTTAAAGCGTTAGGTGATAGCCCCATTACCTTAAAAAATCACTTTATTGGCGTTTCGGCGAATCATGACGCAATGACAAAATGGGGCATTCATGAAGATCATCAATTGCAATTATGGAATTGGGTGGGCGGACGATACTCACTTTGGTCATCCATTGGATTACCCATTGCGCTCCTCATTGGTGTTTCAGGATTTCGCGCCTTTTTAGATGGTGCTTACTGCATGGATCAACATTTTTGGGAAGCACCCTTTGAGCGTAATATTCCGGTATTATTGGGCTTGATCGGCATTTGGAATAGTAACTATCTTGATATGCAAACCCATGCAATCTTGCCTTACGATGGCAGGCTTAAATACTTTGCGAGCTATTTGCAACAGCTAGAAATGGAATCGAATGGGAAATCGATTAATCGGGAAGATGAAGTCATTGATTACACAACATGTCCGATTATTTGGGGAGAAGTTGGGCCAAATGCGCAACATGCTTTCTATCAGCTTTTGCATCAAGGAACACATTCTGTCAGTGCAGATTTTATTGCGCCGATTGAGCGTTATAATAGGGCGCAATTTACTTATCATGAAAATTCAGAAGCGTTAATTGAACAGCATCAATTATCTCTTGCTAACTGCTTGGCGCAATCAAGATTATTAGCTTTTGGCAATGAAGTAGATGAAGTGAAGCTTCAAGCGGTAAAAAATCAAGAGGATTGCGGAAGCACTTCTGCATTAAGAGCAAAAATGCAATATGAAGGGAATCAGCCAAGTACAACCATTTTAGTGAAAGCCTTAACGCCGAAAACTCTTGGTATGCTCATCGCTCTATATGAGCACAAGGTGTTTGTGCAATCGGTGATTTGGAATATTAATCCTTTTGATCAGTGGGGCGTTGAGAAAGGGAAAGAGATCGCCAATCAATTATTGCCGTTATTGTCGGGAATGGATGAGGTAGAATTTTCACAATTAGATTCTTCTACGCAGGGGCTCATTCTCATGTTACGGGAACAGGACTAACTCATAATAGGTGATGAGTGTTAAAGAAGCATTTATAGATTTTTAAATTAGGAATCAAGTATTTTATTAATAGAAGGAGGTAGTCAGAAATCAACAGAAAGGAATAAAAAAATCATGCAAAATAAGATAATTTTAGTAACTGGTGGTGCAGGCTATATTGGTTCACATACCTGTTTAGAGCTTTTAGCTCATGGTTTTGAAGTAATTGTGCTTGATAACTTATCGAATAGCTCCAAGATT
This sequence comes from Ignatzschineria sp. LJL83, assembly GCF_054871845.1. Lineage (NCBI taxonomy): Bacteria > Pseudomonadati > Pseudomonadota > Gammaproteobacteria > Cardiobacteriales > Ignatzschineriaceae > Ignatzschineria > Ignatzschineria sp. LJL83. The sequence goes on from NZ_JBTXLY010000001.1 coordinate 454,946, forward strand.
GCACTACAACGAGTAGAAAAGCTATCTGGAAAATCTTTAACCTTTATTAAAGGAGATATCCGAGATTCAGCTTGTTTGGATGTCTTATTTTCAGAGCATAAAATTGATGCAGTTATTCACTTTGCCGGTTTGAAAGCGGTGGGTGAAAGTGAGAAAGAGCCATTAAAGTATTTTGATAATAATATTTCAGGCTCTATTTCTCTTATTAAAGCGATGGAAAAAGCAGAAGTATTTCATATGGTCTTTAGTTCTTCGGCAACGGTATATGATGAAGCGAATCCTTCTCCCTTAGAAGAAACAATGCCGACAGGAATGCCCTCAAATAACTATGGTTATACAAAATTAATCGCAGAACAGATGTTAGAAAAAGTGGCTATTGCCGATACAAGATGGTCTGTGGCACTGCTACGTTACTTTAACCCGATTGGTGCGCATCAAAGCGGGCTAATTGGAGAAGATCCTCAAGGGATTCCCAATAATTTAATGCCGTATATTACCCAAGTCGCTGTCGGTAAAAGGGCGGAGCTTTCTATTTTTGGTAATGATTATGATACGCCGGATGGTACAGGCGTTCGTGATTATATCCATGTGGTTGATTTAGCAAATGCTCATCTGTGTGCATTGAATAATCGCTTAGATAATAGTGGATGCCGAGCTTGGAATATTGGTACGGGTGATGGCACCTCTGTATTAGAGATGAAAAACACGTTTGAACAGGTGAATAGTATTCAGATTCCTTTTAGTTTCGCTCCAAGACGAGCAGGAGATGTTGCAATCTCGTACGCAAACAATGGAAGAGCTATTGATGAGTTAGGCTGGAAGCCTCAATATGGTTTAAAAGAGATGTTACAAGATAGCTGGCGTTGGCAATCAACGAATCCTGAAGGCTATCAAGAAGATTAATCACTAAAAGTAAAAGAAAAGGTGCTACTCAGAGAGTAAGCACCTTTTTATCATAGGTTGCATAGGGATAATGATCTATTAATCCTATTCAACCAGCAGTTTTCATTTAAGAATTTTGAATGAGTGCTGTGAGTTCATCAATATAGTGTTGCATCGGTTTTGGCGATTTTCCGGCATCTGATTCAATGTTCAGGCGCAGAAGTGGCTCGGTATTCGATGCGCGAACATTAAAACGCCACTCCCCAAAGTTTAAGTTGATGCCATCTGTGGTATCAAGTTCAGGATTTTGTGGTTGATAATGTTTAAGGATTGCCTCAATGGTCTGCTTGGAATCTTTTACGGTAAAGTTAATTTCACCACTGCATGGAAATGCCGTAATCATAGAATTCACAAGCTCTGAAAGCGGTTTCTTCGTAGAAGAGAGTAGGTTCACTACCAATAACCAAGGAATCATCCCGCTATCGCAATAAGAGAAATCTCTAAAGTAATGATGTGCGCTCATCTCTCCACCATAAACGGCATTGTGTTCACGCATCGCATCTTTGATAAATGCATGACCTGATGTGGATTGAATCGCTTTCCCTTTAAATTCTTCGGTAATCGCAAGCGTATTCCAAATAAGTCTTGGATCATGCACGATTTTCTCATTGGGCATTTTGGTCAAGAATGCTTGTGCAAGAAGCCCCACGATATAATATCCTTCGATAAATGCGCCGGTTTCATCAAAGAGAAAACATCTATCAAAATCACCATCCCATGCAATGCCCATATCGGCTTGATGTTCTAATACGGCATTTCTTGTGCTATCGCGATTTTCAATGAGAATCGGATTAGGAATCCCATTGGGGAAGGTGCCATCTGCTTCGTGATGGATTTTAATAAATTCAATGGGAATGTTCAGCGATTGAAAGCGAGCTTCTAAAGCATCAATCACATGCCCCGCAGCGCCATTACCGGCATTGACGACGAGTTTTAAAGGACGAATCTGATCGATATTAAGATACGTCAGAAGATGCGATACATATTCCGGCACAATATCGTAAGAAGCAGTTGTACCTTTTTCCGTAATGGCTCTGAACTCTTCGCTTTCTACAAGATCACGAATCTCTTTTAAGCCACTTTCCATACCGATTGGGCGAGCATCTTCTCTGACGAGTTTTAAGCCGTTATAGTCGATAGGATTATGGCTTGCAGTGATCTCAATGCCACCTTGAACATCTAAATGAAATGCGCCGAAATAGACTTCTTCCGTTCCTGTCATTCCAAGATCGAGTACGTCAACGCCGGCATCGTTTAAACCACGAATAAGTGCTTGCTTTAAACCTTCACTGCTTAAGCGAATGTCTGCGCCCACAACGATGGTTTTGGGTTGATAAATATCGCCGTAAGCACGACCAATTTTATAGATGAGCTCTTCGTGAAGCTCGCTTCCCAGTTTTCCGCGAATGTCGTAAGCTTTAAAGCAAGTCAAGGTAGACATGTTGAATTTCCTATTGTTGAGATTGTGAAAAATGATAGTAAGTCGATAACACTGCTAAAACTACTAATACCGATAAAAACAGATTCAAATTGCGCTTATTATAATGAATCCTACCTAGAATGGGAAAAGAGCGAGTAATTATTCCGGTAGGATTTTTGGTTTTCAGCTAGAATATTTTCATTCTCACAATTTTGAATAAAAAGAAAAACCGTAACATCTTGTAAGATAGAGAAAATGGATATCTGAGAGTTGTTTCAGCTTTATAATGAGAGGAATAAAAATCCCAAAAGCCTTAAGAATCATCAAAAAATCACCAAAAAAATCATCTAACACATTTGATAACAACTCGATAACAGTTCGATAATGACCAAAAGAAGGACGTAAAAAAATGAATAGCAAAACGCTTTTTTTAGCGGGATATGCGCGTTTGCCACAAGGAATGGCGGCGAAAACAGTGTTTGAATCAATGACAATTACTGTTGAGATTGAACCTAAATATGGTGTGATTTTATCGGCAGATTGCACGCTGATTACGGAACTTGGACGGGATTTTATTGGGAAACTTCTTCGGGGTTATAGTTTAAATGATGGGATTGATGTGATGATTGAGGCTATTAACGATAGTTATCGTGGAAAAGCGACAAGCGCATTGATTGCCGCACTTCGAGATTTAGAGCATCAATATCAAAACGTGAAGAAGCGATAATTCAAAGGCGATAATGAAAAATTCTAGGCTAGAGTTTTTTGAAGTCAGTATTGATATAAATTGAAGCAAGTAGAAACATATTGATATTCCGATACAGAATAAAATCAGGAATCAGGAATCAGGAATCAGGAATCAGGAATCAGGGAATAGAATAGGGCGGTTTTGCAGAACATTTTTTGTATTGTTACCTGAAATTGTTCTTCAATATTGAGAATATTTGTGACATTTGTGAAAAATAGACATTTTTAGATGTTTTTCATGAAGTGAGTTATTTTTATTGATAATCAGTTTGTTAGAGGTTTTTCTGATCGCTTTCCTAACAGTTGAATATGAAAATTTGATGACGATTGGGGATAAATTCAAAAAAAGAGTTGGCAAAGATTTTAGTTGCATGCTACATTCTAACAACAGTATCAATCAGCGTCGTGCAGAGCAGTTACCACTGTTCTTTCCCACTACCGATTACGTGATACAAAAGAATTTAAGAGCTGTTAATAATAGTAACTGCCAAACCATTCGGAGATCGTTTAGCCACGACACATGAGAATGGATAAACCAGTGAACAAAAGACTATGGATGTCATGATATATCCCGGATGCCGGCGTATATATTTAAAATCATAGTTCATGTTCTCTGGTTTTTTTATTGCCTAAAGAAAGTTGAAAAACAAAGCTGAGAAGCAATAAAAAGTGAAGATCGTTAATAGCTCAAAACAAATTTTAAGTAGTAAACAACATTAAAAAAGATTGAAATTAAAATACATTACAACTATAGAGCGCTAGGGGAAACCGGTTGCTCGCAAAAATTGGAGAATTAAATATGTCTAAGTATATTCAAAAAAATGACAAAATCGAAGTAGATTACAATCCACAATCTAAACGTATTTTAAACATTAAGTTATCGAAAGAAGTGGTTGCGAACTTCTTAAACCGTATTCGTGAAGAAGGTATTGGTGTTCAGCATCTTGAATATACGCCGTATGAGCGTCAAGTGATTGCGAGCTACTTAGATGAAGAGATCGGTAACGAGTTCGGCAATATGCTTCGTAACATTATCAATGATCGTGAAACAGGCGGCTTTACAATTGGTGTTGAAGGCGTTACTGAAGATACAGATGAGTATGTAATTTTCTCTACAGCGATTGCACATTTAGTAGGAATCTCAAACTTTGACTCAATGACGGGCAAATACTATGCACGTTTCCAAGTAAGAGATACTGACAGCAGTGACTCTTATCTTCGTCAAGCATATCGTCTCTTCACAATGCACACAGATGGTACATTTGTGAGCGAAGCGACAGATTGGCTCTTGATGATGAAAATGATCGAAGAGAATGCAGTAGGTGGCGAGAGCCGTTTACTTCACTTAGATGATTGGGCAGAGCTTGATAAGTTCTACAAGAGCCCATTAGGTGAGCACAAGTTCCAATACATTGCGCCACCAAGTAAAAATGTTCAAGAGATCGTATTCCGTAAATTGTTCTTCTTGAAAAACAATAAACCATGCATCTGCTTCATCGACCAATTTGCATATCCTGAAACAATTGAAGAAGCGAAATTCTTAAAAGAACTTTCACAATCAATCGAATCAGAGAAAAACGTGGTTGAGTTAGCATTGCCGGTAGGTAGTTTAGTTGTACTTAATAATGAATTCTGGATGCACGGACGTGCAGCATTTGAAAAAAATCCTAACTTGAATCGCGAGCTTCTCCGTCAGCGCGGTCATTTCTACGAATAATTCAAATAAAAGGCATTTAGCTGTTAAGGACAACAAAAAGATAGATATAACTATGAGTTAAAAAGAAAGAAATCGCTGATATTTATGTCTAAAAGGAAAGCCTCGATGTGAAATCATCGAGGTTTTTTTATCTTTTTTGCGATTCAACAGTGATTGTATCAATGAATTGTATTCATGGATTAATTCAATGGTTGATAGTATTACTTTGAATGCTCTGAATACGCTGGAAAAAATAATTTTAGTACAGGAATCTTTATCAAGGGCGATAAGAACCACGTTTGTAGATTACCAAAATATCGAAGGTTTTTGATTAAAGTCATAGGAAAGAGTAGTGCTTTGACTAAAGATTTATAAGGATTTCAGCATTCAAAAAAAGGTTGCGAAGATATTGGGCGGGAAGCGGATAAAAAAAATCTGTTAATTGTTTGAAAGTAGGTCTTGATAGTTGAGTTAAGAATTGTCAATACGCCACTTGGATAGTTTTCAGGAAGTCTTTGATTTCTTATGTTTTTCATTTTATTTGTGTTATATATTCAGTGTAAGATTATATTTAAATTAGTAATTATTTAATATAAAAATTTATAAAAGCTTATAAAATATTTTTAATCTTCAATATCAATTTAAAGACGAGATTTAAATACAAAATTTAGAGCAGATTTCAATATCAAATTTCAATATCAATATTTCAAAGGAGTGAAATATGAAGAGAGTGATTAAATGGCTGATTGTCATTGGGATCATCGGATTTATTGCCGCTTATGCCGGTTCAATGTGGATTATGAAATCCCGTAAAGCGCCGGAACCCAGTAATGCTTCCAATGTACAATATGACCAAGATTTGATTCAAAAAGGGAAATATCTCACAAGGCTCTCTGATTGTGCGGCATGTCACTCTGTACCGGGAGATGCACCTTATTCCGGCGGTTTAGCGATGCAAACACCATTTGGGGCAATCTATTCCACCAATATTACGCCAGATGCCGAAACAGGGATTGGAAATTACACGCTAACGGAATTTGTGAATGCCGTAAAACATGGCGTGAGAAAGGATGATTCGCCGCTCTATCCGGCAATGCCATATACTTCCTACGCCATTATGCCAGATGAAGATTTAGAAGCGATTTACGCATATTTCATGACATCTGTGCCGGCAGTGAAAAAGCACAATGGCGCAAGTACCTTTCCTTGGGTGATCAGTATGCGTTGGCCGGTGGCATATTGGCAATTCTTATTCTCTCCGCAACGTGAGTTCACGCCCAATCCTAATTTGAACGAGATTGAAAATCACGGCGCCTATATTGTGGAAGGACCTGGGCATTGCGGTGCTTGTCATACGCCACGAGGAATTGCATATCAGGAAAAAGCGTTGTCCAATGATTCAGAACTTTACCTTTCAGGTGCGTTAATTGATGGTTGGAGAGCAAAAAGCTTGCGAGGCGAAGCACAAGGTTTAAAACTGTGGAGCGAAGCGGAAGTGAGTGAATTCCTCAAAACAGGACGTACCGATAAAGTGATCGCATTTGGAGCGATGGCGGATGTTGTGGAGCATAGCTCGCAATATTGGAGCGATCAGGATTTGGAAGCGACAGCAGCCTATTTAAAACAGCTCACGCCGGCACCGGATAAGATATTAGAATTGCCGGAAAAAGTGGATACGACAACGGATCTTCTCCTTTCTGGTAAATATCGTGATCCCGGCGCTATTTTATATGTAGAGAATTGCTACACGTGTCACCGTTTAGATGGCGAAGGCGTTCCGAGAATTTTCCCGGCGCTCAATCTCAATAGTGCGGTGCTTGCCAATAATGCGCAGTCTATTATTCAAATCACGTTAGAAGGTGGAAAAATGCCCTCAACGCCGGCAGATCGCATGGCGTTTACAATGCCGGCATTTAATCATCTAAGTGATGATCATATTACGGAAATCATCAATTTTATTCGTAATAGCTGGAATAATACGGCGCCGGAAATCACGCCGAAAGATGTGGCTGAGATGCGCAAATTCCTTCGCAATAAAGCACCGAATATTACATTAAACTAAGGGAGAACAGGAATATGAAACGAGATATGAAATTCAATATTGCGATGGCGCTTCCCACGAATTTTCAAAAGAAGATGTTATTCTCTCTTATTGCCGGAATGCTCGCTATTTCAACGGTTGCGACCACAGCATTTGCCACGGAATATACAGAATCTGATCCCGAGCGTTTTGCAATGACGACTAAAGAGGGCGAGGATTTAGGGTGGTATACAGTGCCTTCAGATTTGGAGATTTTAAAAGAGCCTAATGCCGATGAGATTATGTATGGAAAGCTCATTTTAAATGAAACGAAGCGCATATTGCCGGACAATGTTGGGGCAATGATGAACTGTAATAGCTGTCATACGGATCAAGGGAAAGAGAATTACGGCAATCCTTACATGACAACGTCTCATCAATATCCAAAAGTGATGCCAAGATCTGGGAAGATGACAGATTTAACGATGCGCATTAACGGCTGTTTTCAGCGTTCCATGAATGGAAAACCGTTGAATCCTGAATCGAAAGAGATGAAGGCGATGATTGCGTATATGGATTGGCTCAGTCAATCGCAGCCGGCAGATGCAAAGGTAAATATCGTGAACGCAGGTCCAATCGATGAGAGTTTAGTGCCAGATCCTGTGAAAGGGCAGGTCATTTATGCGGCGCAATGTGCGACGTGTCACGGCAATCAGGGCGAAGGTTTAAAAGATAAGCGCGGAAATATTATCTTTCCACCACTTTGGGGGCCAGAATCTTTCAATATCGGTGCCGGCTTAGCACGTACTTATAAAGCGGCAAGCTTTGTGAAATACAATATGCCGATGTCGGTTCATAAAGAGGGTGCTTGGGGGCAAGGGAATGTCTTAACGGATCAAGAAGCTGTGGATGTTTCTGAATATTTCACGCATCTCCCAAGACCTGATTTTGAAGGGAAGGTCAACGACTGGCCGAATGGTAATAAACCGAAAGATGCACGTTATTAATAGATTTTATAATGTTTAGGATGGATGTTAAACAATACGCCTAGGTAGATAAAATTGGACTAGATATGTAAATGATCATCATAAAAGTAAGGAACTAAAAGGAAAGAATGATCAATATCAATTAATATAAAGTATTGTCAATAACCTATTGTATTGTTGGAAAGATTATATCATATTGTATATGCATCCCTATTGAGCACCTCGTTACTAGGCTTTGTCCCCCCGAGGTGCTTTTTTTTTGTGTTAAATTTAGGATTGGATAAATTCTCTTTAATATATCTCTGAAATATTAGGGTCTGTTGAACATTTGAAATAAAAAAATAGAGAGTTGTAAAATGTAATCGCCAGAAAACAATACAAACTCTCTATTTTATGCCCCAAACATTACTTAATGATCAGCTTTGGTTGAAGCTAAAGC